>NZ_JBCPDQ010000006.1:112130-161517 GCF_040915325.1 Coprococcus sp. RTP21281st1_F1_RTP21281_210402
GGTTGAGGAGGAGAAGGCAAAGCTTGCCAAGTACACTGAGATGTCTGAGCAGGTTGCCGAGCGTCTTGCACAGCTTAAGAAGTAATTATAAGGTCCCGACAGACGGAATTGGCTTTTCGCCTGCCGGGATCTTCGTTTTTATTGTGTCGATGAGACATTTCCTTCATATCATATAACAGAAGAGGTTTTTCTGTCGGTATGAAGGAGGTGGAGAAATGGGATTCACAAGTATTCCCATACGCAACATCATACGTGAAGCTGTTGCAAGGGGCGGCATAATAGTGGATGTCAGGGACCGCGATGAATTTCTGGAGGGACACATCCCCATGGCGGTAAATATTCCATTTGAGTTGATAGAAGCGGGGGAGTATACTCTTCCCAAAAGCAAATATCTGCTGGTATACTGTGCTCATGGGGTGAGCAGCATGAAGGCTGCGCTCATCATGAGCGAGGATGGATACAGAGTTATCAACACGGTGGGAGGTCTGGCGCAGTACAGAGGCCCGCTCACAAGACAGCGATAGAACAAATATACAACCCACAGAAAGGGCAGGAAATGAGTAGAGTAGAACTTATAGCTCCATGTCATTTTGGACTGGAGTCGGTACTGAAAAAAGAAATACTTGATCTTGGATACGAGATAGTCCAGGTGGAGGACGGAAGGATCACATTTGCCGGAGACGAGAGTGCGATTGCAAGGGCAAATATTTTTATAAGGACAGCCGAGCGTATCATGCTCAAATGTGGCAGCTTCAAGGCCGCCACATTTGACGAGCTGTTCGAGGGAACAAAGGCCATCGCCTGGGAGAAGTATCTGACAAGGGATGCAAAATTCTGGGTGTCCAAGGCGACATCAAACAAGAGTGCACTCTTCAGTCCATCGGATATACAGTCCATAGTCAAGAAGGCTATGGTTGAGAGATTGAAGCAAACATACAGAGTGTCATGGTTCACGGAGGATGGCGCAAGCTATCCGGTGAGAGTATTTATATTCAAGGATATAGTGACCATAGCACTTGACACGTCAGGTGTGTCACTTCATAAGAGGGGATACAGAAAGCTGGTTGGAAAGGCTCCTATATCGGAGACGCTGGCGTCCGCGCTGATCATGCTCACGCCGTGGCACAGGGACAGAGTCCTTGTAGATCCGTTCTGCGGAAGTGGAACATTTCCGATAGA
Organism: Coprococcus sp. RTP21281st1_F1_RTP21281_210402; assembly: GCF_040915325.1. Lineage (NCBI taxonomy): Bacteria > Bacillati > Bacillota > Clostridia > Lachnospirales > Lachnospiraceae > Coprococcus > Coprococcus sp. RTP21281st1_F1_RTP21281_210402. The sequence goes on from NZ_JBCPDQ010000006.1 coordinate 113,310, forward strand.
GGCTGCCATGATAGGCGCACATATCGCACCGGGAATGGACAGGGAGTTCACGGCCCAGGAGTGGTCCAAGATCTGTGACAAGAAGATATGGTACAATGCGGTGGATGAGGCTCATGATCTCATAGACCACGATGTGAAGATGAACATACAGGGATATGATCTGGATGGCGATATGGTGAAGTGTGCCATGGAGAATGCCAGGGCAGCAGGAGTGGAGCAGCACATCCATTTTCAGCAGAGGGATGTGAAGGATCTGAGAAATCCGAAGAAGTATGGATTTATAATCACAAATCCACCTTACGGAGAGAGACTTGAGGAGAAGGAGGCTCTGCCTGAGCTGTACAGAACCATCGGCGAGAGCTATAGGAGTCTTGATGACTGGTCAATGTTCCTCATCACATCGTATACGGATGCGGAGAAGTATATCGGCAGAAAGGCCGACAGAAACCGCAAGATATACAACGGAATGATAAAATCATATTTCTATCAGTTTATGGGACCGAAGCCGCCTAAACGAAGGAGAGAAGAATCTTGAAGAAATTTGTATATATAATTCTGATCCTTGCCATAGGTGCTCTGGCGTATTACGGAACAAAGGAGCCGTCGGGACGTCTGGAGAAGAACGAGGAGGATCAACACGCAGTTTCCGGCATGTCTGAGAAGCTTGCGGGCGATTACAATGAAGCGGGACTCACACTGTATGTAAATGGCAGTGAGGTGGAAGAGGACGAGTACAAGCCGTATGTAAGCAATAATCTTCACCTTATGATGCCGCTGAAGATGCTCAAGGATAAGATGAAGTGTACATACATAGAGTATGTGAATGGTAGTATCGTGATCAAGAGGAATGAAGGAGTCGCCAGACTGGTGCTTGATTCCCAGGATGCAGAGCTGGACGGCAAGGACGTGAAGATCGCGGATGCGCCGATAAAGAAGGATGACGAGACATTTGTCCCTATAGAGTATATAGCGGACACGCTTGACTATACATGTGAGTACAATTATGACACAGGCCGTGTATCCCTACAGAAGGTCGGTGAGGACAGTAAGCTGCCGGCCGCCTACGACATGAGAAAAGAGGGCAGGGTCACAGAGGTCAGAGACCAGGGAGACTCGGGAACATGCTGGGCATTTGCGTCGCTGGCTGCGCTTGAGACAACTCTTATGCCGGATGAAAAGCTGCAGTTCTCTGTGGATAACATGACCATGAACAACGGATTTGGCGTTGAACAGTTTGAGGGTGGCCAGTACAGGATGAGTATTGCATATCTTGCATCCTGGAAGGGACCGGTTCTCGAGAAGGATGATCCGTACGGGGATGACAAGACGAACTCCAAGCTTAAGGCCGTGAAGCATTTGCAGGAGGCGGAGATAATTGACGACAAGAATCTGAAGGCTGTGAAAGAGGCAGTGTACACCAAGGGCGGTGTGGAGACTGCGATATACAGCGATATGATAGATGCCGACAGCAGCTCGGAGTATTACAACGAGGAGACTCATGCGTACTATTATGATGGTTCAGAGGGAATCAACCACGATGTGGTAATAGTAGGATGGGATGACAATTACAGCAAGAACAACTTTAACAAGGCGCCGAAGAAAGATGGTGCTTTTATCTGTAAGAACAGTTGGGGAACCGAATTTGGCGAGGATGGATATTTCTATATATCCTACTATGATGCGCATATTTGCGAGACCAGTGTTGTGTACACCAGACTTGAGGGTGCAGACAACTACGATAAGATATACCAGTCGGACAAGCTGGGCTGGGTCGGAGTCCTTGGATTTGACCAGGAGGATGCCTACTTTGCAAATGTTTACACGGCAGGCAAGAGCGAGGAGCTCAAGGCTGTGTCATTCTATGCTACTGATGCAAAGACGACATATGAAGTATATGTGGCTACAAATTTTGAGGACACTGACGATCTGGCAAATAAGAAGCTTGTCGCGTCAGGCGAGATGGAGTACGCAGGATACTACACGGTCAACCTGGATGATGTGGTCAAGCTCCCGGATGAAAAGAAATTTGCGGTCATAGTACATATAACCACGCCGGGCAGCAAATACCCGATAGCCATAGAGTATGATGCGGATTCCATGACCGACAGCTTTGACATCTCCGATGGAGAAGGCTATATAAGTCTGTATGGAAATCAGTGGTACAGTGCGGAAAAAGAGAGAAAATGTAACGTCTGCCTCAAGGCATTTACGGATAAGACAGAATAAACAGGAAGTGTATGTAAGCTGTGGGAAAGGAGAACTATTATGGATAAGCTGATATTTGCAACGGGAAATGAAGGAAAGATGAAGGAGGTCCGCATGATACTTGCTGACCTCGGATTTGAGATACAGTCCATGAAGGAGGCTGGGATCGATATAGACATAGTGGAGGACGGACAGACATTTGAGGAGAATGCTCTGATCAAGGCGAGAGCCATCAGCAAGGAGAGCGGATGTCTGGTGCTTGCGGATGACTCAGGACTTGAGGTCGATTACATGGACAAGGCGCCTGGAATATACAGCGCAAGATTTCTTGGTGAGGACACGTCATACCGCATCAAGAACCAGTACATAATAGACAAGCTGGCCGGGGTTCCAGATTCTGAGAGAACAGCAAGATTCGTGTGCGCTATAGCAGCAGTGTTCCCGGATGGAAGCGAGTACACAGAGCGGGGAACCATAGAGGGAATCATAGGCTACGAGGAGCGCGGCGAGAACGGTTTCGGGTATGACCCTATATTTTACCTTCCAGAGCTGGGCAAGACCACTGCGGAGCTTGATCCTGAGGAGAAGAACAAGATCAGTCACAGGGGAAATGCACTGAGACTGATGAAGAACGTCATCAGAGCGCACAGGGAGAGTAAGTGAGAATCAGGAATAAATCAGTTAATGATCAGTGGGATCGATGGATTCTCGTTAGGAGGAATAGATGAAAGTACTGATAATAAGTGACACTCATGGCAAGAGTAGCTGCTTAAAACAGATACACGATATAGTTGGCGACGTGGACATGCTGATACACCTCGGTGATGTGGAGGGAGACGAAAAGCTGATACATGATCTTTTCAAATGCGAGATCCACATGGTGAGGGGAAACTGCGACTACAACCCGGAGCTCCCAATATATGATGAGTTCAACATCGGAGACAAGAAGGCATTTATAACCCATGGACACAGGTACAGTGTGAACAGCGGAATCTCCTATCTGGAGGAACTCATAGATCTGGAGGGATATGACTTCGTGATGTATGGACATACACACCGCCGTGACCTGACGTGCTACAAGGATTCATACATTGTCAATCCGGGAAGTCTGGCTCTGCCGAGGGACAACCGGATTGGAACGTATATGCTGCTTGATTTTGACCAGCACGGAACGCCGTTTTTTGCGCAGAATGAGCTACCGAGGGTAGAGTCGAATGTGTCAAGTTTTCGAAGAAAATTTGACATGTAGCATCAGCCCTGCCGAAGGCAGCTTTAAATGGCTGATGTTCCATACCGGAGGAGAAGAAGAGGAAGAAGTTTTTTGAGGATCTGTGGGGATAGGGCAGACCGTTCCAGAAAAATAAATAAGGATTGGAAATAGAATGAAGAAACACGATATAGTTGAAGGTGTGATAGACACATATGAGTTCCCGAACAAGGGAAGCTTTCATATGGATGACAGAAAAGTAACAGTTAAGGGTGCGATAAAAGGCCAGAAGGTGAGCTGCCGCATAACGAAGCTGAAGAAGGGCAAGGCGGACGGAAGGCTCCTTGAGGTTCTTGAGAAATCTGAGCTTGAGGATGCTTCACCGGTTTGTTCGCATTTTGGTATGTGCGGTGGCTGCAGTTACCAGACGCTCAGCTACGAGAACCAGCTCAAGGTGAAGGAGGAGCTTGTCAAAGGCCTCCTTGACGGAGTGATAGACAGCGAGGTTCACCCTTATGAGTGGCAGGGGATACTTGCATCTCCTGTGACAAAGGGATACAGGAACAAGATGGAGTTCTCATTTGGCGATGAGTATAAGGATGGTCCGCTGGCACTGGGACTTCACAAGAAGAACAGCACGTACGACATCGTACAGATGGATGACTGCTATATAGTAAATGATGATCTGAACAAGATAGTGAAATATACTGTCCAGTTCTGCAAGGAGGCGGGACTCCCATATTACAAAAAGATGCAGCACGAGGGGCTTCTGCGCCATCTGGTTATCAGACGTTCGGCGACAAATGGCGATCTGCTGGTGAATCTGGTGACAACCACCCAGAATCTGGCGGCTCTCGACCTTGATGCATACGTGAAGGGGCTGCTGGAGCTGCCGCTTGAGGGTAAGATCGCGGGAATTCTACACACGGAGAATGACTCCATGGCGGATGCGGTCATCAGTGACAGGACAAATCTGCTATATGGAACAGAGTATATATATGAGACGGTTCTTGGGCTTCAGTTCAAGATATCACCATTCTCATTCTTCCAGACAAATACAAAGAGTGCGGAGAGACTCTATGACAGGGCACGTTCATATGTGGGTGACACAAAGGATGCAGTCATATTCGACCTCTACAGCGGAACCGGAACGATAGCCCAGCTTCTTGCGCCTGTCGCAAAGAAGGTCATCGGCGTGGAGATAGTTGAGGAAGCCGTGGAGGCCGCCCGTGTGAATGCGGAGCTTAACGGCCTTGACAACTGTGAGTTCATCGCCGGAGATGTACTCAGGGTAATAGATGACATAGAGGACAAACCGGATTTCATAGTGCTTGATCCACCTCGTGACGGAATCAATCCGAAGGCCCTGTTGAAGATCATCAACTATGGTGTGAAGGAGCTTGTGTATATAAGCTGCAAGCCAACATCGCTTGCAAGGGATCTGGAGACTTTGCAGGAGCATGGATATTTTGTGACCAAGGCTTGTGCCGTCGATCAGTTTCCGGGTACTGTTCATGTAGAGTGCGTGACATTGCTCCAAAGGAAAAATACCTGAAACTCCTTGAATTTAGGCACTTTGAGCGACATGTCCTGTTTTCACAAAGTGACCGAAAAGAGAAGAAAAAGGCAATTTCCAACGGAGTAAATGTCCAAGTGGTTGTGAAGGTGTAGTTCGGAAACACAAAAATCTATCGTTCATATTTCATCAATAATAACTAACAATTCAATAAGGTAACAAAGAGGTTTGAGCCGCTTATTTTCAAGTGATTTTGAAAATAAGCGGCTCGTTTTGTTTTGACAGAGATTATCTGGCAAACAGTATTTTTTAGGAGGTAATTGAATTTATGAAGAAAAAGGAAGAATTGTATTCTTGTTCGCAACAAGACCACAATGCAATGGCTGAAACGGATATAAAGATGGTTCCCATTGCGGATTTACACGACTTTGAGGGGCATCCCTTTAAGGTAGAAAATGATATGGCACTTTTTGAGCTGATGCAGAGTATTGAAAAAGAGGGTGTCATTGTTCCAGCATTGGCAAGACCGAGAGCAGAAGGCGGCTATGAGCTGATTGCCGGGCATAGAAGAAAGGCTGCCAGTAAATGGGCAGGTCTTGATGTAATGCCTGTGGTAATCAGAGAACTTGATGATAATCAGGCAGTTATAGCTATGGTAGACAGTAACCTGCAAAGAGAACATTTGAAACCAAGTGAAAAGGCATTTGCTTATAAGATGAAGCTTGATGCGATGAAGAGGCAGGGGGCGAGGACTGATTTAACTTTTTGCCAAGTTGGCGAAAAGTTAGAAAATCCTACATTACAAACGCATTCATTGGCTGGTGGATATGATGCTGATGGAAAATGGATGTTGTTGCAAGATAAAAGCGTCGAAGATGCAATTATAAGAAGTAATCAATCATTGGCAATGCAGACAGGAGAAAGTCAAAGGCAAATATCACGTTATATTCGTCTTACCAATCTCATCCCTAAGCTTCTTGATATGGTAGATGATGGAAAGATTGCTTTTACCATTGCGGTGGAACTTTCCTATCTGACAGAGGAACAGCAGTATGAACTTTATGAAGTTATGGATATGGAGCAATGCACACCGTCATTATCTCAGGCTAATCGTATAAAGCGAATGAGTCAGTATGGAGAGCTGGATATGGATGTAATGTTTCTCATATTAGAGCAGGAAAAGCCAAACCAGAGAGAACAGATTAAATTGCGTGCAGATGCTGTGGAGAAGTATTTTCCGGAAGGATATACACATAAGCAGAAAACAGCGTTGATTGAACAGCTTTTAAAGGAATGGCATGAAAAACAGCAACTTGATAAAACAAAGGGTATTGGTACCAGCCGGGGTAAAGTAAGATAGGAGGTCGTTAAGATGAGCAATGAATTATCTATATTTGAAGCTATGGGCGGAACATACAGAACGGTGGATGGCATTTTGTATCCCAATATTAGTGAGTGTTCGGATAATACTTTATCCGTCACAATCACTGATGTGGGAAAATATGGTCTGATTTGGATTTCTTATATGAAAGAAAATCATATAGACCGATACCGCCACCATATCCGTATGGGGCAGCTTCATCGTAAGGCACAGGAAGTAAATGAGCAGGTTTATGAGATGTTGGATTCAATTATGAATAGGTATTTGGCATCACATAAACCGAAAGACACTAACTCCACAATGGAAATGTGGAAATTAAGAGAGCAGGCTAAACAGCTTGCGGAGGAGGTTATTTATGGAGAGATTGTATACCAGTATCACTAACAAGGAACAGAACAACAATTATTTGCAGACCGGAAGAACGGGAGAAAGAGAGGATTTTATGAGAGAGAATTTATTTATGACTGAAACATTTGAGGCACCTGTTAGGATTGCACTGGATCACGGCTGGAGTTCCATTAAGGGCGAGCATACTTTTATGGAAACTTCGGTGGTGCCTGTAGAATATACGCCACTGACCAATCACGGACTTTTGGAATATAAGGGTAAGAAGTATATTGTGGGTCAGGGCAGACTTGGAAAGCAGGCAACTAAGACCGAGAATGAGAATTACTTTTTGCTGACCTTGGCAGGGATTGCCAAGGAGCTTAAGTATCAGGGTAAGGCACAGGCAGAGCATGTGGAACTGTATGCAGGTGTGCCACTTACCCTGTTTGGTGCGGAGCGTAAGGAGTTTCGTGATTATCTATGGCATAAGGAACGCATTTCTTTTAACTTTGAGGGAGTGCATTATTCTTTTTATATGGATAAGGTTAAGATTTATGCCCAGTGTTATGCGGCTATTGCAAACCGTATGGGAGATATGGACAGACTCAGATGTGTGGATTTGGGTTCTTGGACACTGGATGTGCTTAGTGTCAGAGATAAAATTCCTATGGATAAGGACGCTTACACCTATGAGCTGGGACTGATTACCACCATTGAGCGTATTAAAAAGGATGCCTTACCTACACTTCGCTGTGAAATTCCGGAGGATGATATTATTGATGTTATCCGTGGAAAACAGTCCAATGTAAATGCTGATTTTATTCCATTTATTGAAAAGGGATTGCAGCAGTATGCTGACGATGTGGAAGCAAAGCTTCGTGAGATTAAGGTAGACCTTGCCCATGAGAATATTGTGTATGTGGGCGGTGGTGCATGTGTGATGAAGCGTTTTGGTAGAACAAAGGGTAGAAATATCCAGTATGTAACGGATGTGAAGGCAAATGCAATTGGTTATCGTTATCTTGCTGATAATCTGGGATAGGAGGTACCTATGGGAAATTCAATATCCTTTCGGCTAAATCCGAAATGTGCAAGTGACAGAAAAATCCTTGCATGGCTGGAAGAAAAATCCAGCCAGCCGGGATATATGAATCAGACAGAGCTCATCAAGCAGGCATTAATTACTGCTATGGCGCAGGAGGAAAAAGGTGTCAAAGAAAAGGAAGCTACCCAGTGGATGGACGAAGCAATTCATAAAGCAGCGGAGGAATTTGCAAAGGTTGTGCAGGAAACATCACAGAATGTGGCAAATAATACCTTTGCAGGAGTGATGGGAGCCATGATGCAACAGATGAATATGGGTACCATGAATTTGATGCAGGGGACACAGCCTTTAACCGGAGGATATATGAATTCTACTGTTATCGGTATGAAAGTACCAGTGAATGGTATGTCAACTAATGTTCCCAACATGGTGTCATCTACGACTGAGACACAGGTGCCTGATGATGAGTTGAAAACAGATGATTTCAATGGTATGGATAATGACACGAAGAGTAAGCTGGGTAATCTGTTTGATATGGATGATGATTAAGACGGACAGCGTAAGAAAAGAGCGTATGACGGACTGTCTTACAAAAAGGTGCGATGTAATACACATTTGCCTTATTTGTAGAACAGACCTTTTTCTATGGGAAAAAGTGTCATATGAGTTTCTTACGGAGCCGGCTAAGCCTTCGGCATAAAATAAAGTCTGCTTGCAGGCTTTATTTTTTTGACCGCAAGGCGAAAGAAGCTGGGGCTTGGGGATGCCAAATCCCCAACAAGTTCCTGCCCGTGTATATACAGGGCGGAACTTGCTCTACCTTATGCGACGTATCCGGAGCTTGTGCCGACTTAGGTCGGCACGCATCAGTGGAAATAGGATTTCTTTTAGAAATGATGCGCAGAGCTGTAGCAGGATTTCATATGGAAAGCGTGTTTGGTGGATTTTCTGTAAGACGGGTGTATGACAGATTTCTATATAACCGGCGAGCAGATATATGCGCGGGCAACGAGCCAAGCGAGAATGCTTGCATTCTCATTTGGCGACTGCCGCGACAGCGAACAGTTTACTGTGAGCTTGCGAGCCGCTAGAAATTTCAGTAGGAGATATTCACGAGCCGTGCGAGTGTATCCGTGAGCGACCATAGGGGAGTGAGCGTAGACCAGAGGGAGGAGCGAAAGCGACGGCGAAAAGCATCTGCCGTATACGGCAGCATTATTATTTCTACAGGAGTAGCAATTAACAATATAACAGTTTTAGGACATGAGAAGCAGGTGAGAAATTGCCTGCTTTTTGTTTTGTCAGATTGGAGGTTTTGTATGGGAAAGACAGATAAAAAGAAAGAGAATATGGCTTTAATGTCTATGCGTATTTCCGCAGAGGATAAGGAACTGATTGAGGAAAAAGCGAGAAAAACCGGGCTTACCACTTCAGAATATATGAGACGATGTGCTTTGGGCAGGAAACTGCCTTGCTATGGAGATACCGGTCTTTTAAGGGAGTATTCCATGCAGCTTGGAAAGATTGGCTCGAATCTGAATCAGATAGCAAAGCATTTGAATGGTGGTGGCGATTTTTGCAGCGTTTATTATGAAGTAAAGGAAGCCGTAAGGGAGCTGCTTGATTTGAAGTTTAAGATTCTGCCGGCATTGGAAGATGTGGCTTGTGGTAAAAAACGCAGGCGTAAAAGCGGAAAGGATGGTGAGAGCTAATGGCGATATTGAAGCATATTTCAGTAAAGAACAGATTTTATTCTGATGCAGTGGAGTATCTGACCTGTCAGTTTGATGAATATACTAATAAGCCCATTCTGGATGGAAAGGGCAGGATTATGGAGCGTGAAAACTATCTGATTGATGGCGTGAATTGTGATGTGGACAGTTTTGGTGCAGAGTGTATTGAAACCAACAGATTTTATGGAAAGAACAATTCTGTGAATGATGTAAAGGCACATCATTATATTATCAGCTTTGAACCGGAGGATGATATTACAATGGAACAGGCAATGGAGTTTGGAAAGAAGTGGCTTGCAGAGTTTGCTCCGGGGCATCAGGCAGTAGTTGCAGTGCATCCAGACGGTCATAATAACAGCCGGAATATGCACATTCACATGGTTATTAATTCCGTGCGGAAATTCCCCGGCAGGAAAAGCATATGGCACGATAAACCATGCGAGTGGAAGCAGTGCTGTAAGCATAAAAGCACTGGTAAGATGATGTATCATGCAAAAAAGTGGGTAATGGATAAGTGTATCCGTCTGGGATTGGGGCAGGCGGATTTACTTGCCAGAAAGCATAAGGATAATTACTGGGTGGAAAAACGCCTTATGGATAAGAATGCATCAGACGGTGTGGGAGTTACTTCCGACCGGGAACTTATAAGAAATACCATTGACAAGATTCTGCCGACGGTAAATTCATTTGAACAGCTGATAGAGTATCTGCGTGCAATTTACCACTGGACGATTAGAGTTACGAATAAAACTGTGACTTTTGCCATGCCGGATATGAAGAAAGGAATCCGAGGTAATAAGCTGGGAGAAGGGTACGGAAAGGCAGAGCTTGCGGACAGGATTAGAGGTTTTGTTGCAGAAAGGGAAGCAAAAGACCTTGCCATGAAGCAGATGGAAGCAGAGATTGAGGCATTGATTCAGTCAGAGCAGGAGAAGAAGCGAAAACAGGCAGAAGAACTGAAAAAGAGGGAAGGGATATCAGCCATAAGAAATCGTGTGGCTGAACGCAATAGCCGTAGATTCAATCTTTATCTGGATGAAATGGACAGAAAAGAGTGGAATAATGCTTATCTGGACTATCTGGAAGGTCAGGAAATAGTGGACTGGAAAACAGCTACAGCAGAAATGATTTCTACACCGATTATGACCAGAGTGGAATTTGAAGCAATGCAGGAAAAGCAGGCTAAGAGAGAAGAGGCTGTTTCATCATATACGGAGACTCCTGTTATTGACGAAGTGGTTGCGGAGAATGAAGAATCTGTGGTTGAGATAAATGATATAAGTGTGGAAGAAGTTGTTGCTGATTTTTATGAAACGGATGCAGTGTCACAGGAATCGAAGGCTGAGGAGCAAATCGTGGATGTTGTAGTAAAAGCAGAGAAATCTGAGCAGATTGATTACACTGAACTTTCTTTGGAGGAGCGTGCAAGAATCCTTCCCGCACCTACGGATGATTTTGAAGCAGAGTTTAAAGCATTTAAAGAACGTTTGGGTTATGTGGGTGCTAAGCTTGCAAGTATTCAGTACAAGATGGAAATTTATGATGAGTTTCGGGAAGAGTATGATTACCGCAATCGTTGTCATAAGGTCGAGGAAGCCAGAACTGTAGATAGAAGCAGAGGAGCGAGATAATCGCTCCTAACCCTTGTTAGAGGATGGTAAATTGATAGGATTTCAGATTGTGAATAGCAGATATTAAGTTATAATAAATATGAGTATGTGGAAATTCATGCTTAATTAATTTGAAGTTTCATGATTGTATGGGGGGAAAAAGAAATGACTATAGAAGAATTCAGAGAGAAGGTTAAGGATGAAGAATATGCACCTGGATGGGATGCCATTGAGGAAGCATTTGCTAAATGTTATCCTGGTCAGGAGCCAAATCATTATGGAACTAATATTGAGGCAAGAGCAATGTTTGGCGGTTCGGAATATATTGATGGATATTCAATTTACAAGTCGCCACATGGACACCGGCATATTGTAACCTTTGGCATGACAGAGCTTTATGCTGATGAGGAAGCTTTTGGTGGAAAATATAGTCGCTGGGGGTACGAGATGACTTTTAAACTGAAAGCGGATAATGATGATGATTGTATGTGGGCGATAAATTTCCTTGGAAATCTTGGAAGATACACCTATACAAAGGAAAGCTGGTTTGAGCCCGGACATTTTATGTCAAATATGGGAACCCCTATAAAAGTAGGTGCAGACTCACTGATTACAGCCATCCTTGCAGTAGAGGATACAGAGGTGCCGGGAATTGATACAATATATGGTCGCGTTGATTTCCTACAATTCGTAGGTATAACCAGTGAAGAGTATGAAATGCTTAAGGCAGATCCGACTAAAGTTAAGCCGCTTGTTGATGCCATGAAAAAGGATAATCCTTACCTTGTGACAGATTTAGGAAGAAAGAAATCTTACCTAGTATAATTTTGTATATGATAGATCTGCTGTAAAAATGATGTGAACATTATGAAACGTGCAATAGCAGGTCATTTATGAAAAGTTATCGGTAAATGAAAGGGGTACATTATGTCTGCTGATTATGAAAGAAAACTACATAGAGCAGTTGCCCAATTTGTCAAAGAAGCAGATAAAAAATATCCCAACTGGAGCGAAAGAAATGATAACGGGGAATGGGGAATCGGATTAGATAAATTTGATGATATGTATAAGGTTATTCTCGAAATAATAGAATATACATCCTGCGATGAGGCTACGGAGCAAATGCTTGATGATATCTTGTTTGGAATTGCTAGAGATAATGAATGCAGTCGTATTATAGAGGTGTTATTAAAATATCCTGATTGGTATGCTTTACTGTGTGAAAAGGTGCTGTTTACTGAATATATAAATGCAAAGTGGCAGTTTGAAGAGAGTCTAAAGGATTATCATGGCAAGGATGAAATAAAAGCTTTAATCTTCGATTTCCTGCAGGTTGATGATGAGTATACACAGCGTATGGCACTAAAGTCATTAGCATATATCCATCCGGACAAAGCAGAAGAGCACGCAATAGAATTTTGATGGAGAGATAAATATAAGGATGATGCTTTTGGGCATGAGCATCAGAAAATAATGGTGCTTCATGTACTGCATATGATTCATTCAACCGAGCTTGAAAAGTACCTGGATTTGGCGGATGAAAGCGAATATTATTATTTGAAGGATAATGCAAGGGAAATACGCAAAAGGATGGAATAGGAGAAGCTATGGAGTTAGATAATAACGATGAGAAGTTGAATATTGAAAACACAGACACCATTGATGGCATGGCATATGAACAGGATACTTCCAGCTTGATACTTCTTCTTGCAGATGGAATGGACTGGTCAGATATAAATCGACATTTATTGTTATTGCAGGAGAAACTCAATACATATATTTGGTACATAGATTCAGGACAATATGAGGAAAAGTATCCAAATGTTAGAAGGATAGAATTGCGTGTAAGCTTTCTGTTTGAGGAACCGAAGCTGTGCCATAGGCTTTTAGAAAAAGCAAAGCATGTGTTTATGAACGTGTTTGAAAATGTGGAGATGATAGTAGAGAATGGAGAAATTAAAGAAGGCGAAATATATGGACAAGGATCCTTTTAAGGGAGTGTGTGTTTGCTAAGATGTGGGATGAGAATATAGTATATGGACCGTACGAAATATAATTATAGCTCAGAACTGGAGGTAGAACTGGTGAAAAAAACGCTGTGTTATGTATATTAGTATTATTTGTATTAACCGGATGTACGACAAGTGAAATTGAATATGAAACAAGTAGAGATGAAGTTATATATTCACCTAGTGGTAACTATTCTATAACTCTACGATATGACTATGTAAGTCGTCCATATATTTTTAAAGATGATACATTGGTTTTCGAAACAAATAAACCAGGATATAATGAAACAGTATACTTTAAGGTTGAATGGGAATCCGAAGATGAAATTTTTTTGTATATCGAATCGGATAACGACAAATATAGTAATGAAAAATATTTTATAAAAATTGATTAAAATAATATCTTAGTTAATGTATTAGTCGAACTTGAAAAAATACCTGGATCTGGCAGATAAAAGTGAATATTACTATTTGAAGGATAATGCAATCGTGACAAAGTTACCAGAGATAGGATATATGGAAGAGCTTCATGATGAAGATTGGTATGAAAAATCATATATATGGTTTTACGGAGAATGGTTAGGTTCAGAGGAGGCAAATGTGGAATCAAATCTAAAAACTATGGCAATGCGAATAAGAGATTTGTTAAAGGAGAGTAATCATGCTCAATGGAAGGAAGTAGATGATTTTCTGAAACAATATGAGCATATGCATGTGTGTGATGAGAAACTTATACGTAGAATGGTATGTAACTGTCATATTCGGGCATGGGGAGATTTACATATTGCCGGCATTGAATATGGCGACTGGATAAATCTATTAGAGGATTTTTCAGAAGCATTAAAAAAACATGTAGACGAAAATGTACTGTGACTAGATGGTTGAAATGAAAGAAAATGAATGCCGGATTATTAAGCTTGGCAGGGATGCGTTGTCTGAATTGATATACGAGTATTTTATAGATAGTTGTAATAGAACTGTCTTAATGTTGGTGTTAAAATACTAAGGAGAAGAAGATGGAAGATATGTTAAATGTTGCAGAAGCAAAAACAAGATTAATTCAGGAGCTGTCGGAGATAACTGGTTTCAAGTATCTTAAAAGTGGTGTGTTAAAGAAGACCGTGAAAGATATTGTGTTTGAAATTAATTTCTTTTCTTCAAAATGGAATGAATCCGGTCAAAGCATCGAGATAAATGCAGAGTTGAGACTTATCTATAAAACGTATGGAAAATTACCAGTCGATAATGTTGTGGCATCTATGAGTTACCAGCCAGAGAATGGATATTGGTATGATATATCAACGGAAAGCAGGTTGCTTGAAACAAGGAATATATTAGAAAAACGATTTCAAGAGACAGCAATGGACTTAGTACATAGATTTGAAAATAATTATCATTCGGCTGTACAATATCTCTTCTTTGAAGGGTTTGAAAAGTATGATGTACATCTTGATTTTATAGCAGAACATTTAGGACAGGAAGCAATTAAGGATAAAGCACATCAAATATATGTTGGACTGTCAGATGAGGTAAAAGAGCAGATTGTTCAATATCAAAATGGAGCAAGGAATAAGACGTGGATGCTAAATCGGTGTAATTTGAAGTATATTGTGGATAATGATATTTACCTTCAATGAATAGGTTGGCAATAAAAAAGTAGGTGGTGGTTGATAAAGATGTCTGTATTGGATAGAAATGTTGTAGATTTTGGTCATGAAGACGATGACAAAGTTACAGTATGCATTAGTGATCACATTCCATGGGATTCAGAGATATTAAAAGCGCACTTAGAGGTTCTTCAGGACAAAGTAAACGATTATTTAGACTATATTGCATCGGGGCAGATATACGAAGACTTCGGTGGAAGTGGCAAGACTCCAAATATAAAAGTTATTTTTTGTCACAAGCCTACTGAAGAGGTTGAGTTTATTCTCAACAAAATAAAAGAGACGATTATGCGAGGTATCCGGATTTCCAAGAGGCTGTCTATTCCCATGAAAAATGGCTTATATTAATTGGTTCAGGATATGGAAAATGCAAGGGAAATACGCAAAAGGATGGAATAGGAGAAAGCTTTGCGATTCAAAATATATAGCATCGGATTTGCTATAATTTAGATTGCGGATTCATTTTCTTTGTTTTTGGATATGTTGTACTCTGCTCATTTGAAGTCTAAAAAATAAGAAACTTTCGCATTTAAGCAGTAGATTTTGCAGCAGAAAAGGAGGATTGAAAAATGACACAGAAAGAAAAACTATTTTACTACTTGGACAGGATAAATAATAGCACCGAGCTTAAGGATGAAATATATTGGAAATGTGGATTGGAAATATGGAAACCTAACGAATTACAGGATGACTTGGAATCTCTAATGGAGGGTGGCTGTAAACAGAATTATGAACTTATTCCATTTGCCAGTGATGGTGATGGTGGAGTATGTGTATTGGTGGATAATCAATATGTTTCCATGATTGATTCGGAAGGTGGAGCCGGATATATCGCAGCTTCTGTAGATGATTTTATAAATATACTATTATGGTACAAATATATTCCAATTACGAAAAAAGTATTTGATGGTTTTGAGGAGTTTATAGAAGATTACCAGAGAGATGAATACGGTTCGAATACATCGGAGCTTATAAATGATTTTTTACAATCTGAACATCTTGATTTGGATAACAGAATGGTATATGAAAAATTCCTAAAAGGAGTCTCATTGACTCCTGCATTCATCATAGAACCGATGGATGAAGAATATGAAATTTCAGAGAATTTGTTCAGATTCGATGAAGCAGAATTTAATGAAAAGATAAGATGTACAGGCTTTGCGGCTAATGAAGGAGATGTTGATATGGTTTTTGAAGATGCGTTCACTGATTTACAGTCAGAATTTGTTTCTCTGTGTATGGAATATACGGGCGGATGCGTTGATAAAATATATATCTATATTTATCAGGATGCATCACAGAAAATGTTCAATGCTATTTTTGTCAAAGGAGATAGGGTCATACCTGCCGGTAATTTTGCTGATGATGAAGCCTCTGATGAATTTTTATCAATTGGAACAAAAGATATTAGTAAGCTAGTTGAGTTGTGTGATATGTACCAACAAAAATGTCCGAATGAATATAAGCTGGAGTTTGATGTTGCAACTCATAAATTTGATGCGTCCTATCGTTATGATGACTATACCAAAAGTGGAATATCCCCTGTGTCAGAATTGATGAGCTGGTATGGAGAAATTAAAGAAAGTATGTAGCACGTGACATTTTGAAGTTTATATATTGAGCCTGTGCCAAAGAAATGTGATAGGAGAAAGAAGAAATTGATTCAACATACATATGATGTGCAAACCTTTGATGATGGAAACAAAATAATTCGCCCTGCTCTTTCGAATGAGTATGAAGCACTGCTTGGCTGTCTTATTGATTTTCCGGATTTGATGGAAAGAAGTGTAGACATAGTGATTGACGGTGAAGCTGAAATATATAATACGGCTGGAAATGTTTTTTCTGCGGACATAGAAAAGGAAATTACCGTTATAACATGTTATTTGGTTGACGATTACGAGCCTCTTTGCGTAAGTACCGAAGATCTTAAGAAGCTTCTTTATGAATGGAATAATATCCGGAGATTTAAAAAATCTCATAGTAAACTATATGATATTTTGCTGGCAGAGCTTGAGGCTGGAAATACAATACGTGAAACCTATAGAGGTCGTTTCAGTGATAGTGATGAAACAACATTTATTTTTCTAAATAAGACACTAAAGACGAAGGTTAGGACGGATATCCCGGGTATAACTTATATGGAAGTAAATGACCCGCATTATTGGAATGCAGAATATGATGACAAAGAGAATAGACTTTGCCTTGCTTGGTAAGGGAATTAAGTAGGAGGAATGTGTATGGATATGAATGGAATCTATCAGAAAGATAATAAATTTGATGGCGAGGAGAGCTTGTATTATGTCCTTGTTGGAAACGGTGGTTCTTCACGTTTGAGCAAGAATGAAAAGTATCATATTATTACATGTTCTGCTGTTGCAATATATGATATAAATGCTGATTGTGTGGTAAAGAAGATAAAGATTATGACATGGCCTATATCAAATCAGGAGTATGAGGCACAGAATGAAAACAGCGAATATTTTAACAGATTTAAAGATGGTGTGATTTATAAGGTTTTGGGAAGATTACAGTATAGTACCTTTGGGGAACTTGCATTTTTGTATGTAAAAGAGGTATTAGAAGAAAATGTATCCGGAACAAAGCTTGATAAAAAGCAGGAAAAATATCTGGCACCGATTGTTTTAGAAGATGATGTTTTGGGGAAATTGGTGTTAGAGAAATCAGAAGGGCTGTTTGAAGGAACGTATCATTTTTTAGGTAATGATATTACGATTTATATTGAGGTAGAGTGGAGCAGTAAAGCAACCTGGAAAAAGCCTTTGGCTGTTGCAAGAGATTTTGTGGAGCATATTGTGTCAAGAGATGAAGCATTTAGAGAATATATTGCAGCTGATGAAGCATTGTATGACGCTGCTTTGGAGTGCTTGGAAGACTATGAAGATGAATGTGAAATTCATTTTTCTACACCGGAAGAATTTGCAAACGCATTAAAAGAACGCATGAAATACATCTTTGTGAATCAAAATGGTTCCTATACTATAGGATATGATGATGGCTATGTATTTGGCGGACATGAGATTGATGTAGATGTGGATTCTAAGGGCAAAATGGTGTGTGCGGATATGAGATAGATAACAGCCTTGGCAATCTGTACAACAATCGGCTTTAGAAAATAACTTGCACAGGAAATTCGCAAAAGTATAGATTGCTTTTTTGAAGCACAGAAATGTCCAAATGGTATTGGAAAGCCGTTTATTTGTGTAAGAATTGGTGAGTTTTTTTGAACAGAATAATGATAGAAAGTAGTAAGTGAGATTATGAACACAATTAACAAGAGTATAAAAGATGCCCTGTTTAGAGCCTATAACACAAGAAACAGAAACAACAAAAATCAGAAACGTTTTGATGTGATATTTGGAACAATATTTTTTTTGTGTCTCATTTTGACTATAGCTGCATTTGGCTTGATG
Organism: Coprococcus sp. RTP21281st1_F1_RTP21281_210402; assembly: GCF_040915325.1. NCBI lineage: Bacteria > Bacillati > Bacillota > Clostridia > Lachnospirales > Lachnospiraceae > Coprococcus > Coprococcus sp. RTP21281st1_F1_RTP21281_210402. The sequence goes on from NZ_JBCPDQ010000006.1 coordinate 131,444, forward strand.
GGAGCGAACGTAAAAGCAGGAGTTATCATGCTCCTTGTAATTTTTTTATGCTTTGGAGCAGCTGTTACATATGCTTTGCTAAGGAAAAAACGTATTATGAAGCTGCTGTATTCGGTGCCTGTGGGAGCGGAAAATATAGAAAAGATAGATGTTAAACAGGTAGAGATTCTGAATCAACTGTACGAGGAATCTGCACTTACTATTGGAATGGAAGCTATTCCGGATGAAGAATTTTTCAATATTCTGTACAACTGGTTAATCGGCATGAATGCATTGCCGGAAGGCAAACTTAAACTGTATTACCTTACAGGAAAGCTGTGGAATCAGCGATTTGCCTGCAAAGTAAATGATGATACGCAGATTTTATGTATCGCTATGGGCGATCTGAATATCAATGCAGAAAATACGGAGCAGTTTTCGTATGAGCATATGGTGTTTGGAAGATATTTGGACGACATAGTTACAGGGGGTTAAATCTATCAATTTGAATATTCATTATTCAGCACCCGATTGGGTGTGGGATAAGTTGTAATAGGTATATTGGAGTGGAAAGGGAATTTAAGTATAGAATGAAATTCATAAAAAAGCATCCGTATTTATTTTGGCAATACATTGGTTTTTTCATATTGGCGGTTGATTGTCTGTATGTTTGGTTTAATTTGGAAAATGAGCAGGTAAGCTATGCATTTATTGTACTTTCGGCAATGCTTGCCTTTGCGATTATAACTCTGTCGCCTTTTGTAATTAAATGCAGGAAAAAAATGAAAGACCCTGCAGAGATAGAAGAATCCTATCGGTACAAATACATCGAAGAATGGTATATACATATATATGGCTCGGCAAAAGGTGTGGCTGTTATTATAACTATGATCGTTTTGTTTATTGGTGGTACGTGTGTCCTGACATACTTCGGTTTACCTTTTTTGGCATTTTTATTGTTTTATGTCGATGTCTGGATTTACTGTCTGTGGAAAAACCACGTAAAGCGCACATTTTACAAAGTACCAGATGGTGCAAAACGGTGTGAGCTTATTTATGTGAAGGATATAGCATTTCTTGATTTGCTCAATTCCCAGACTGCACTTTGCTACTTTTCAAAGCCAAGTGACGAGATGCTTGATTTTTTATATAACCGATTTTATAGTGAAACATTAAATCAGAAGCGCTTGCTTATGAATGAGCATCTGAAAATTTATGTGGTAAATGGCAGGGTTTTTAATGAAAAGTACGGCATTTCCAAATATGACTTACCGATGTCGGATGAAGAATGTCTGCTTTGTATTCTGCCTGACGAACTGAACCCTGAGGTTATGAGTAGCAAGGAAGTTGCATTAAGAGATTATGAGATTGGTGGGGGTCTGTTTTCTGAGTATGTAGAGAACTGTCCGGAGTTGATGTAGTTGTGAAGATGAAGAGGATACAAAAATGAATGATAATTCTTTGAAATTACCCAAATTTAAATATCATCCTAATGTTTACGATAAAGAAAAAGTTTTAGATGCAGTTCAGTTCGATAATAATGTATGCCAGTGTTGTGGCAACAAAACAGATGTGTATGTGTCAACTATGTACTGCAGTGGAGAAGTGGATTGTATTTGCATGGAATGTGTGGCAAATGGTAAGGCAGCAGAAAAGTATGATGGTGAATTTATCCAATACGCAGAGGAAATATCAGATGAGGAGAAAAGGACTGAATTGTTTAGGCGAACACCGGGATATTGTTCTTGGCAAGGCGAATATTGGTTGGCATGTTGCGATGACTATTGTGAGTATTTAGGTGATGTAGGATATGCGGAATTAAAAGAGATGAATTTAGTAAGTATTATTGAAGAATACAAAAAAGTAGAGGGAATGGACTTTGATAATGAAATGTTAGAAAAGGGCGGTTCCCTGGCTGGATATTTGTTCAGATGTATTCATTGTGGAAAATTTAGATTGAATGTTGATTGTGATTAAGGGAAGCAATGGAGTTAGGTAAGAATGACAAAAAAGGGTGCGTGACTATGCTTAGAATAAAAGATGAATTCCTAAAAGGGGTGTCATTGACTCCTGCATTCATCATAGAACCGACGGATGAAGAATATGAGAATTCAGAGAATTTGTTCGGATTCGATGAAGCAGAATTTTATGAAAAGATAAAATTTACAAGTTTTGAGGATAGAATATCTGTAATTGATGTGTTAAAATAAGGGAAAATGAAATTTCCTTTATTCAGGTTATTAAAGCTTGGAAATGGAATTAAGCAGGAGGAATGTTTTATGCCATACTTAATTGTAGCAGTTGTAGTAGTTATTTTTATTGCCGTAGTTTTTATAGTGGCAGGAAAAGACAGTAAAGAACGCATAGATATGGTTTCTAAATTAACAGAGGAGCAGAGAAATATTTTAATGTCAACAGAAGTGAATTTTGTTGAGAAAAATGCATGGGTACAAAAAGCAATGGTAGCGAAAATGAAGGATAAAGGAAATAAAATAGACATAAGGCTATTATGGTTTAACGAGGTACTGCAAAATAATGAATATAATAAAATTACAATTGCAGATGTAGCAATAACAAAATCAGAACAGGAAGAACACAACGTAAAGGAAGGCGATTTTGTAAAATTCTATTTTGCACCGGAAAAAAGTATAGGCAGGACAAAAATAATATGGGAGTAGGCTTTAATTTATACGAAAGTGAATGCTCCGCATTATTGGAATACAGAATATGATGACAAAGGGAACAGACTTTGTCTTACTTGGTAAGGGAAAGCTGAAATTCTAAATTTGCTGAAGGGGCAATTATGATTTTTGAAGATGCATTTACAGAAAAACAATCAGAAATAATATCAATGTTTTTAGAGGTTATAGGTGATAATGTAGATACAATATATGTTTTCATTCAATCGGATGAATGGTCAGCAATGGAAACATGTGCCTTCGGAGTAAAAGGCTCAATACTTGGTAATCTTGAAGCGGGTATATCGGATAAAGATATATTAGAGATATTTGATGTGATAGAGGATGAAATTATACCTGAACTTGAAGATATATGTAAAGAATACGATATGCCTATGCCTCAAGAATTTAGGTATGTATATAATGTTGCTTCCGGTGCATTTGATTCAAATTATAGATATGGGGAAGAATTGAGTGCACTTGAAGATTATGATCCAGGAATAGAAGCCCAGAAGTGGATAGATTCGTTTAAAGTATGATTAAATAAGCACGCATTTATTTGAGGTTGATAAATCGTGGAAAATTGAAAGGATACAGAGAAATGAGATGGATTGCCCTAAAATGAGTGTGGGGCAATCCACCTTTCGAATTATGATTGCGAATCCGCAATCATTTCCAAGGTTCCAATGTTTTTAATAAAATCTCTCTCCACCGGAGAAAGGCTATCCTCCAGTCGGTTTTTATATTTATCATATTCAGCATGAGCCTTTTCGATAGCCTGTTTATGGCTGACATGACCGCTGGTGGTAAGTATATCCCTTCTGGTCATTTTCAAGTAATCGTCAATGGTTTCCAGCCAGTCCTTCATATACATAGGCTCCTGATTAAGGGCATGGACTTCGGCAATGTCAAGGTACGCAGTAACGATTTTGTTTAGGGCATCCAGTTCTGCTTCCGAGAGATAGTTTTTGGCAACTTCCACATCAGAACGATGTATGGTATCACCACTCCATGAAGTAAGTCCCATATTTTCCTTTTCTGCATCAGCACGCTGATAGATTACTTCAGCAGCGGTGTGTTTGTGGGCTGCCCAGTGCATTTTGTTCTGAACTTGCTTGAAAAATTGGACAGAGGCTTCAGCATGAGGATCATAATCGATACTGGTCGCATAGATTTCTAACACTTTTCTCCAAAATACTTTTTCAGAAGAACGGATGTCTCTGATACGGGCAAGCAGTTCATCAAAGTAATTGCCGCCACCCAATCGTTTTAAGCGATCATCATCCAGAGCAAATCCTTTTTTCATATATTCCTTTAAAATTCCCATAGCCCAGATACGAAACTGTGTACCACGATGGGATTTTACACGGTATCCAACGGAGATGATGACATCAAGGTTATAGTGATCTACATTGTAGATTTTACCGTCTGCGGCAGTTGTTGCAAAATTTGCAACAACTGAATTTCGCTGTAATTCCCCTTCTTCAAAGATTTTTTTGATGTGGCGGGATATGGTTGATTTATCACGCTGAAACAATTCAGCCATCTGGTCAAGTGACAGCCATACTGTATCATCTTCAAAAGTTGTCTCTATCTTGGTCAGTCCGTCTTCGGTTGTGTACATAATGATATTTGAGTTATTCATAGACTTAATCCTCCTTTTTCTTCGCCCTGCTCTTATACACATTGTACTGGTTCTTGCATTGAGGAGAGCAGAATTCCATATTGCTTCTGGTTGCTACAAAGGCACTGCCACAGTGCTTGCATACTTTCAGAGTAGAGTTATCATCGGTAAGCATAAATGAAAACATCATTTGGATACCAAGCAGTAATGAGTGGAATTCCCACACAATAGTAGGTTTGTCCAGCAGTTCTATGTGATAAGTTGGTGCAATACCGCCAAATACAGCCATTCCCTGTCGGTACAGATTTCTTTCGTTTTCATCTAACCGGTCATAATCCTGATAATACAGAAAACTTGAGAAAAAGGTAAATGCCCAATCTCTGAATACTGTCACAAGCCAGTCATAGCGTTCTGCATATTCTTTCTGAAAGCTCATAAGAACTGCCTGCGGTTTGTTCTTCATCGCCATAATCAATGCAATCATTTCCGAACTGTCAGTACTCCATGAAGATTCAACACCATGCTTTACAAAATCAATATTATCAAAAGGAAAAAAGTAGGACAGGTACTTTTCTGTGCTAAGACTTTCTTCCCTGATAAAATGGTTCTTTGGTAAATATACTGCTTCATATGTAATAAACTCCGGTGTGGTAGGTAATGCGGTCATAAGTCCGAGCAAACCATAATTGCAGGCAAAATCAATAATAGAAGCCTGAAGGGATTCTTTCGGTTCTTCCTTCATGGCAAGAGTGCCTATGTTAATGGCAGCCAGAACCATATCCTGATATTCTTTAACCGGATTGTAAAGGGATGGCTTTGCATCCTCTGTGGGAGTGATATAGAGAGTTCCATTGTCTGCCTTTTTCCATTCGTATTTATCATATTTTACCCAGTTGGAACTGGAGTTTGCAAATAAATTCATCATATACTTCCTCGTTTCTATATAAAAGTAATTGAATAAAATTCAAAACTATTACTATCATAGCACAGATAAAGGGAAATGTAATTACTTTATTTCTATTCTGTGGCTTTTCTTATAATAGATTAGCAGTTGGTCTGATTTGTTATGCTTTTCTGGTACTGCTTTAATACCTTTCTTGCCAGCACACCGATTTCACGGATAATCTTTTCCTTTTCTTTTTTAGCTTTTCTTTGTATGTCAGGTATTTTCTCTTTGTACTTTTCCATAAATTCCTGTTCTGTTGTCCATAGAGGGATATCAAATTCTTGTCGTTCTAAAAGCACCGCAATTACCTTTTTGGTTATCTGACCTAAGATGGTATTTCTCACACCTCTGATATTACGGTCAGTCTGTCCCAACAGATTTCCAACATAAAGAGTGCTGTAATCTCGAATATACAGATAATAGATAAGCTCTTTGTAACTGTCTTTCAAGTCATAAATAATCTTGGAATAATCCTCATCCGTAAGAAATTCATGCATTTCAAAGGGGCAGTCAAATATTACATCCAGAAAATCACCTTTCATCATCTGCCGCCAGTAGGTGTGGTGGATTGGATAGGGGATTACCACCGGATTCTTTGGAGCATCCTCTGTTAACCGGTTCATTTCCCTGCCTATTTCGTGATAGCGTTCCTTTCGTTCCCGGTTATCATCTAAGTGATCCCACTGCTTTATGACTTCCTTAAAATCTTCTTCGGTTCTCGCACCATCTTCCAGTCTTAAAAGAGCCTGTGCACGAAGCTCCCGTTTTAACATTGTGCGTGAGGCTGCTTCTGTAGCTTCTTCCTCCGGTACATCAGCATCCGGTTCAGGGTAAGCAGCCATTTCTAATTCTATTTCTGCAAGTGCAGCCTGCTCAATGATTCGTGCCTGTTCCATTTCTTCCATATACAGGAGCTCATCAGAGGCTATATTGTCTTCATTTTCTATTGATTCTTCGTAGTCTGGTTTCAATTTATATCATTCCTCATTGCATTATTTTCAAAAAGTTTCAAAAACACTTCCGCAAAACCACTTCTGTTTCTCCTATTAGTGAAAGGGTAATCTTTTTGAAATTAAAAAGATTACTTTGTGCGCTAGCTGATTCTTATAGAAGAATTATAACATAAAACAAACATATGTTCTACGACTTTTTATAAGAATTTTGGAGCATGCGTGCAGACTTGGAACGAAACAGTAGGAATTATGAAGGGAGGTTTTGCTATGGAATGGTGTCAGTTAGATGCAAAGAAATGTCTGGAATTCAGCAAGAAGATGGCAGTGATTAGAAAACTGGTTCGTCTTGGATTGATTTCAGAGAATGAATATATTCTGGCAAAGAATAAGATTATGAGTTCGTATCATATTCTGGAGTCGGAATATTTCAAATCCAATGCAGGAAATAAGGTTGCTTAGCAACCATAATCAGTATTGGGGAGATGGCGGAGTCTGTATATGCATGAAAATGTATATGCAGGCTCCTTTTGTATGTTCGTTCATATTTTCATTTTTTAGTATGCTTGGTATGAAGGATAAACCAAGCACGGGTTTAAGAAGGAGGATTTTTATGGCAGAAGTAGAAGTTATCAAGGCGGTGGAGGGTCCTATACTCCGCAAGAGAGATTATGAGGGTAAACCACTTGTTATTACAAGACAGAGAGTTGCGGCATATGTCCGTGTAAGTACGGATGGTGACGAGCAGCTTGAGAGTTTCCAGTCCCAAAAGCAGTATTATCAGGACAAGATATCAGAAAACCGGGACTGGGTTATGGTGGGTATTTATGCAGATGAAGCCATTACTGGAACAAAGGTGGACAAGCGTGAGCAGTTCCAGAGGATGATACAGGATTGTATGGATGGAAAGATTGATGTGATTATGACAAAATCAGTATCACGATTTTCCAGAAATACGGTTGATATCCTGCAGTATGTGCGCCTTTTAAAGGAAAGAGGTATTGCAGTGATTTTTGAAAAAGAGAATATCAATACCTTGACGGAACAGGGAGAAATGATGCTTACACTTATGGGAACGCTGGCTCAGAATGAAGTGGAATCCACATCAAAAAATGTGAAGCTGGGCATTAAGATGAAGATGAAGCGTGGAGAACTGATGGGCTTTAACGGTTGTCTTGGTTATGATTATCATCCGGAGGATAAGACAATTACAGTTAATGAAGCAGAGGCAGAAACCGTGCGATTGATTTTTGAACTGTATTTGCAAGGATATGGAACTTATACCATAGCAAAGCGTCTGGAGGCACTGGGGAAACTCAATAAAAAAGGTGTGGCAAAATGGACGGACAGTGGTGTGAGGGGCATTATCAAGAATGAGAAGTATAAAGGTGATTTGCTTTTGCAGAAAACCATTACCACTGATCCGATTTCCAAGAGGCGAATCGAGAATTTTGGTGAAGAGGAGCAGTATTATGTTCGTGACCATCATGAGCCTATTGTAAGCAGAGAGGTGTGGGAACAGGCAAAAGAAATTCGCTTATCCCGCAACCATCAGTCAGATAAAAAGGCAGATGGAAAGAGAGAAAAGTATACGAAAAAGTATGCATTTTCCAGTATGTGTGAGTGCGGTTTCTGTGGTACGAAGCTGACCAGACGTACCCTTCATAGCAGCTCCAAGTATGAAACACCGGTCTGGTATTGCAGAAATGCAGCCAATAGAGGTAAGCATAACTGCCCTAATAGTAAATCCGTTCATGAATCTATATTGGAAAATGCTTTCCTTGAGGCATATAAGCTGTTGGCAGGAAGCTTTGATGATGTAATTGATTCTGTGATTGGAACGATTGAAAGCATTGGTGCGAATAATGATGATATTGCAAGACTCAAAAAAGAGCAGAAAACTCTTGATAATCTGGAGCAGCGAAGAAAGAAACTTACGGATATATACCTTGATGATGGTCTTACCAAAGAGGCATATGATGAAAAGTATGAAGAGCTTACCGTGAAAATTCAGAAGTCGAAGGACTCTATAGAACTCCTTCAGAATAATGTTTCCAATCAGAAGGATGTGGGCAAGAGAATGGCTTCTCTTAAGAAAGCACTTGCTGATGGTGATATTCTGGATGAGTTTGACAGAGTAGTATTTGAAAGTATTGTGGAAAAGGTCATCGTGGGAGAGACAAACGAAGATGGCACAGTAGATCCTTACAAGCTGACTTTTGTTATGAAAGGGAATGGGAACAGTGTTGTTCCTAATGCGAAGGAGTGGTTTAAGGCTGAAAAAAGTGCAATACAGCCGGCGTAGATTGTGGTATACTAAGGTAACAAGGCACTTGTTTCTATATGGTAGGGACAGGTGCCCTGATATAAAAACATTCATAAGGAGGGCTTGATTATGGCTAATCAGACACAAATTTTGAATGTTAGTGATGAGATGAAATTAAACGATAATGTGCAGATGAAAAATGTGAAAGAACAGGAAGAAAATATGTATTCTTCTTCATCAGACACTACTGAAGAATTGTGTTCTTCTTCGACAACCGATGCACGTAGAAACCATCGTGAAAATGCGCAGGGCGGATTAGGTTAAGAATAGACTAACTAAGTAGTGGATTGCATTATGCCGGGAGGGCGTTTTGAGTATGATGTTGATAATCTTTTGGAGAAACAGAAAATAGTATTTATCATGCCGGTATCTTCTTATTCTGAGCCATATGTCGAAGGCTATTTTATTGATACAAAAGGGAAAAAACATATTTACGGATTGTATGGACAGGCACCGTTCGAATCGATTGAAAAGGAATATTTGTATCATGTTAATATTGATTCAGAGCGTAAAACGGAAGGGACAACTATCATGGATTATCCGTTAAAGCAATTATATGGAATTCGGGTTATAGATGACAATGAAGAGTTTGTTTTCCTTGAATCAGAAACAGGTATTACAGAGAGACTTGATGATCCGTCAGCGGTTCAAATTTATGAAGAATTTGGTGAAGAATGGTATGTGCTGAGATGATTTGCACCTCATGGTTGCTTCGGTGGCTGTGGGGTGTTTTTTAGTGGTGAGGTTTGCACGATGTTGCGAATGCTAATTGCGGATATGGGGGGATACTTTACAGGCGCAACTATATATATTATCTTTAATAGAGAACAATTTAATTATGTTTTTGTCTTGCACGCAAGACAAATCTTGAATATGACGGTATAGATATAGAGGTCATACCAATCTGGAAATGGCTTCTCATGGCGGATCTGTAACACCTGACACCTTTTACTGTTACAAGATTTATTAAATTGAGGTATGTAGACATGAGAGAAACTATTCAAAATTATTTTGAAAAAACGAAGCAATATCCTAAATAGTACTCAAATGAAGATTTTAGTACTATTTGTGATGGTATTAAAAAGGAAATTGATAAGGGTGTATTTCTTGTTAAGAGGAAAGATGAAACAGATTTGTCTGTATTTGAAGAAAAATATGGATATAGATGGAGACGTGGAAGATAAGCCAATTGCCAATTCTCTAAAAGAACTTATTAACAATATGAATGTTATAATGTAGTTGTTTTATTGCAATTATATTTATATGATATTTTAGACATAAAAAAAGAAACGAGCAACCCGATTGAGCCATAAGGCTGTACACGACAAAAACCCCATTTCTTTATGTGATGATAATACTATAATAAAAGTTGAATGTCAATCCGAATATTCGGGAATAGATTGATTAAGAGCATCTAATTCAAGTATAGTGGATGAGTTAAGTATATGAAAATAGAACGTCGAGAAACTTTGAAGAAGAGAGGAAAGTAGAGGGGACTTCAATGAAAAATAAAGTAAAATTTGTATCTATTTTGGGTGATTCTATAAGTACATATTCAGGATATAATCCGATTGGATATAAGGTGTTTTATGATGAGTACAACTCTTTAAGAAATGACATGACATCGGTATATGATACATGGTGGGCAAAGGTAAACCAGTTCATTAACGCCTACATTTGTGTTAATAATTCTTATTCTGGAAGTAAGGTTACAGGTGAAAAATTCCCTAGTGGAAATTGTGATCAGCGTACATCAAATTTGCATACAGAGCAGTACACACCTGATATGATTCTAATATATTTAGGGTTTAATGATTTTGGAAACGGTGTTCATATTACAAATGATAAGTTGGGAAGCCCTTCATTTTTCTCGTCCTATTATAATATGTTGCAAAAGATAAAGATGAATTATCCGAAAAGCAGAATTATATGCGGGACATTGATGGAAAGTTATATGAAAGGCGATAATAGTTGGAAATTTCCACATAAATGGGCTGGTGTATCGATATATGAATACAATGCGGCAATAAAAATTGCTGCAGAAATTGCGGGAATTGAAGTTGCAGATCTGGCATCACAGAATTTACGTTATGAAACATTAGACGGATCACACCCTACAAAAGAGGGGCATATAACTTTGGCAAAAGCATGGATTAATTGTTTGAAAAAAACAGTATAACAGATGGAGATAAGGAGGAAAACAAATGCTGCTTATAGGATCCAGGATTCAGGAGTACCGGAAGAAAGCCGGTCTGAATCAGGAGGAATTTGCGGAAAAGATGGGAGTCAGCAGACAGGCTGTGTCCAAGTGGGAGAGGGATAAGGCGTATCCTGATCTGGACAGGCTTGTGTGTATATGTGAGATTCTGGATGTACAGGTTGGAGAACTTATATATGGAAAGGGTGATGAGCCGGAGGCGCCGGAAGAGGTGTCCGGGGATGGAACTTCAGCGAATAATGCTGTCCATCTGAAGAATCTCAGGGGAAAAGGCAGGCTTGCCAGATTGAAAATATTATTTTGCGTGATGGCAGCCATATGCGTTTTCTGTGTAATTGTGGTGGCGGTGCTGTTTGTGAGGAACGAGTGGACCAGACATTCAGATAAGAACGGGAATGTGCGCGTGGAGAAGGTGTATCAGCAGTATACAAAAGCTGATCTGGCATATTTGGATGACAATGGCCGAAAGATCATGGATACTGTGTGGCTTGATGTACCGGGGATACGAGATGGAGATTACATACAGTTGTACACAGGGGCGGACGGTGATGGTCTGTTTCTGAATTACAAGACATCAACCATAGTTGCCGCATCATTTGTCATGCTGGTGTTTATTATTCTTCTGATCCTCATTGGGCTTGAGATAAGAAGGATGAAGAAAGAAGATACACTTCAGATCATACTTGAGGATAAGACAGCCGATGAAAAAATGTAAAAAAATTGTCTGCGCGATCGTAATAGCATGCATACTGGCGGGAGCTGCATTTGTCGCTCTTGAGTTTATGGGCGTTATTGATCTGAACAGTGCGCGGAAGACGGAAGAAAAAAGTGAAACTGAACAGGATGGAAATAAAATAGCTGACGATGAGACAGAGCCTTGGCATATAGTGTTCAAGGGATATGCCTTCTCTGTGAAGCCGGTAGGACTGGCAATCATACATGAGAGTGGCTGCCTTAATATAAGAAGCTGTGATGATTATCTGATACAGATCGATGTGGAGGATAAGACGATGGCGGATTTCTGGGACAACAGAGAGCAGCGCAAGAAAAATATTGAGGACGCAGGTTATGTGATGGAGCTGGAGCCTGAGAAGTTCGAGATACAGGGGAAGGAATATATCAGATACATAGCGAGTCTTGCAAATGAACGAGGTGCGAAGTTCGACAGATCATATTTTTATCAGCTTATATGTGATGCCGGGGAAGGGCAGCGTTTCTTTACTTCGATAAGATTTGATGAGATAGATATAGATGCGCTGAGCGGGTCGGAGAGAGCTGAGGTATATGAGAAGGCTGCCGATGAAGCTGTGGCCATTGTTGCGGGGGCCGTTTCCACAGATGAGACAAATGATATGACAGGCGCATACTGGCAGGAGGACGAAGCTATGGAGACGGGAGTAGTGGACAGTGTCGTGAATGGAGATACTACCGTGTCATATGAAATCCCTGAAAATTACAGCCTTCAGAATGAGGATTTGTCAGGTAAGACATACTATTCAGACGGTGATAAGATCACGGTTGTGACTTCGATCGTACCGTATAGTTGGATGACAGCATCTGATATGGCAGACAGAAAGACCGGGGCCGGAATATCAAAGGTAACAGAGGAAGGTCAGTGTGAGGTAAATGGTGTGACATTTTATTACTACACATATTCGACCTTATATATAAAGGACGGCAAGAGAAATATCACATACTATTTTAATGCATATGCTGATCTGAAGGATGGGAACATATATACAGTCAGCGGATTTGCCGATGATAATCCGGATGCCATGGACAGAGACACTTATTATAGTTTCATGAACATTACGGAGAAATAAGCACTATAGATTGCAAAAAAGTGACGAAAATCCCTATAATTCCGGTTTGCTACCCATAGTTGCCTGGTTGCAACCGATTACGGCTTGATAAAATATAGTGACATTCTCAATAATAAAGCCACTAGGTTTTAAGGAGGATTATTATATGAGGAACAGGAAAATGTTGATTGCAGGACTTATCACGGTGGTGATGGGAATTTCTATAGTTGGATGTGGAAATGATGGCAAATCCACCAGAGAGACGGAGTCAACAGAGCAGGTAACCGAAACAGAAGTGGCAACGGAGGAGGAAACTGAGGCTGAGGATACAGGTGATGCTGAATATGATGATTCATATGCAGATGAAACCGATTACAGTGATGACAGTGAGGAATCCACAGAATTTACAATGCCTGTATATGAGGATTTCACATTGGCATCGGGACTCAGCGAGAATTACGCAGATCTTGACAATAGGTCATTTGTATATAATGGAAAGAAATTCACTTTAGGTGAGTCCACCTTGAAGGATCTTATAGACGGTGGAATACCATTTGAGCAGAATTCTCTCAATAACAGTGGCAACAATGTAAATAAAAATTACGAAACTGACAGATACACAGCAGAAATCAATGACTACGTAACGATGCAGTTTATGTTTGGCAACTTTACTGACGGTGAGCAGAAGGCGGAGGATTGCGTTCTCTCATATGTAAGGTATTCACACCTTTTTGTGCCAAACCCGGATTATGATGCCAGCATGAATGCTGAGATCAGTGAGATGATGCTTGACGGTGCAAAGCAGGTGAACTTCTCATTCCCTACAACTATCACTAAAGACCAGTTGCTTGAAAAGTGCGGTGAGAATGCAGAAGTAGATGGCAAGATAGTCAAGTACAGTGTAGATTCTGAGGTTTATATGGGAAGCAGCGGCTATACATTTGAGTTTGACGATACAACAGGACAGCTCAAAGAGGTCAGAATAAGCTGGCTTCCGTAACTAAAAAGTAATCAGAATAAGAGCCAGAAGAAAAGCCGGATATCTCTATAAAATAGGGATACCCGGCTTGTGACTTTCTTACGGTTTCTCTCTTCCTCAACCATCTCTGATAGCATCTCTTTGACATCCTTCGATTTCTTGATGTTATCATGGCTTGGAGGATTTGTAAACCAAATGTATGCTGTGGACAGCAGAATGAAATCCAAAGGTATTCTCAGTAATTTCTCTCTACTTACATATTATGCAGAAATGTGTGATATGGATAAAACACATATCTCACCTTACTAATAAAATATGACAAAAAAATACATTAAGTGGTACTTGGAGTTGACAATTCCCCGATTCACAATTACTATAAACCCTGTGATTTCATAGTGAAAATCTGCTCGGATGCCGTCCTGAAAAAGCATCCGATCAGGGGGAAATTCGGTGAGATTCCGGTGCAACCGCCATTACTGTGTTAAGACTTGTGTCTTTCAGTCAGAATGCCCGCAGATTTTATGAGATTTCCGGCCGCGTGACGGCGTCTGACAGACACAGACAGCCGGGATATGCGGAGTACCCGGATGCGGATGACACGACAGTTCATCTGTTAGCTTTTGGGCGTGGGAAAAGCAGAATACATATTCCCTGCTTTATAACCTACAATTAAATAAAGAAAGGAAAATAGGAGATGAAACGAATCAGGACATTGATGCTTTCATTCTTATTGGCATGCGCAGTTTTAGTGGCACCATTTGCTTCAAATGCAAGCTGGGGCTATGTTCAGGCTGCCGCCGCAGAGAGTGATGGCGAAGTTGATTACAGCACTGAGTACGTTGTGCTGTCTCTTGAGGGATTTACTCTTGGCCAGGGATTCTATATCGAGCCAGAGAGAATGTCCTATAAAGAGATCGGTGAAGTCTGGAAAGAGGAAGGCATAGACATCGACCTGTCTAAGCTTACCGTATCACAGGCAACTTACGCGTTTTTCAAGAAAGAGGGACTTGAAACAGAACCTTCAGGAACAGACAAATACAACAGTTCCAGTTATTATCTTGCCAACGTAAAGGGCATTGATAAGGGAGCTGCAAATGTTCCACAGGAGCTTAAGGATGCTTATCAGAAGAAGAATGGAAAGGCACTTGAGCTTAAGGACAAGACTGGAAAAGATCTTGGCCAGTTTGATTATTTCAGCATGTCTGGCTGGATGAACACAGTTGACAATATAATGGGAAATGTCGGCGCAGGAGAATATCAGGTAGATTCTGCAGCCGGAGTAGACAATACACACGTTATCCGTTGGCAGTTCACACTCGCAGATTATGGCGCAGATCTGGGATATGGCTACAATCCGGATAAGAATACATTTGACTCTGAGTATGCATACTATGAGACTCAGGACAAGACAGAGCTCTATGTGCTCTATGCAGAGCATGCAGATGAGATAGCTAAGGACGAGGCTCTACGTGAAGAGGTTCAGGCGGTCATGACAGATCTCACTGCAACTGCAGATGAGGTTCAGGCAGTTGAGAAGAAGATCAGTGGCGACAAGAGAAATACAGTATCTGTAACCATGAATTATTCTGCTCCTTACATGACTCTGGCTGATTCAGAGGGCAATGAGATTGAAGTTGGAGAGCCTGATGGCAGCAAGTATACCCTTGAGCTTGAGCCGGGTACATACCGTCTGTCAGCATATCAGAAGAGCGGTGACGAGAAGACAGATATGGGATCTATAGATCTCGTAGTCACAGACGATCCACAGCAGTCATACAGCATATACAGTATCACAGATATAGCATGTACAGGTTATGACACTGTAGATGGCAACAAAAAATATTGGAAGGAAGACGTTGACTATACCGTCACAGGTAAGGTTATGTCTCCTGACAATGTGGACAGACATGCAGAGTTTGTAAAGACCAGGGAGGGGTCAGATGGCGCCTGGGCAAAGTATGCAGGACTGTTCTACTATGCTGATATGGTGTCAGTGACATATGATCCGGTTGGAGATAGAGCAGATGACTATATCTCTAAGACTGTGTCAAACACACTTACATCCAACAGAAGCTACGGTTATTCAGTAGCTCTTGCAGCGGCAAAGACAGTAGAGTTCACAGTTCCAGAGGGAACTGAGCTCAGAGTTGGTACACTTTCAACATACTATATATATAAGGATGAGGCTGGCATCAAGATAGACAGCAAGGATGCCGGATATGACACATACAAGTATAAGCTTGGAAGTGGTATCACATATTACTACCGTGTAACTGGTGGAGAGGGAGTGACATACTGGAACTGGTTCTCCACAACCACAGATGCTGAGTACAAGGTAACAGCCGAGGATATGTACATCGGCGACAGCACATATGGCCCTGGCACAGTTGTACATGACATGTCAGCCAATAGCTCAGATGTAGCTGATATCTATATGACTTCAAATGAGAAGGGCTACGTGTCAATGCAGAAGGGTGACAAGTATCACCTTGAGTGCTTCCGTAACTGGCAGGCAATAGAGGGTATCATGAATGCAAAATCAGCAGAGCCTGATTATCACTACACAGTTATCGATGAGAATGGTAACCCATCAAGTGATGTGATCAGCGTTGTACCTGGCGAGCATTCAGAGATAGCAGAGATCGAGGCAAAGTCAGAGGGAACAGCGATACTTCTCGTAACCTATGATGCAGAGATCAACAAGCCTGGTATGGGCGGTTCATTCTTCAGTGCGATCTGGCCTGAAAACACAGGTGTAGTCGTATTCACTGTAGGAAATGACGGCTCAGACATTCAGACAAATATGACATTAAATGCAGGACGCAACACAGAGACTGCTAAGACTGCTGTAGACAATCTGGATGCACAGATCGATGTTCTGTATTATCTTGAGGGAGCAGCCGGTGCAGAGTACACATTTACACCGGAGGATGGAGTGGCAGTATCAGTTCTTCATCCACAGATCACGGGAAACAAGCTTACATACAGTGGATTTACAACAGCAGATGTCAAGAAGAATGATGATGGAAGCTACACTGTAAGCGGTCTCACAGAGGGATCAAACATAATAAAGGTGACAAAGGACGGAGTTAGCACATATCAGGTAGTACGTGCAAAGGAAGTCCCGGTATCATACACATATAAGAACGCTGATGGTGGCGAGATCTCAGCAGATGAACTCAGAGCCGGTGATACCATAGAGGTTTCATATGGTAAGCGTACAGAGGATGGCAAGAAGGCATACGACGGTCTGTATATTCCGGCCAACAAGCTTGCAGGAATTTACAACATGGCCGGAACTATAAAACTGTCAGATGGTGAGGGAAATGAATTCTCAGGAGCAAGCAACCAGTATGCATTTGCATCATATCCTGCTGCCCAGACAGTTACAGTCAAGATACCTCAGTATTTTGCAGGTGACGAGTACACGCTGAGCGGAGTTCTGTATGAGGGCGGATTTGGTTCGCCATACGGTTCACACAGAGAGGTCCGCCATGCAACAGGAAAGCCTGTACAGATGGCAGCAAGCGTACGTGTGGCATACCTTGGAAGTCTCCCGGATATGTCATTTAAGCTGGCAAAGACAGACTTTGTCCAGGTAAAGCTTGATGTAGTGGATGGTGCTACAAACGAAGCAGTAGAAGGATATAAGGTAAACATAAAGGATACTGAAGGAAATGCCGTAACAGTAAATGACGGCAGCTTCAATGGTCTTGCAGGCAGACAGTACAATTACACTATGAAGTGTGCCGGATACATGTATGCCGAGGGAACATTTGAGATCCCGGAGGATACTTCCGGCGAGATGTCACAGACCATCAGCCTCACAGCGTCAAGTGCAACTGCTTGGGATGGCGAGAGCAAGACCGAGCCTGAACAGGTTGACGGAGTATACCAGATCAGCACAGGTGCAGAGCTGTACTGGTTTGAAAATGAGGTAAATGTCAATAAGAAGGTCGACATAAATGCAGTGCTCACAGCGGATATCAACCTTGCAGGATATAGCTGGACACCAATAGGTACATCGGGTGCCATATACATGGGTTCATTTGACGGCCAGGGACATACTATCAGCAATCTGTATCAGAATGATATAGGCTACTCAGGAATATTTGGACAGGCGGGTGCAAGGATCAGCAGCCTCACAGTAGAGGGAACTATCATCATGAGCACCAAGACTGCAGCAGGAGCGGTTGTGGGATACCTGTATCAGGGAACCACAGATGCACCGGCAAGAGTAGCAGGTTGTACATCTAAAGTAAATATCACTTACACAGGCACAAATACATCAGCTTCGATAGGTGGTCTGGTAGGATACTGTAACACGAACAAAATAAGCAACACAGTGATTGAGAACTGTGTAAATCATGGAACTATTAAGGCAGAAAACGGTGGTACCGTCGGCGGAATCATAGGATCTATGAGCAGCCGAAATATCTGCGTACAGAATTCGACAAACTATGGTGACATCACAGCCAAGACAAATGTTGGTGGAATACTCGGAAGCCACAATGAATACTATCCACAGGATCCTGGATGCAAGATCATTTCATGCTACAATGCAGGAACGATCACAGGCCAGACAAATGCAGGCGGTATTGCAGGTGTTTTCAAGGGTAATACGTCAAATGACGCAGGCGTGGAGATCACAGACTGCTACAGCGCAGGAACTGTAAATGGCAGCGACACAGCCACAACAGGCGTATTTGCAGGCTATTCAGAGGATCTGACAATATCAGGATCTGCATATTCATGCACAGCCGCAGCAGATGAGAGAATCACAGAGGATCAGGCTTCATATGTATCGGCTGCTAATATAGAGGCAGTCAAGAAGCTCACAGTTGACACAGTTACCAAGATCAATGACGGAGAGGCCATCTTGAACGTGGCACCTGCAGCAGAGATCATGGCAAATGTTCCTCTGACAGCAGAAGATGGAGAATTTGTAGAGACATACAAGAAGGTAAGAACTGTAATTGACGGAGTTACTATCTTCAACATAGGTGTATATGACTACACAGCAAGTGCAGCCGGAATAAATGGTGCATCAAAGGATGGAGTTATCCTTGAGAACACAAAGGTTGAGGCAGCTTCCGCGGTTGACGCTGTAAAGCGTGCACTGGATAATGCCGGAATAGCCTACGATATTCAAGAGTCAGCTTATGGCCCATATATCGTATCTGTAAACGGACTTGCATCAGTTGCTGACTACTCAATGTCAGGATGGATGCTGTCATACAACGGAGACGACTTTGACAACGGTGGGCTTGGTTCACTGGATGCAAAGGATAACGACACTATCGAGCTTCACTATGAGCTCACAGGAGCAGATGTAGCAGCATCATTCTCAGGACTTCCTACATTTGAGTCCATGACAATAGATGGAACAGAGATAACATTTACCACAGAGACAGAAACCGATGAGAATTGGAATTCTATCTACACATACAAGGCAAATGGAGAGGTTCTGAATGGAACAGGAACAAAGGCTGATCCATTTGAGGTCGGTGTTGTATTGCCGGAGAGCGCAGATCTTGTAAAGCTTGACATGACATACAAGACAACTGCGGATGGCCATTATGTTGTGGTTGACGGACTTTCAGCCAAGATCAACCTGACGAATGATGTTGTGTGCAGGATCACATCAAGAGGTGGAAGAACTGCATGGTACAAGATCATGGCAGTGACAGCACTCACTGAGGACAATACAAAGCTTGAGATAGCAGACGCAGAGTACACTGGAGAGGAGCTCACACCGGAAGTTACCGTATATGTAAATGACAAGAAGCTTGATCCAAGCAGCTATGAGGTTACATACAGTGATAACGTAAATGCCGGAAAGGGTACTTGTACAGTAAAGGGAACTGGTAAGTTCTCTGGTACAATTCAGGGCGAGTTCGAGATAAAGAAGTCTACAAAGACGATAACTACAGAAAAGACTGAGATCGAGGTTCTTGAAAATGCAGAGCCATTTGATCTCGAGGTTACAGGACAGGGTACACTTACATTTGCATCATCTGCACCAGAGGTGGCAGAGGTAGATCCTGAGACAGGACGTGTGACAGTCAAGGCTGTCGGTGAGACTGAGATCACAGTTTCATCTGAGGGAACAGAGAACTACGAGGCTGGACAGATCGTTATCAAAATAACAGTCAAGGAGGTTCCTGTAGAGCCAGAGGAGCCGGATACAAAGGTTACACTCACAAAGGACAACACAGTTATAGAAGTTGCAGATGTGACATATACAGGCAAGGCACAGAAGCCTGAGGTTACAGTAACAGTTGACGGTAAGAAACTTGAGGCGGCTGATTATACAGCATCGTATGCAAATAACGTGAACGCCGGAACAGCCAAGGTAACTATAACAGGTAAGAATGATTATACAGGCAGTGTTGAGCAGACCTTCAAGATCAATAAGGCAGACCAGACAGTGACAGGCAACACATTATATGTATACAACAGATATATAACCGTTAAGGCTGCCGGTAAGGGAACTGTAACTTACTCATCAACAAACAAGAATATTGCGATAGTAAACAGCAAGTCAGGTCTTGTGAGAACCAAGAAGCCGGGCAGAGTACAGATAAAGATCACTGTCTCAGGCAACAGCAATTACAACAAGGCAAGCGGAATCGTAACTCTGATAGTTACCCCTGCAAAGTCATCAATAACAAAGCTTGCATCAAACAGCAGCAGAAGTCTTAAGGTGACCTACAAGAAGGTAAGCGGTGCTACCGGATATCAGATAACATATGCTACAAACAAGAGCTTTAAGTCTGCAAAGACAAAGTATGTGAGCGCAAAGTATGGCAGTGCAACTATCAAGAATCTAGCAAAGAACAAGAGATACTATGTGAGAGTAAGAGCTTACAAAACAATAAATGGCAAGAGATACATGGGACTTGGCAGCTCAGTGAAGTCTGTCAAAGTAAAATAATTCTCAGGCCATAGAAACGCAGAGATGATCCGGAGGAAAGAGGTATGGAGAACAAGAGAGCTGGCTATACACGTGAAGAATGTTGTCAGATGCTTCTGGACGCATATATTTCACTTGGAAGATATCCGAAAAAGTCAGACTTTACACCGGAGCAGGTTGGCTGGATAAAATCCTACCTTGGGCCATGGCCGAGAGCCCTTGAGGCCTGTGGCATTCTTCCTGACCGGTCTGCGGAGCGGGCTGAGGCAAAGAAGCATAAGCGCATAGCTTCCAAGAGGAAGATGACCCAGTACAAGCTTGCGAAGCAGAACTGGAAAACTGAATAAAAAATTTTAAACCACAGGTTTACTTTTAACCTGTGGTTTATTTGTGTTATAGTATCTGTAGATTCCTTCTGACATATTTTATTATTAGTGTTCGGGATATTGACCCAGTTATAAGACTATTGGAGATATTGGTAGTCAGATAGTTTATAGCATTTACAATGGGAGGTATCATTTATGACACAGAACAATTTTCCAATGATCGATCTTTGCGCAACAGGCAAGAGGATCAAAGAAGTGAGAGAGCAGAAAGGAATCACCGTAAAAGCATTGCAGGCATTTCTCGGGTTCAATGAACCTGTATCGATCTACAAGTGGCAGAGGGGCGAATGCCTTCCTACATTTGACAACATGTATGCAATGGCCTGCCTATTCGGGGTAGGGATTGACGACCTTCTGGTGGGAAACCGCCAGGAGGTTGTTTTTTTGCACTTTCGTCTCCGGGGACGGAGGTGCCAGGTACCTCCGTCCCCCATTAAATATTTGATTAATGGTGGTAGTGTGTTACAATTATATTTATATGTAAGTATAAACTTGAGCTGATCTGGGACCGGAATAATGTACGTGAGATGGGGGATTCGGTATGAAGAATGCAAGCAAGAGGCAGTATATACTGACGCTGATAGTGAGTTTTGTGGCGATTGTGGTACTGTCGTTATGTACGATCATGACATTTTATAGGAAGTCAGTGAATGATACTCTGGCTTTGGCGGCAGAGACTGTTAAGCAGGAGCAGGAATATATGAATTCGTATCTGAATCGAGCTGTGGATGCGGTGGAAGTTACGAAGATCACTGTGGAGCATATGATGAGAGAAGGTCAGTCGGGGCAGGATATACTGAACTTTCTCACGAATGAATCAGATTATTATCTCCAGGATATAGATGCGGCGTTCACAGGTGTATATGGCTTTATAAACGGCGAATATCTTGATGGCACAGACTGGGTTCCCAACGATGATTATGTTCCTCAGGAGCGGGCATGGTACAAGGCAGCAGTGGCGGCAGACGGCCAGCCAACCCTGGGCCAGCCGTACATCGATGCGCAGACAGGTGATATTCTGATGTCAGTCAGCCAGTTACTCTATGATGGTGTGAGCGTAATATCTCTGGATGTAACTCTGGATCAAATACAGGCTGAGACGGAAAAAATCAAATTAAATGGTCAGGGATATGCATTCGTCTGCGACAAGTCAGGCTTGGTGATAACCCATTCAGACAAGAAAGATGTAGGACAGGACTATACCCAGGGTGAAATGTCTGCACTCATGAAGGGCATAACGAACAATGACGGCGAACCATTTCAAGCGGTTGTTGATGACAAGAAGGTGACGGTTTTCAGCTGTTCCATAGTTGATGAATGGTATGTGGTCATGGTCATCACAAATGAGAAGCTGTACCACGGAATAAGAAACCTGATAGGCTACGATATAGGCGTTGGAATAGTTTTATATATAATTATAGTGTTCTTCTGTACCAGATCCAAGAATAGTACGGATGCAATCATGAGCAAGCTCGATGAGACAAATAACGAACTCACAGACCTGAATAATATGGTCATGCAGGCATTTGCCAAGACGATAGATGCAAAGGACAAATACACAAAAGGCCACTCCGTGCGTGTTGCCAGATACAGTCGTGAGCTGGTGAAGCGGATGGGCGGAACGATCAGGGAGCAGGACGAGATATATCAGATAGCACTGCTTCATGATATGGGTAAGATACGTATTCCGGACAACATAATCAACAAGCCGGGAAGACTTACGGATGAAGAATTCTCCATGATAAAGCTTCACTGTGTAAATGGATACCATATTCTCAAGAATATAAATGCATTTCCGGAGCTGGCGGTGGGCGCAAAGTATCACCATGAGAGGTACGATGGAACAGGATATCCAAGCGGGCTGAAGGGAGAAAATATACCAAGGTGTGCAAGAATCATAGCGGTGGCAGACAGCTATGATGCCATGACATCCAACCGAAGCTACAGATACGCCCTGCCACAGAAGATAGTGCGCGATGAGATGGAGAAGGGCAAGGGCAGTCAGTTTGATCCGGACATTGCAGAAGTCATGCTCAGTATGATTGATGAGGATGAAGACTACAACATGAGACAGGTCGAGAAGATGGTCAGCAATATCCTCGTTGTAGATGACGAGAAGATAAATATCAGACTTATAGAGAATATCTGCAAAAACGAGCCCCTCTACAAGGTCATTGCGGCTGAGAGCGGAAAGCAGGCCATAGACATAGTGGGAAATCAGCAGATAGACCTGGTATTGCTCGATATCGAGATGCCAGACATGGATGGATTCCAGACGCTGGAAGAGATACGAAAGATCACAGACGTACCGGTCATATTCGTAACAGCTTATAAGGATTATAAGCTGATAGAGAGAGCGAGACAGATGGGGGTTGAGGATTATATTACGAAGCCGTTCCTTCCAATAGTTTTCCTTGAGACCTTGTACGGAGTTATCGGTTAAATACAGATGGGGGGACACTTTGGGGAAGATAGTAAATGAGAAATCAGATAAAAAAAGTTCAAAGGCTGTACCTTGGAAGAAGAGGCTCAACAATGATACGGATATGCAGCTTCTCCTCTTTAATATAATTACAGGTGGAGGCACCATTGGCGGGATCATCAGCTTTATAGCGAGCCTGATCATCAAAACTCCACTTATACAAGATGTTGCCATATTGAGCGCGTTGACTGTGCTCGGCATATGCATTTACCTTGCAAATGCAAAAAAGATGGTGAGACAGAGTGCTATAGTGATCGTTTTTGTTATAACTTTGATGGCATTTCCGATGATGTTCTTCACCTCGGGCGGAGCGTACAGCGGTATGGGTTTCTGGTTTGGCTTAGGCATGATATTCTCATTCCTTCTGATAGATGGCATGTTTTGCTATGTCATGCTGGCTGTCCAGATCATAATGGTGGTTGCATGTTACATAGTCTCGTATAAATACCCAGAACTGGTGATCCCATTGGCAAATGAGAGAAGTGTGTATGTAGACATGCTCCAGAGCCTTATAATATTCGGCATAGTTATCGGATCCATAGTGAGATTCCAGAATGCCGTATACAAGTGTAAACTAGAGGAGATAGAGCAGATAAATGAGGAGCTTACCAGGGCGAAGGATGATGCTGATGTGGCGAACCATGCCAAATCCGAGTTCCTTGCGCATATGTCCCATGAGATCAGGACTCCGCTAAATACCATAGTGGGGATGAATGAGATAATAATGAGAGAGACACACGAGGAACAAACCATGAAATGTGCCAGGGATATACAGAGCTCAAGTGATATCCTGGTAGATCTGGTTAGGGATGTGCTGGATTTCTCCATGATAGAATCGGGCAGGATGGAGATAGTCAATGAGGAATATCATTTCAGCCAGCTGCTCAGCAATGTGTTGTCTGTTATGGAGTCCAGAGCAAGACAGAAGAATCTGGAGCTTGATGCCGAGGTTCAGGAGATTTTGTACAATGATCTGAAAGGCGATTCCGCCAGAATATGCCGGATCCTGATAAATCTTATTGGAAATGCTGTGAAGTATACGAAGAAAGGTTCGATCAGAGTGACCGTCCATATGGAGGATCATGGTGCAGATCCCCATAATGTGGAACTGGTCATGGCTGTTCGTGATACTGGAATCGGAATAAAAGAGGAAGATCAGGAGAGACTTTTCAAAGATTTTGAGCGGCTTGATCTGTCGAATAACCGATCTATAGAGGGGACAGGACTTGGACTGGCCATCACATATCACCTTGTGGAAATGATGGGTGGAAGTATAACCTGCCATAGTAAGTATGGACATGGGACTACATTTGTGGTAAAAATCAGCCAGGAACGTCTGTCCGATGAGAGAATAGGCGATTTTAAGGACAGGTACAGACAGTATATGAAGGAGAGAAAGACGTATAAGAGCAAATTGTGTGCCCCGGATGTCAGTGTTCTTGTTGTGGATGACAATGTCATGAATCTGAAAGTTATCAAGATGATGCTTAAGCCTACACGTATGAAGGTTTCGACCTGTGCCAGCGGTGCCGAGTGTCTGGAGCTTATAAAAAAGTACAGGTATGATATCATCCTTATGGATCACATGATGCCTGAGATGGATGGCATGGAGACATTTCACCGTGCTATGCTCATGCGCGACAGCCTGTGTGGCAGGAGTACATATATAGTCATGACTGCAAATGCTGTCATGGGTGCAAGAGAGATGTATCTGGCGGAAGGATTTAAGGATTATATCAGCAAGCCGGTGCAGCCGGAGGTGCTGGAAGATATCCTGATGAGATATATACCTGAGGATAAGCTGGTGGATCCGGCGGTATGTGATGAAGATCGGGAAAGCCCAACAATGGGTGCCGGAACCGTAGACGAAAAAACAGATGTTATGGGAAAACAGGATTCAGACATATCTTGTAAAGAAGTTCACATTGACCACGAGAAAGGTCTTACATACTGCGGGGGCAGTGAAGACTTTTTGAAAGAAATCATATCAATGTATGCAGCTGACGACAAGCGCGCAGAGATACAGAAGGCTTATGATGAAAAAGATTGGGACGGCTACAGGATATTGATACATACGGTAAAAAGTACATCCAGAACGATCGGAGCCATGGAACTGGGCGATGAGGCGCAGGAGCTGGAGAATGCGGTTAAAGAACTTGATGTGGATATGATCTGCAAGATGCATGAGAGTGTGATGGCTTATTACTCGGCTGTACTTGACTGGTGCCGTGCGACAACCGCTCAGTAGGCCCGAAATTTTCACAAGACGATAGAATGTAGAACATAGTGCACATATGCAATATTGCAATATGCACAAAAGCAGATTACTAATACATGAATACTTGACATTTTCCCATATAATAATACGTTATTATGATATATAATATTGTATTATTTAAAAAATGGGGGAGACTAGGCAATTGTTAAGCAGACAGATCCATCAGCCATACATGAGAATGATGTCATATCATTTTATTCATCGGATCCGGCTCTTTCTGGTGCAGTAAATACACATAGAGTTGTCTCGATAGAGACAGATGGTAATAATTACAGGTATATTACAAAAGGCGATGCCAATAATGTGGTGGACCGTTACGATGTGGACTCAAGAGACCTGCTTGGCAGGGTGGTGTGGTCGTCACTCATACTTGGCAAGATAGTGAGGCTTGTGTCTAACCCACTTATATTTGTACCCATAATTCTTGTTCCGCTTGCCATTATACTCATAGCCAACCTAGTAAAGACTGTATCCTATGCAAGAAAGATAGCAAAGGATGAGGAGGAAGCAGCCGTAAAAGAGGCTATTCAGTATATAAGAGAGAAGAATCTCAGAGAAACAGGTGACACGACAGAATCCAATGAGAATTCAGAGAGAAAGTCGGAATAGCGGGCCTATAGAAAAAAGCACACAAGATTTTGAGATCTTGTGTGCTTTTTTGATATTCGCAAAGAAAAGTGAAAATGTTCCATTTTTTGCGAGTAAAAGCTGCTGAAGCAAGTCCTGGTATGTGTCGATAATCAAAAATTACAGCGAATTCACCCTGCCCATGAACAGGATCATGCCAGTGCTCTGATCTTCAATCACATACACAAATGGCTTGTCCACAATAAAGTTATATGTTTCCTCACTTGGCATCATTGCTGTTTCCTTGATCATGATGTCTGTCTCTGCTGCGGCCTTGGTTCCGTTCTCGTCCACGATCACCTTTGCTTTGTGGTTGACTGATGAAACGGCTATGCCATCGGCGATCTTGGAGAAGTCAGCACTCTCCGAATATGCCGACTGGATTCCCATGTTTTTCAGAATGTCGTCAAGACCGTCGATACTCTGCTCATCTGTGAATTTTGGGAGCTGGAGGGTATCGATCTCTACGTTGCTGGCATCATCCAGAGAGTCGATGAGCTTCTGTTTTTCTTCGTTGCTTAGTTTGTCAAAGAGTTCATTTATGTCTCCGTCATCGGCGGTTGGCATGAACACCTTCATGACAACATTGTCGCCGTCGTATGGAAGAGTGATTCCTTTGATCTCACCGTTGTCCATGTATGTGAAGTGCTCACCGTAGAGATGCATCATATCAACAACGCTTTCCTTGTCGGTTCCGTAGAAGCTGCTCTGAAAAGTTTTATCCTCGGTAAAAGGAGTATCCCATTTCCCCTCGAAGTAAACTGCGTTTATGAGCATCATCACGGTTCCACCAGGAATCTCCTTTAAGATTTCAGGGATCATCTTGTTGGTGTTGTCACTCACCCAGTTGTTGACATTTTGAACAACCTTGTCTGCCTGACCATCGAAGTCGGCCTCGTAGATTTCACCGGAGTAATAATCCTTGGCAGGTGTAAGAAAGTCGGAATTTATATTGGCCGCCCAAGTCGTTCCCTTGTTCATCCATACTGAATTTGCTGTGTTGACAAATGTATTCTGAGACCAGTCTTTTGACAGATATGCCTTCATCTCATCGTTCCACTCATCAAGGTCTGTTATGCCGAGAGCGTTTTCTAGCTCATTTTTTGTTGTACCGCCGGCACCTACATCCAGCATGGACAGTGCACTTGCAATGCTGTAAGGCGAGTAAAATATGTTCTCGTCAGCTGGAAGTGCAGAATACATATTCATAGAGAATTCATTGATTCCGTTCTTTAGCTGGTCAAATGATGTTATATCCGTTTTGACCGAAGTCACAGTGATGTTGTCAGTGAGGGAAGTGACCGACGAATCAGTTTTGGTGTGACCGGGATTATTCCCCGGTGTATTTGTGCCGCAGCCGGCAAGACCTGCACACATACAGGCGCTGAGTAGTAAAGCTGTCATTCGTTTTTTCATAGTTGAAACCTCCTTATTGTAAAGCCCATCGTATCGTCCCGATGATTTATTGTAACTGGTATATCATTAACTCTCAATATATATACGAGTATCAAGAGCTTTTTTGTGGACTTTTTCAACAAATTTTTATATGAGAGGTTTTTATATGAGATTCGTGAGATAGTGAACAATGAACTTGGAAAATGCACGGATTAGATATATATTAATCATAAAGGTTCAATCAGCTTTTAGAATCAGTTTTCATAAGGAGGCAATACGATGGCGCTTATAAAAGGAATACATCATGTGGCACTTAAGTGCTGCAGCAGCGAAGAGTATAAGAATGTAGCAGAGTTTTATGGTGATATATTGGGACTTTCAGTTGCGAGAAAATGGGATGGCGGGATCATGTTTGACACTGGAGATGGCATCATCGAGGTGTTTGAGGATGGTGAGTCACCGCTTCCGCAGGGAAATATAAGACATTTTGCATTTGCCACAGAGGATGTGGATGCCTGTGTTTCGGCAGTGAGAAAGGCAGGATATGAGGTGTTTGTAGAGCCAAAGGACATAGAGATCCAGTCGGATCCAAGGTTTCCGGCAAGGATCGCGTTCTGCCGAGGACCGCTTGGCGAGGAGATAGAATTTTTCTGTGAGAAATGATGAAGAGTTGTAGAGACTTTCTGTTATAGAATTACATGGAGATGATAGGGTTGACAAAGGAAGAATGGTACGCCCGGCTTTTTGAACGTCTGGGAAGGTCGAAATTTCGCAGTGGATTTCATTTGACACAGAAAGATATCGACTATATACATGAAAAGGGGCTGGATACCATAAGACAGCATGCACGGGATTTCATAGCGCAGAGGGAAGCTCCGGCATTCATACCAAATGACGGAAAGCAGACTCCCATGCGGGGACATCCGGTATTTGTGGCACAGCATGCGACGGCTACATGCTGCCGGGAATGCATACGTAAGTGGCATACATTTGCCCCGGGAGTGGAGCTTGGTCCAAGGCAGCAGGAATATCTGGTGGATGTCATCATGACCTGGATAGAGAGAGAACTGGCAGCAGCCGGGGATAAAGCTCGGCCCGGGGATAAAATAATTTTATACCAGCGGTGTAATTCTATTATTCAAAAAATGTCGTAAATACAAGGCTTATGAGTATTCAAACATTTGCTTAGGGGCAAAAAAGGGGCAAAAAATACAGCCTGAGTATACCCAGGCTGTATTGCCTACTTTGCTATTGTAATTGCATCAAGCATTTTGTTGTCATTATCTCGTATCTTTTTTGTTACGTGAATATATATGGCGATAGTGATTTTACTGTCGTGATGTCCTAATCGTCGGGCAATCTGTTCAGGAGTCATTCCCGATTCTGCAAGAATTGAAGCATGAGTGTGTCGCAATTTATGTGGAGTAATCTCCCGGCCAAGTACGGAGAGTGTAACTTCTTTCAGACACGATAAAAAAGATGCGTATCTCAGATATCGTCCATTGTTTACGTTTGGAAGAAATAGTGTGCTTGTTTTTCCATGCGCAAATAGTTCTTCTTTTCGCCAAAGTCTCAGTTTTTTTATGATAATTTCCAACTCTGGTTGTATATGAATGTTTCGTACAGAATCTTCTGTCTTCGGCGATGTTGTGCGTTTAGTAGCTGGGTAATAGGTTTTAGTCACACGAATCACTTTATTGGCTAAATCGACGTCAATATCATCTAAGGCTATTAATTCGCCGATTCGCATACCTGTCAGAACAAGCATTTGCATAGTATAATACCATTGCCAGAGTTGTTGACTTGATAGTTGTTTAAGCACTCTTTTTACTTCATCACGCTCCAGGTATAATTCTGATACTTCCTCATCTGAGAGCTTTTTTTCCTTTTTATCTTTCACATATGTAAGTTTTGCAATAAGGTTGTTATTACTATGATAGTCGTTTTCATATCCCCAATTCAGGCATATCTTAAATGCTTTTATATACATATTTATTGATGTTTTATTCTTCCCACTTGCTAGGAGAGCCTTGATTACATATTGTGCGGTGATATTATTCACTAATGCATCTTTGTCAATTATTCTTAACAATTGGTTCAGATTACTTTTTTTAATATTTATTGTGCTTTCTTTTATTCCCCTTAAGGGGAGTGCAGCAAGATACAATTCAACTATTTCAGACACACGATAATTTACACAGGGGTTATTTGAGGATATAAGCTTTTCTATCTTACCGCTCAGAAGCCTCATAGCTTTGTTCCGGTTCTGAGGACTGTCTTTTTTCATAGTAGTAGTGACCTTTTTAACCTTCTCCGTAAGCGGATCCGTGTATCTCTCACAATATTTAACAGTTCCATTTTTTTGTACTTCGCACCACATAAAAAATCCCTCCTTAATGGTTTGCCAAAAAGAGGGGAGTAGGGTATACTTATAGTGTTATTTCCTTGTATGCCGTTCTTCAGTCCCTCTGATGGCGGTGTATTTGGT
>NZ_JBCPDQ010000006.1:161667-261563 GCF_040915325.1 Coprococcus sp. RTP21281st1_F1_RTP21281_210402
ATATGCAGTATACTAATAATGTAATCAAGCAAGGGGTTCATTTGAAAGGAGAACCCGGATGGCAATAGTAGTTACAGTGGTAATAAAAATAGCAATAGTAGCAATCATCATAATATACATACTTAAGAACTTGAAATAAAAAAATCGGGTAGCCCACCTAAGACATACCCGATAAGCAACCAGTAAACCACCTCTTGCTTGATTACAATTTATCACAGATGATGGCTAAGGTCAACCGGGTTCTCCTTTATAAACGGAGGTATAACAACAATGGAAGAAGAGAAGTTCAATCAAATAAAATATCAGAATGAATTCATCAAACAAAAATATGATCGTGTTAATCTCACAGTGCCGAAGGGCAAAAAGGAGAAGATCAAAGCCGCCGCCAAGGCAGCAGGCCAAAGTGTTAATGAATATATCAATTCTGCCATTGATAGCTATATGAATTTGTAAAAATACACTTAGAAAAACACTTAAAAGACCTTTCAGTCTATAATATTAGTTAGTGATTTTTTATACATAAAGTGATATTTACACTGAAACTATGGTTTCTATTAGAAGAAGAATAGTTGCCCTCCTCGTTCATTTCAATAATTTTGTATGGACCGCCTGTTATTTCTGCAAATATGAATGCAATAGAATCGGAATCCAGTAACTTTTTAACTTTTGAACATTTTTTTGCTGGAACATAACCTATATGTATGTTGTCAAGATATATTGCAATGGCATTTGAGTCATATTCATTCTCTGGTTCGGGAATGAGTTCAGCGGATCCGGCAGCAGTTTCATATTTGTAAATAGGCTCATCAGTCATGTAGTTCTCAATTAATTCTTTCTTTGACATTGTATAAATATCATTTTCGCAAAGTAATGATAATATATCTTTGTCCCTAAAGCTTGTCCCTGTGGCTTTAAAACAATATTCTTCATCATAGTCAGGTAAATTTGCTCGTTGTTCCGTAGGTAGTGGCGTATTATTACCTTCACTTGGTGGTAATACGGATGTTTGAACATTATCAGATGCCTGAATCAAATTCGATGTTTGAATATTATTTGTAATACTTGGCTTTTTAACATCTGGATTGATATTAGTGTGTAAGGTAGCATTCATAATAGGATTGCCAGGAACCGGTAATGGCTGTGGTATAGGTGAACCAGGATTCGGTGTGTTCTGTGTAGGCAAAGGTGCCACATATTGATTAACAGGTTTTTCATACTTCAATATTTTTTCATATCTATATGCAATGAATACAGATACCCAGCTTGCAATTAAAGTGAACAAAAATGCGCCAATGGCAATAGCAAAGAAACAACATATTGAAGCAATAAATAAAACACCTCCCAAAATCTGAAAAATTGTTCTATTTGTCTTGACTTTGCTTTTATCGTACTGTTTCCCGTTGTAAATAATAGTATTATTCATGAATATCCTCCCTCGTATAAGAAAATTAAAATTTTGCCCTTAGCTCTACTACCTTTCCAATAATCTTGACGGGCTTATTCTTTATAGTTTCTTCGTCAAAATAGAGCGGTGCATAGCTTGGGTTTGTAGAGATAAGTTCCAGCCCTTCTTTATATTTTCGGAGACGTTTACAGACTGCATCGTCTCCATTTATCAGAGCGATAACAGTGTCACCAGTTTCTGCATCATCCTGCTGTCTCACAATTACAACATCGCCATCACTGATTTTAGGCTCCATGCTATCACCTTTAATTTTTAAGGCAAAAAACTCACCTGTTTTTGCCAAACTGGTTGGTATTTCTTCGTAGTCTACAATATCTGTAATCGCTTGAATAGGGATTCCAGCAGCAACACGTCCGAGAACTGGTATTTTTGTTGCAAGATTATCCATAGAAAACATTGCATTTCCATCATTGTCTATATGTATACGTTGACGTATTTCAGATTCACCATATAAATATGCTAAGTCTACATTGAAAATATCTGCTAATTGTTCCATATTTTCTCGACTTGGAAATCGTTTTCCGACTTCCCATGAGGCGACAGTGCTTACGCCTGCTTTTAATTCGCTTGCTAAGCTTGCTTGGCTCATATTTCTTTCGGAGCGCAATTTCTTTAAAATATCCTTTAATTCGGCCATATTAGTACCTCCTTTAATAGTAGAATATCACATAATGCGATAAAGTCAAGAAAAATATCGCAAAAAGTGATTGACAATACTCGCGAAATGCGATAATATCGGGTACAGAAATATCGCACCAAGCGATAAATAAGAAAAAGGAGGTTGAGAAGTGAACAAGGAAATAATTGCCAAAAGGCTGATAAATCTTAGAGGCGAAAGAACACAGTTAGAAGTGGCAAAGGCATTAGGAATCAGTCAGTCAACATATGCCATGTATGAGACAGGTCGAAGAATTCCAACAGATGAAATTAAAATAAAAATATCTGTGTATTACGGCACCTCGGTACAGGATATTTTTTTTAATCGCACACTCGCATAATGCGAGCTCACTGGCAGAGGAGGTGAGACAGTGGAATTAAGTAGAAAAGCGGAGAAGAGTTACTTGATCAGACGGCTTTCAGGAGTGGCACCATATGACTTTCCATACAGGAAAAAGATATTGAAATCGATGTCTTTAAAACAGCTCAGAGTAGTGAACAAGATAGCCGAGAATATTACATATCAGAATACATCCAATACAGAATGCAAGCAGTGCAGAAAGTTAAATGCAGCAATGATGATGTATGAAGGATTCAGATGGAAATTTCCGGAAGATAATCAGTTGCCATGGCCACTGGGATTTGATGAAGATACGGAGACGATACTGGTATCAGAAGAAATGCTTATGTATTTTGTGCAGTTAGCCAATCCGGGACAGCCAATACGTAAAATCCGACTGATTAACTATCTTGAAAGGTAGTTTATTTGAGACAAAGCAAGGATGTGAGGAGGACGAAGAATGAATACAGATGAAATAATTGATAAGAAAAGATTCAGCAAGTTAAGAAAGGCGGGAAAAGTATGAATCAATATATATTTTGGCTAATCATACTCTGGCTGGTTGATATTGCCGGAATATTAATCATGCATAAGCTCGAGGAAGATGCATGGTGGTATCCGCTATATACAACAGTTATCTTAGGGGCATTTGCAATATTTGATTTATGTCATGTATGCAGTTTATACGGAATTGGATGAAAACGACGATCAGAAAAGCGAGGTGAAAAAATGTTCATACTTAATAAAGACTGCAACGATGTGTACAACACGGATCACATTGTGAACATATATCAGGATGAGTGCACAATAAAGGTTTGTGCTGGAACAGCTACACGAGGAGGAGTCCTTGGTAAATAC
Source organism: Coprococcus sp. RTP21281st1_F1_RTP21281_210402 (assembly GCF_040915325.1). Classification (NCBI taxonomy): domain Bacteria; kingdom Bacillati; phylum Bacillota; class Clostridia; order Lachnospirales; family Lachnospiraceae; genus Coprococcus; species Coprococcus sp. RTP21281st1_F1_RTP21281_210402. The sequence continues at coordinate 164,988 of NZ_JBCPDQ010000006.1, forward strand.
AACAACTATGACGATACACAGCTTGCATATAGCATGCTGATAAATGGTCTTAGACAGAATAATGGAGTGTTTGTTATGCCGAGTGACAAGGATCTTCTTATAAAAGCTACGGTATACCACCATCCCACAGGTAAGAAAACGAAGGGATATGGTGGCTCATGAAACAGAAAAGCATCAAGAGCATAAGGCAGGAATTCCGCAAAGGTGGAGTATTCTACACCCCTCCAGAGCTTGCTGAAAAGTTAAAAGAATATGTGGATATAAAACCTAAGAATGTATATGACCCAACTTGCGGCGCAGGAAATCTTTTGCGGGTATTTGATGACGAAGTGGACAAATACGGTCAGGAGATCGATGCCGAGCAGCTTCACGGAATAAATATTTCGAACTTCCATGGGGCAGCAGGTGACACGCTTTTGCATGATGCATTTTCAGATATGAGGTTTGATTGCGTGGTGGCGAATCCTCCGTTTTCTGTCAAGTGGGAGCCGGAAAAGTTGGCTGAAGACCTGAGATTCAGTATTGCGCCCGTGATGGCACCACCATCAAAAGCAGACTGGGCATTCATGCTGCACATACTATATCACCTCTCAGATGATGGAGTGGCCGTCGTCTTAGAATTCCCTGGAATACTGTACAGGGGACAGCGTGAGGGAAAAATCCGGCAGTGGTTTATAGAGAACAATTACATAGATAGGGTTGTTCACATACCCGAAAACACATTTGAAGATACGGCGATAGCTACATGTCTAATTGTATTGAGGAAGAATCGAACAACTACAGATATAGTCATAGAAAATGACGGTATTAGTCGCACTGTTTCTTTGGATGAAATAGCGCAGAACTCTTACATATTGTCGCCAAGTACATATGTGTGTAAAGAACCTGAATGTATGCACTTGGATCCAAATGAAATAAGAGCAGATGCACGGAAGACGTTTCTGAGGACACTTCGGACGACATTGGACATGGAAATGCTTACCTGCAGTCTTGACAGAGAAAGCATACAGCCGTTTATTGACGATATTAAACGGATTCTTGCGGAATACGACAAGTAACAGAAAGGGGGATAATCATGGCAAAAACAATGGAAATAACAAGCATCAGGTACGTGGCTGCAACTCCGTACCTGTCAAAATCAGAATTGGCACAGAAACTTGGCTGTTCAAGGTCAACGATCAACAGACGAGTTGATGAGCTGGACGAGATGGTGCAGAAAGGACGATATAACGAATACACGATACTTGATGGTGGTGGAGCAATATACATCAACTATCTGGCATTCGTTGACTTCCTGAAATACAAGGACAAACTCCAGGCTGGCCGGAGAGTGCCGCCTTACAATCCGAAGAAAGTAGCCGAGGCGATAGCGTGGGGATCAATGACACAGGAGATGCAGTGATGTATGGAGGTGGAGATCATTACAAGATGACCACCAGAAAGGATGAAATGAGAAGGGAACTTAAAGACAAAAGAAATAGGGATCTGAGACTGGTGTACAATGTATCACTTTTCATGACAGGAGGCATGTTTGGCGTTGCAGTGATGTTGTTAATCATCATGAATCCGAGTCCTGCAAAGTGGACACTCATAACCGTTTATATTCTCCTTGCAATCTTGTGCGGTGAACTATCAGACAAGATTGAGAAGATGGCGGTCGAAAGATGCCGCTCATGGCATAAAAATAGCGACTCTGCAAAGAACAGAGCCGCTTAAGCCTTAAGCTTTATTAACACCATATTTAGTATAGCATAAGGCCTTATATATGTCAATTTGAACCGCCCGGAAGGGCGGAAGAAAACACTCTTAACTATATTAAACATAGACGGACAGGAGATAAGGTTTCATGGCATACAAGGAGTATATATACAGATTTCCACAGAGCAATGAGGTGGAGATCAAATACATGGGTAAGTACGGAGCCAAGGGAGAGAAGCGGGCGAAGAGGAACAAGGCATCCCCGGAGACTATCAGGAGACAGAACCGGACAAACAAGGCGATCAAGGTTCGGCGGCTTCTCAAGGCGAACTTCACCGAGGATGACTACTGGGTGACTCTTAAATATCCGGCGGGAGCAAGGCCGTGCATAGATCAGGTCAAGAAAGACCTGAAGAACTTCAACGACCGCATGAGGTGTCAATATGAGAAGTACGGAGAGCAGTACAAGTGGGTGCGCCGCATAGAGATTGGCAAGCGAGGTGGTGTACATATACACATGGTCATAAACAGGATTAGGGAAGGACCACCCACGGACAAGCTCATAAGGGAAAAATGGAAACCCCACAAGGTAAACTACACGCAGCTATATAAGGATGAGGACTATGACAAGTTGGCAGAGTATCTTGTCAAGGACTATGAGACAGATACACAGCTATCAATGTTCGATGCCGAGGATCAGAAAGTGCTTACCAATTATTCATCAAGCCGGAATCTGATCAGGCCGGAACCGGAGACGAAGATCTACACACGTAGGACGGTGAGAAAGATCATCGATGAAGGGCCGAAGCCGACGGCGGGATATTACATAGATAAGAACTCGGTGAGAATGGGCGTGAACCCTTACAGCGGCTTGAGCTATATCAAGTACACAGAGATAAGAGCCGGGACGAGGAGCTCACCACACTGGAAAGAATGGGGGATTGCAACATGAAGAAGATGGACATCTACATGATGACTGATATTCGGGCGGTGACGCCGGTATCAGGATATGGAGTCTACTGCATAGAGTGGATAAGCCCTAGGGGCAAGGCGACACTCACGGATATGGTAGAACTGACAGAGTGCAATGCCAGGAGCGCAACCCTTGCCACTGCAATCAAGGCACTCGAAAGGATCACAGAGCCTTGTGAGCTGACTATGCATGTATCAGAGACATATATTGCAACCGCTATATCCAAAAACTATGTCGGTGACTGGATGAAGAACGACTGGAAAACAAAGAAGGGTCGGGATGTGGTCAGCAAAGACTTGTGGCAGCAACTTATGTATCTCCTGTCGACGCATCAGTGCACGGTAGTTTACGACATATCACATGAATACAGCCGCTGGATGGCGGATGAACTTACACGGAAGGAGAAGAAAAAGAAATGAAATTAAGCGAGATTAACACCAAGGCAGCAGAGCTTAAAGCTGCAGGAAAGACAAATGAACTTTGTGAGTATGCAAAGAAGATTGGGCTCACAGAAGATGATGCAGAGGACTATATCGACGGCATGGTCGAAGAGCTGGCGACAGCTACATATCTGGCCGGATCCATTATAGAGACTCAGGGCAAATCTCTTGAATGCAAGGGAGTGGTAAAGGACTGGGTACAGACTATCACTCAGATGGCACAGAATGACACGGCCCTTGCGAACGATATCATAGAGCATGATGATAAGGACCTCACTCACTGCCTCGCAGAGATTATCAGTTTTTCGTTTGAGAATAAGACACAGGTGGATAGCAAGATAGTAGACGTAACGATGATCACACACAACGGAAAGAAAGAGAAACTCCGTGGGCCGCTTTATCTTGGAGTACCAAGTAGAGCAGAACTGCAGAAAATTGTTCACAAATACTACGGAGGTGACAGGCGATGATCGCATACAAGGGTTTCAGAAAAGGCAAGAAAGGTCTTCCGGAAGCGGTACTTGGATCAGGCACGATGACATACGAGGTTGGTAAATGGTATGAGACTGAGGACGCCCAGACAGCAAGTACAGGCTTTCATTGCTGCGAGAATCCCCTCGAATGTTTGACATATTACGGCTGGAATGGCAGCAATGTATTCTATGCGGTGGAGGTCGCTGGAGATGTAGATGAAGATGATGTGAGCAGAATATGCTGCACAAAGATACGTCTGCTTAAACAGCTTGACCTGCAGAGCTTTATACTTGCCTCTGCACAGTATCTGCTGAAACATCCTAAAGTGCCTTGCCGCAAGGTGCATGAAGATAAGAGCAGTGTAACAGGCCGTGAATCCTTCGTCTTTGTGCGGGGCAAAGATCCTTGCGGAGCTGGTAAGAAAGGCGACTACGTGGTACTGCTCCAGGAGGCGGCAGATTCGAAAGAGATCCAGGCGCTGCAGCTCATCCACATCGATGGCAAGAAGTATGTACCGATGGTGTACTACGACATTGACAGAAGGGCGGTGGAGTAATGATCAAAAAGACACTCAGAGCCCTTAGACAGCTAAATGCAACAAAGGAAATGATGCAGAAGGCAGAAGCAGACAAGCCAACAGCCAGTAACAAGTGGTGGAAGACAGATATTAAATACCCTTACAAGTACGGGGTATATCTTAGGGCACAGCATCTGAAAGGATTTCTTAAAGTTGCGGTGTTCGCAACGGAATGGATGCGCCAGGGGATATGTACACCGTGCTATGAGATATTTATCGACTATGAGAACGGACAGTTTATAACACGAAAACTGTCAAAAGACTACATAGAGACAGGCTGGACGGATGCGATGGTCGATAACCTGAAGAATGTCGACGATGTAAAAATTGTCGGCAGATATTGGAATGACAGTCTTATGTCAGGAAGTGGCGCTGAGGATCCGTGGATGGACGAGCACCAGGCAGCGTATATCAAGAAAACGCTGCAGACGAATAAGAGTGGGTATGCGGCCATCGTAGAATATCAGCGTAAATGTCGGCAGCAGAATCTTGCAGAAAAGCGCCGCCGGGAGACTACTCCCTGGGATGAAGACATGGCAAGAGTGCCAGAAGCACCGAAAACGTTTAGAAGATGGGTGTTTCACGAGGCTGTATCTGAGAATTACATGATATATACATACAGCAAAACAGGTGCAAAAGAAGGTTGGTGCACGTATTGCGAGAGAACAGTACAGCTCAAGGAAAAACCTCTACATGGCAAGATTGGAATATGCCCTCGGTGCAAACGAGAGATAACATACAAGTCGTCGGGCAAGATAAATACACTTGAAACAGGTTACTATAGGGTACAGCTTATACAGAATATAGCTGGTGGAATTGTAGTTAGACACTTTAATGCAAAAAAATACTGGCAAGGAACAATAAATGCAGCGTTGCATCTGCATGAAGATACAAGAACACTAATTATGGACGGCACAAAATGGCAGTATTCATGGGAACTGTACAAGAATATAGAGCATAGATGGTGCCGGTCAAGCTATAGCAACTATGGAAACTGGCAAGGCGGACTGATATATACCGACAATATGTATCATCTGAGTAAGACTGGGCTGGCACATAGTTCGTTGCCGCTGGTGCTCAAGCATAATAAAAAGACAACAAATGCAGTGGTGGATTGGATTGATGCCGAAAAGTACAACTCGAACATCGAAAGGTGTGCAAAAGCCGGATTATATAGACTTGCAGGCGAGATGGTGAAGAACGACGGAATGATTAAAAACAGGAGAGCGACAGAGCTCACAAAGGCTCTTGGAATTGACCGCATGAGGCTGTCAAGATTAGTGGCACATGACGGAGGCTCGTTATATCTGTCATATCTGCAGAGAGAGAAGATAGACAATACAATATACCCGGATGATATTTTGCTTGATCTAACAGAGAAACATATTGCTTTACCAAATTTAAAAATCATGCTTGAACACATGACTCTGGTCAAGGCATACAACTATCTTGTCAGGCAGAGTGATCCATCTGACAAAAATCCGATGAGCCAAGCACTTACAACGTATAACGACTACATGAACATGGCGGTGAGGCTGCAGATGGATACATCTGCAGAACAGATATATAAACCCAAAAATTTGAAAAAAAACCATGCAAAAGTGATTGATCTGTTGAGTCAGGAGTCGTGGGATAAGACGGCTCAGGAGATCATGAAAAAGTTTCCAAAAGTTGATAAAGAGTTGCCACGATTCTTGAAGTATGAGTATAAGGGCTCGGCCTACCAAATAGTGGCACCACGGACGGTGACGGATATCGTACGTGAAGGATCTCTGCTCAGGCATTGCATCCATACCTGTGATTTCTATTTTTCAAGGTATGAAACCAGGGAGACATTCATTCTTTTCCTCCGGAAAAACGACAATCCGAGTAAGCCGTGGTATACGCTTGAAGTTGAGCCGTCGGGTAACATCAGACAGAAGCGAACGGTTGGCGATAACCAAAACAATGACCTGAAGGCAGCAGTCACATTCCTTCATGAGTGGCAGCAGTGGCTACAGAAGATCCTCAGCGATGAGGATAAGAAACTTGCAAAGATCAGTGAAAAGAAGAGAAAAGAAAACTATAAGAAGATCAGGGCCGCAGAAAAAAGGGTCTGGCATGGAAAACTACAGGGGCAACTCCTTGCAGATGTGCTTGAGGCTGACTTCTTAGGACTGGAGGAAATATGTTAGATATAACGAATGTGACAAGGGCAACACCAAGCACAACTTACGAGGAATTCAAGACCGAGCTTGATACGGAACTTAGCAAGAGTGCCGAGGGATTTGTCCGAATAGGATATCTGTTGAAACTTGCAAGAGATACAGACGTGCTTGCAGGCAGGTATTCGAGTGTGACGGAATTTGCACAGGCCGAATATGGCATCGATAAGACCACCGTCAGCAGGTGGATGCGTATCAATGATAAATTCTCGGAAGGCGGGTACAGCGATCAGCTACTTGAGCAGTACAGGGGCTTCGGTTACGCAAAGCTGTCACTCATGCTGCAGATCCCTGATTCAATCAACGAAACACTTACACCGGCCTACAGCAAAGCGGACATACAACAGATCAAGGAGGATGTTGATACCGAAAAACAGGTGAGCGACATTGAGGCCATGATTGACGAGATGGAACACCCGCAGACAGATGATCGCCTCCTTGCGTTCCTGAAAGCTATTGACATGCCGGATAGATGGGATGATGAAAATTACACAGCAATAGAGCTGCTTGCTCCGCAGGGGGATGGTTATGTGTCTGCAAGAGTGTCAGGTATAGGTAAACTTGGTATGACGATCATGGACGGCAAGGACGAGGTAACTCTCACTAATATTAGAACAGGTGAATTCTGGAGATACCCGTCAGCCGAAGTAAATTCAACGTTTTTGGAAGTTGTGAAGCTCTACAAGAAGAGATCAGGCAATACAACTTCGGCGAAAAATGAGCAGAAAAAGCCCCAAAGTGCTCAGAAACCATCGAAGACTATCCAGAAAGCAGTCAGCAGAGTGCAGAAAACTGAAAAAAAGGCAGTTGCACCGGTACAACCGGAAAAGGCATCAGTCGAAGTAACTGCTACGGTGGGATCTGTTTTAGATAGCAATGAAACACAGAAAACCGAGACACCTGTCAGTGGCGAAATAATGACACCTCCAGAGCAGGCGGAAACACAGACAGAACTGCATACTGCAGCAGGTTCGGAAGATGAAAACAGACTGAAGACGCACCTTAGTACACTAATATTTGATCTGCAGATAGCCATAGATAGAGGAGACTGGTCAAAAGTGCTTATTACACTTAAAAAGATGACAACACCTGTAGAGACATTAGTCGGTAAGGAGTCGGAAAATGGCGAGTAAGCAGGCAAGGGCAAAGGAGTTTTCACCAAAGGTCAGAGAAGTTATTAAGAGAAGAGATGGAGGCTGCATCTTCTGCAGGATGAACTATCAGATGGATAGCATCAACTGGTTTGATTCACAGATTATGTCAATAATGCATTACATTCCAAGGTCAAAGGGCGGCCTTGGAATAGAGCAGAATGGCGCGCTGGGGTGTCAGTATCATCACACGATGCTGGATAACGGTTATCAAGGCAGACGGGCAGAAATGCTTGAGATGTTTAAAGGGTACTTACAGAATCACTATGATAACTGGAACGAAGAAGAATTGTATTACAGAAAATGGAGGTAATTTATGTTTGTTAATTATTCAATACTTAAGAAAATGATAAAGGCGGCATATGAGCATCATGTCCTTACAGTAGCTTGCACACCGGATCTTGTAATAATACAGAGCGCCAAATGGGGCATAAGTGTACGGCGGAGCTTCCTTCACAACAAGGTGATGGCTGCACTTGCCGAGTTTATTGGAGAACTGCCACCGCAGGGAGAGGCATGGAGCTATATAAAAAATGGGAAAAACATGGAAAAGCAGGAAGAACTCATGGAGACTATTGAAGGATACTTTATGTATAAGCCCGGCAAGAGATACAGCAAGACGGATGTATATGTAAGGACTTTTGGGAGCCTGTATCAGATATATGAAAGCGATGATATGAGCAAGCTGTACATAAACTCTGTGTTTACAGAGCTTATCGATGCGATGAATGTCGAAACAGAGAGAGGAGAGATTCAGCCTCAGAAATGGACGACTGGCCAGCATGGATTGATCTATATCACAAATAATGTGATGACCTTATACTGCAACTATTACCACGGACAGACAGAGCTTGAAACAGAACTGTTGTCATTGATAGAGGATACAAGTTTGCTTGAGAAAGATATGCTGGTGAAGAAAGGGGAAGCGTAGTTGAAAATAATAGCAAAGAGAGAAGCAGATCTGTCAGTTGAAGATTTTACTGATCTGGTCCGCAAAGGCAGATTAACAAAATTACTCAGCGTAGGAGATCAGCTTACAGTTGGATACAGGGATAAGATACTGTTGCTTGATGTAATAGACCTGAACAAGGATGGTGTGGGAACCGTAACGGTTCAGACTCATTACACACTTGATGATATTATGAAGTACAGCGAGAAAGGAATGCTTGCGTGGGAATCATCAGATATCCGCAAGTATCTGCATCATATTTTCCTCCCAGGACTGGATGATGACTTTAAGAAACTTCTGACAGTACGAAAAAGCACCAATACCATAGGGGATGATACTATTGATAGAATTTTCATTTTATCTGTTGATGAAATGGTAAACGGATATGAGTATTACAGGATACAGGAGAGAACAATCAAAACAAATGGAGATGGAGAATATAAGGCATATTGGTTGAGGTGTCCGTCAGCCTGGGCGGAAACCGGTACTTGGTGCTGCGGCGGTGGTTACTACCGCAGACAGACCGGGAATAGTTCGCTTGCTGTAGCTCCATGTATGGTTATTGGAGGATAAAACGAATGTTGACATTACCGATCAAACGTATGTGGTTTGATATGATTGCGTCTGGCGAGAAGAAAGAGGAATACAGAGAGATAAAAGAATATTACGACAGCAGACTTCTGAATGCCTTTGGTGCAATATGCGTAGGCGATGAGGTGCTGCACAATGTATTACCAGAGATGGATCAGATAGAGTGGCCAGTGCCAATTGTGTTCCGTAATGGATATTCAGCGGCCAGTCGGCAGATAAAAGCGATGTGTACGCTTAGTATAGGCACAGGCAAGCCGGCCTGGGGAGCTGAACCAGGGAAGAAGTATTATATATTACACATCAAAGAGATAGATAAGGAGTAACGAATGAGAGAGACAAAGGACATTGAAATGAATAGCCTGGCCGTAGAGTGTGAGGACTGTATGAGTACACATAAGGTATCAGTATACATAGACTTCACCGAACCGGTCAGTTACAGAGAGGCTGAACAGTATGTTGCAGATCTTATATGCCTGGGACAGAGAGAGTTTGAGAAAGAGAGCAGCAGATTTGCGGCTAGATATATGAAAAATAAGTGCGCTGCAAAATAGAGCTGCAAGGCAAAATATAACAAGGGAGGAGATAGATAATGCCTACTGGGACAGTCAGGGCAGCAGTCACCGAATATGATGAGATAGAGCATGCACTAGAGGAGGTGTCAAAAGTAGTGAATAAAGCATCGCAGGATTGTGGTAAAGCACTGGAGATCTATAACGGCCTGCTGGCTGTTATGAAAAAGAAAACTCCTAAGGAATACGGAGAATATCTACAGAAAAAAAGACAAGGAAAGAGGCGGTACAAGTGAAGAAGATAAATATGAGTAACTACGTAAGCGTGGACGTTATAAAAGATATGGTGTTAAAGGATCGGAAAAGAATATTTGACTCAATAAATATGCCAGAGATAGTACCCTGGCTTGAGTCAATAGGATATTTTAATGCGCCAGCATCTGCACAGTATCATGGATCCCATGAGGGCGGTTTGTATGAGCATTCATGGCGTGTGGCTGAATATCTCAGTGAAATATCAAGTGCTCTGGGATACAACTGGGACAGATGGCAGTCACCTTTTATCATAGGGTTACTGCATGATGTGTGCAAGTGCGACGAATACAAGGCAACAAAAGAAGGGTACGAATGGAACGACGAAACAAGGTATTTGGGGCATGGCGATAAGAGCCTCATAATACTCATGGGGCATGTGGATCTTACGGAGGAAGAAAAAATGTGTATAAGATACCACATGGGAGCGTACACGGATAAAAAGGAATGGAGTTATTATGGTAATGCTGTTCGTGAGTGCTCTGGAGTGCTGCTTACTCACATGGCAGATATGCTTGCAAGCCATGTAGACGATATGTAGGGGGTGTGGCAGGTGACTGATGCGGATATCAAGAAAGTGGTAAATGCTACAATTGATTCTATGCTGCGGAAGAATATGCTGCGCTATAATGATAACGTTATACTATCCTCGGTTGGGAATATTCTCACAAGATACTACGATAGCGACATGAAGGATATAACAATCAAGGACACTCTTGATAAGCTGAGTGATCATACCTACAGCGATATCCTGGCAATGTATTACAGAGATCATATGACGCTCGAGGTCATAGCCGAAAAATATAATGTTGATGTAAGCACCATCCGCCGCAACAAGAGAAAGCTTTGTCTTGAGTTTTACAACAAGTATCCAGATATGATTGAATTGGGATGACAGCCCATGCAGTTGCACCGGTGCAACATTTTACAGAGTCGGTATTATTACCGGCTCTTTTTATATGCCTATGGGCGCACTGGTGTTTTACATGAAAATATCTGAAAATGAGGAAAAAGGGGCATGACACCTGACAAGTATCAGGTGCATGTCCACACTATGCGGAGGTGGTTAGATGGATAAGTTACAGGATTACATCAAGCCGGAGCTTCTGGTACTGATACCGGTGCTTTATATCTTAGGTTTGATGATGAAGAAGACAGAGAAGATTAATGACAAGTATATCCCGGTGATGCTCGGAATTATAGGCATAGTGCTCAGTGCAATATATGTGGCAGCAGTCAGCGGCATATGTCTCATGAGCGTGTTTACGGCGGTCACGCAGGGAATACTTGTAGCAGGGGCAGCAGTATATGTGAATCAGCTTGTTAAGCAGAATAAGGAGTAGGAATGACAGATACAATCATCGTCGGCCTGCTCAGCCTGGCTGGTACATGTATAGGATCACTTAGCGGACTGAGGATGACAAGCTATCGGATAGAGCAGCTTGAAAAGAAAGTTGATAAGCATAATAACTTTGCAGAGCGCATCCCAGTCCTCGAGGAAAAGATAGAGGTTGCTAACAAGCGAATACACGACCTTGAAAGACATGAGGAGAATGAACATGCTTAAGTGCTTATTAACAAATAATGGCTGCTATAAAGAGGCGAAGAGGATGACTCCTGTGGGAATCATCATACATTCTACAGGGTGTAACAATCCAAACCTCAGAAGATATGTGCAGCCGGATGATGGCATCATCGGATACAACATATATCAGAACGACTGGAATCATCCTGAGACCGATGTGTGTGTACATGGATTTGTAGGCAAGACATTGAAGGGTGACGTTAGATTTGTTCAGACACTGCCGTGGAATTTCCAGTGCTGGGGTTGTAGTAGCGGCTGGAAGGGCAGCTACAACAGAGGATATATACAGATTGAGGTCTGTGAGGATGATCTTACGGATGAGAAGTATTTTGAGAAGGCTTTTGCAGTTGCCATGGAAGTCACAAGATACCTGATGAAACAGTACAACATCAGTATCAACAATGTCATATCGCACAAGGAGGCACATGATAGAGGCTATGCATCCGACCATGTGGATTGCAATCATTGGCTTGCTAAGTTTGGAAAAAATATGGACTGGTTCAGGCAGCAGGTCAAGAAGGGGCTTACAACTACGACCACGAAAAAGCCTACAACATTAACAACGAATAAAACGACAACTACAACATCATCGTTTAAGTCGTACAGGGTAAAGGTAACGGATCCGGCTCTTAATATCCGTGCCGGTGCCGGAACAAATTACAAGGTGAATGGAATGATAACGGATATGGGAGTGTATACGATCATCGCTGAAAAAAGTGGAACAGGAGCGAAGAAATGGGGACGGCTTAAGAGCAAAGCCGGCTGGATTGCCCTCGATTATACACGGAAGATATAAAGGGGTGAGGCCATGGACGAGCCAAAGCTCAAGCCGCAGCTCAAGCTGATGGCCACATACTACATTGGTGAGTGTGCCGGCAATGCAGAACAGTCTGCGATTCGTGCCGGCTACTCGAAGAAGTATGCAAGAGGTAATGCATATAAGCTTATAGCGAGACAGGATGTGCAACAGTACATAGCATATCTCAGATATCTGCAGAGTGTTAATCCTACAAGCCCTATCTTGCATATAGCTACAATCAATGAGATTCAGGGATTTTGGACAAATGTAATGGACTCAAACAGGTACGACATTAAGGACAGGCTGAGAGCATCAGAGCTTTTAGCTAAGAGCATAGGAGGATTCGATGAATTCTAGGACATTATCAGACTTCTATCACTCGAGAGAGTGGCAGAAGTTTACATATGTAGTTAGAAGTGAAAGAGTAGATGATAAAGGACAGATCATATGTGAATACTGTCACAAGCCGATCACGAAGGCTTATGACTGTATTTGCCATCACAAGATATATCTGACCGAAGATAACTACAGGGATGTGTCAGTATCTCTGAATCCGGACAACATAATGCTTGTGCATCACAGATGCCATAATGTGATTCACGATAAACTTGCCAGCAGGCGGTCTGTATATCTGGTGTATGGATCGCCACTTGCGGGCAAGACCTCCTATGTCGATAGTGTTAAGTCTGCCGGTGATCTTATCGTAGACATGGACCGCATCTGGTTGTGTGTTTCGGGATGTGAGCCATATGTTAAGCCGGCACGACTTAACGCTGTTGTGTTTGGTATGAGAGACTATCTCCTTGACTGTGTTAAGTACAGGACAGGCAAATGGCAGAATGCGTATATAGTTGGAGGATATCCGCTTATAAGCGAGCGAGACCGCCTGTGCCGTGAGCTTGGAGCCCAGGAAATATTTATAGACACAGGCAAGGAAGAGTGTTTGTCACGCTTGTATTCAGATGGTAACAGAAATACGGAGTTGTGGCAGAAATACATAAACGATTGGTGGGAAAAATACTCCCCCCCACCTGAGCTGTGATTGGCCCCCTGATGGGGACTGTTGGGGGGTGGTAATTTTCACCGAAAACCGAAAAATGAGATTTTCGGTTTTGAAAATGCATGAAGATAGCAGAAAGGAGAGCAAAAGTGGCTGTATATGGTTTTGATGAGGCTTTAAACAAGGTGGAGGTACTCACGGAGAAGGATTTTGGAGATGACTCAGCGTATGGCTGTGTGGTGCCTTGTAAACCTCACAACATTCGAATAATAAAAACATCCCTTTCGGTTGCAAAAGGAATTGAGCCAGGGAAAACGGGAACCGCAAACGCTATAGGGATTGGCAAGATAGGAGAATTATTTGTCAACCCTCTTTCAGTAACGGTACTTGTATCAGGAAAGTGTAATACACCGGATTTAGAAGCAGCATCGGTCAATTTTTGCTCGGGTGTAACGATGGATATAAGTGGCAAGTATAGTGTCACTACATATGCTTACAATGCTGGATCAGCAAAAACAACTATATCTCATGACTGCGATGTTTTGATAGTAGGGGAATGTGATTAATTTGGGTAGAAAAGAAGAGTTGATAAAGCTGACAGGTAATATCAGTGAGCTCATGGAACAACTTGTTGACGAGATATTGTACATGGAAACTCAGCTTAAATATTACAGATCGTTGCCACAGATTCGGGTCGATAAGGAAAGGCCTGAGAGACAGCGTGCCACTCCGGCGGCGAAGCTCTACAAGGAGACAATGCAGCAATACACAAACTGCATCAAGATCATTGCGAAATGTGCTGGATTTGATGCTGACGACGAAGAGTCGCCTCTTAGAGCGTGGGCGAGGAAGTTTCTTGATAAATGCTGATACAGAATAAACCGATATGGACACCGGACAATAGTAACTTACTCCGGTACAAAGAACTTTGTGAGATTGGAACATACATCATCGGCGAGGATCTGAAGACACAGCTTGTGAATTTGTCTGAAGACCTGAAGACCGGTGAGTATATATATGATACAGAAGATGCTCTTCTTAGAATAAATTTCATGGAGAATTGTGTCAGGCTCACAAAATCGCCGTTCTATAACCAAGCCATGGTCCTTATGGACTGGCAAAAGGCACTCATCGAAGCTGCATACAGCTTCAAAATGCCTGATACCGGGTTTGACCGGTTTAAGAGAGTGCTGCTTGAGATAGCAAGAAAAAACGGCAAAACAGAGACATGTGCAGGCCTGGCATTTGCGGAACTTATAGTTGGAAATCCTGGATCAGATATAGTCGCATCCTCGAATGATGATGCTCAGGCAAATATTACATATAATGCCGTGGATGTTATGAGGCTGCTTGTTGATCCGAAGAGTCAGGACACCTGGAAAAATCAGTTTGGAATATCCAATCTGAACAATGGATCAAAGATGACCAAGCTCACGGACCGTACAAGAAATAAGGAAGGACGCAACATTGATTTTGCTGTGGTCGATGAAGTTCATGAGATGAAACAGAATGTCATTGTGAAGTCAATAGAGCAGTCCCAGAGTATTAAGGATAATCCAAAACTATGGTTGATCACGACAGATGGATTTGTATTTGAGGGATTCCTTGATGATGAGCTTAAGAAAGCTCATGCAGCTATATACCGTGAAGATGATTCGATGGCAAGCAAGCGAAGACTTGACTGGCTATACACACAGGATTCGGAGATGGAGATCTGGACAAATCCAAAGAGCTGGTACAAGTCGAACCCTACACTTGGAATGGTGAAAAAACTTGAATATCTTGAGGAACAGGTTGAACTTGCAAAGAAGTCAAAGGCAGACCGTATATTCGTGCTGTCGAAGGATTTTAACATTAAGCAGAATGGTACAGAGAGCTGGCTCAATATTGAGGATTACACATACAAGGCGGTATATGACATTGAAGATATGCGAGGAGCTATTGCCCTTGGAATGGTCGATCTTGCGGAGACAACAGATCTATGCTGCGCAAAGGTGCTCATGATGAGACCAGGCGATGACACAAAGTATATATATACAAAGTATTTCATCCCACGGCAAAAACTGGACGCCGATAAGGACGATCATAAAGCGGGTGCCCGCTATAAGGAATGGGCGGACGCCGGATATATAGCAGTATGCCAGGATAACGAGATAGATCTTGCGGTAGTGGCAGATTGGTTCTATCAGTTGTACAAGGACTATAAGATCAGGATCATATATTGCGGTTACGATCAGAGGTTTTCCAAAGACTGGATAGAGAGAATGTCCATGTATGGCTGGACAAGAGAAGGCAAAGAGCTTGAGATGGTGCTGCAGAATGCGGCGACACTGAACAATGCACTGAGACTTGTCGAGGCTGACTTGAAGAGCCGTCTGATCAACTATAACGAGAATCCGGTAGATAGATGGAACTTTAAAAACTCGTGTCTGAAGATGGATGATAAGCGTCAGGCACTGTGTATCAAGACTAACGATGAAAATAAGATAGATGGCTCGGTAACACTCATAGGTGTATATGAGATGTTTCGCCGACATAAGAGTGAATTCCTGTCAAGGGTGAATAAGAAAGGTAAGTAGAATGGGCTGGTTTAATAACCTGATTAGAAAGAAAAAAACAAATACATATCTTGCAGATATGCTAAGTGGATATGCACCTATATATAGCCAGTTTGGACAGGATATATACGCAAGTGACGTAGTACAGCAGGCTGTGAGCTGCATCGTCCAGGAATGCATTAAGCTGATCCCCAAGCACATAAAGACCAAGGGATCAGATATCATCCCGGTAAACAGTGACATACAGCGGTTATTAAGGCAGCCAAATGAATTGATGACTACAGCAGATTTTATTGAAAAGTTCATGTGGAATCTGATGCTGAATTATAACAGTTGGATAATCCCGACATTCTACACCTGGAAGGATGCGAACGGAAAGGAGCAGAGGAAGTACACCGGTTTATATCCGGTGCTTCCGACCAGTGTCGAATGGCAGCAGGACAAGGACAACACCCTGTATGTCAAGCTTGGATTTGCAAATGGCTATGAGATGACATTGCCATACAGTGAAGTGATACATATCAGATATAGATATAGTGTCAATGAACTCATGGGCGGAAATGAAGCTGGCCAACCGGATAATCAAAGCTTGTTGAAGACTCTGCAGATCAATCAGGACCTTCTTGAAAGTGTGAGCAGGGCAGCCAAGAGAGGGATGAACATAACAGGAATAGTTAAGTTCAACACATACATGGATGATGACAATGCGACAGAGACGGCGCTGAAGAATTTTGAGAAGAAGATCAATCAGAGTTTGAGCGGATTTCTTCCTCTCGATCTGAAGACAGAATATACACCTATTACCCCGGACATTAAGCTCATTGATCCAGATACCTTGAAATTTGTCGACGAGAAGATCCTGAGAAATTATGGCACATCTATCCCGATCCTTACAGGCGATTATACAAAAGCTCAGTATGAGGCTTTTTTCCAGAAAGCTATAGAACCTATTGTTGTAAAAGTAGGGCAGGCGTTCACTAAAACCATTTTCACTCCTGGGGAGAAAGCAAGAGGCCATGAGATCCGGTTCTATACGAAGACTCTTGAGTTCATGACGACGGATCAGGTAATTGAGATGGTAAGAATCCTAGGTGATTCGGGCGACCTTTATGCAAATGAAAAGAGAAATGCATTTGGCTTTGAACCACTTGCAGAGCTCGAAGGTAAGAGAATGCAGTCGCTTAATTATATTGACGTCAACAAGGCGTGGATATATCAACAGAAGAAACTTGGAGGGCAGAACGATGAGAAAAAGTGATACAGAAAAAATGACTGTAACAAGGGCATATGATTTTGAAGTCAGGGCTAAACACGATGACGAGCACGGATATTATCTGGAAGGTCGCCCAATCATATATGGCAGCAGAACAGACCTTGGCTACTTTGATGAGATCATAGAACCTGGTGCGCTGGATGGGGCTGATCTTAGAGACGTCAGATTCCTTGTGAATCACAACACGAACATGATCCCTTTGGCCAGGTCGAGGCGGAATAACAAGAATTCGACAATGCAGATGAGTGTTGACGATAAAGGAATGCACATCAGGGTTAATCTCGATGCGGAGAGAAATACTGATGCAGCAAATCTGTACAGTGCAGTTGAGAGAGGAGACATAAGCGGCATGTCGTTTATGTTTACCATAGATGATGAGGAGTGGGAGAATCTTGAAAGTGATCATCCCCTCAGACACATCAGGAAGGTGAGTAGTGTGTTTGAAGTATCTGCGGTAACCTTCCCGGCGTATGAAGCTACTGAAATCTCAGCAAGAGCGAAGGAGACGCTGGATAGTGTCAAATCCACGCTGGACAGCGTGAGGGCTAAGTCGGAGGAGTCTGACACGGATTTGGAGCTTGCAAAGCTGAAAGCAGAGATTCTTTACAAATAAGGAGGCAAAGAAAAGATGAAGAAAAAATTAAGGATTTACTTACAAAAGACTATTGATGCGAAGAACAAGAGAGCCACAGAACTCAGGGATCGCATCAAGACAGCTACTACAGCTGATGAAGTCCGTAGCCTTGGAGATACTTTAGATGAAGTACTTACAGAGCTTGAGGATGCAAAGGCACAGCTTGCAGAGCTTGATGACGAAGGAGATGATGGTAACCCTGGAGATGACGGCGACAATTCTAGAGCACAGGTGCCTGCTAATGCTGAATTCCGTGGGGGCACACCATTTGCCGCATTTGCAACTAATAAGAGATCTGATGATAATGTAGATCGCCATGATACCCCAGAGTATCGTCATGCGTTCATGGAATATGTGTGTAGAGGTGTAGAAATCCCACATGAACTCAGAGCTGATGCGGTGACAGGCGTGGCAGATGCCAGCGCAGTGATACCAACATCACTCATGCACGAGATCATTACGAAGATGGATACCTATGGAAACGTATACAAGATCATCCGTAAGCTGAATGTTCAGGGAGGCATTGCGATACCTGTTCTTTCTCTTAAGCCAGAGGCTACGTGGGTTGGAGAAGGAAAGTCTGATTCACAGGAAATCAAGGCTGATGAGAAGATTACATTCTCATACTATGGCATAGAGTGTAAGATTGCTCAGACGCTGCTTGCTAACGTAGTTACACTGGAGGCATTTCAGGCGCTGTTCGTACCACTTGCTACAGAGGCTATAGTTAAGGCTATAGAGATATCAGTCTTTAAGGGTAACGGAACATCAAAGCCTCTTGGAATCCTTACAGATACTAGGATTCCAAAGGCAAATATTATAACAATGACACCATCAGAATTCGCATCCTGGGAAGGTTGGCATAAAAAGGTTAAGGCAAAGATGAAGAAAGCATATAGGAATGGTGCGTTCTTCATGAATCAGTCAACCTTTGACGAACATATAGACGGCATGGTTGATAAGAACGGACAGCCTATCGGAAGGACTAACTACGGCATTAATGGCGAGGAATCATACCGCTTCCTGGGAAAGGATGTTGAGACTGTCGAGGATGATCTCATATCATCGTGGGATGATGCGGCTAAGGGTGATGTTGTTGCAGTATTTTTCAAGGGAACAGACTATGCAATCAACACAAACATGCAGATGACCACAGTCAAGTGGGTTGATCATGACACCAACGAAATTAAGAACAAGTGTATCATGATTGTTGATGGAAAGCTCGTTGATCCGAATGGTGTACTTATCATCAAGAAGGGCGAGGAGCCGGCATCATCAACAGAGCCAACAGAGAATAAGGGAGAGTAAAGAGTAGCAATGACCAGAGAAGACCAGCTTACCGCTTGTAAAGAATCAATGAATATAACAGGTTCATATCAAGACGCCCGCATAGGCAGACTCCTTGATGAAGTCAAGCAGATGCTGGTTGACGCTGGTGCGTCGGAGGAACTTGTTAATTCGGATGAGGCGATAGGAACAATATGCTGCGCTGTCGATGATCTCTTTAACTACAAAAAACTGAGTGAGTACACGCATATGCGTATAGTGAATCTTGGCTGTAGAAAGACATGCAGAAAGGCGGAGACATGAAAGCATATACACCAAATCTGCCGTATGCCGTGCCGGCAGAGCTTATGACGCCATCTTATGAAAAGGTCAAAGGAACTAACAAGAAAATATTCACAAAAGTTGATGATATCTATATCAGCTTTAAGACTTTTGGCGGCACAGAGACACAGGACAATGGGGTTATTGCTGTAGAGGATACGGCCACGGTGGAAACCTGGTATAGGCCAGACATTACATCTGCATCAAGGATAAGGGTGTATGGCAAGGATTATGAAGTCCTTGGCACACCTGAAAATATCAACATGGCGAATACTTACCTAAAGTTCAAGGTTAAGGCTGTGAAAGGCGGTGCGTGATGGCAAAAAGCAGAAACCGGATAGGGCTTGAGTTTGAAGGATTTGAGGACATAGTGGCCCAGCTTGACAGCCTTGAAGGTGATGTTAAGAAGGCCACGGAGGAAAGTCTCAAGGTTGCTAATCAGATTGTAGCTGAAAGGCTTACACCTATCATGGAAAAACATAAGCAGACCGGTAGAACCCTTGGCTCGATCCGTGATAATTATCCAATCGAATGGGAGGGTTTAACAGCTTCAACCAAGGTTGGATTTGATTTTGCGGAAGGCGGGCTTACGTCAATATTCCTGATGTATGGTACACCGACGATGCGTCCGGTGCAGGGCCTAAAAAATGCTGTGTATGGCAGAAAAACAAAGAATATGATAGCTGAGGAACAGAAAAAGATCTTTTCAGAAGCTATACATAAGAGAATGGGAGGCTGATATGGAAGATATATTGATAAGCATTCTCGAAAGCGTAGGGTATGAGGCATACAGACAGGGGAGCTTCACTGATGGTGATAAATACCCGGAACATTTCTTTACATTCTGGAATAACTCATCAGAAGAGGCTGGTTATTATGACAACACGGCAACGATGGAAGTACAGGATTTTGATGTCAATTTTTATTCAGTTGATCCTGAAAAAACATACTCAGTCCTGCGTGCAGCAAAAAAGAAGCTCAAGGAAAAAAGTTTTATAATTTATGACTCCGGGCATGATGTGGGCAGTGACAGGCCGACACACACAGGAAGAGGTATCGGAGTCTTATACATGGAGGATTAAGCAATGAACGATAAGGTAATAGAATTCCGTGGCGTTGACATGCTCTGCATAGCGGAGGTTAAGTGTGACGACAACAGCACAGAGGCGGAACATGGATATGTAACAGGCGACTGGGAGCCGCTTGCTCCGGTAGCAGAAGTCAGCAAGACGGTGGAGACGAGCTCCGAGTCAAAGTATTATGACAATCAGCCTATGCTTGTCATCAGCTCTGAGGGGCCTGATACGATCACTTTGACTACTTCAGTTCCTGAGCTTGATATGTATGCAAAGATTACAGGTAAGTCCTTTGACAAGGGGTCAGGGATGCTTGTAGAAGGTGATAGAGATACCACATATTATGCGCTTGGCTACAGGACGAAGGGTACAGATGGTAAGTATAGGTATGTAGTAAGACATAAAGGCACATTTGCAATCCCTGACGAGACATCCCAGACAGAGGACAATGGCACTACGTCAAATAACCAGTCGCTTACATTTACCGCAATCAGGACGAAGCATAAGTTTGAGCACGGAAAGCTTGAGGATGGTAAGTGGAAGAAGTGTTCTGTCAAGGGAATAGTCATTGACGACCGATACAAGGATGTTGATGAGGATGAGTTCTTCAAGAAAGTACATACTCCGGACAGTTGGATCGAAGCTTCTCAGGCGACAGTAGATCAGGCGGAATCACATCAGTAAATCATGTTTACAAACGGCGTGGAGGGGTATACTCTTCACGCTTATTAATAGGAGGATAAGATGGATATAACAATTAAAGTATATGAGAAAGATAAAAAGACGGTAAAGAAGGAGTGCAAGGCAGATACCGTTGACTTGGAGTTTGGCACTGTCAGAAGGCTCATGGCCCTGTTTGATTACAAGAATCTCGATAATGCCACACTGCTCTCACTGATATTCGAAGAATGGAATGATCTTGTATCAATCCTTTCTGAAGCTTTTCCAGACATGGAAAATGACGACTGGGATCATGTCAAGATGAAGGAGCTCCTTATCGTAATTAAGAATATAGCTGTAGTTGCTATAAAGGATATGCTCAGTATCCCGACAGACCCAAAAAACTAGATGAGGGGGAAGATATCCCCCTTGATGAGACACTTTTTTTGATCATAAATAATTTGTGCGTATTATATCCAGGGCTTAATCCGCTGACGCTCACTAAAACATCATATCACGATGTACTTGTGATGTATGCAGACGTGAGGCGGATGCAGATCCGGGAGGCACAGACAAAGGACAAGCCGAGACGACGCAGAGCGAGTGATGATGCAGGCTGGTGGTAATGCAATGATTGGCGAAGAAGACAGACGAAGCGACAACTAAATTTAAAGTAGACATCAGTGATCTGACTAAAAATATCACGGCAGCAAAGAAGCAGATGGCTCTGGCATCTGCAGAATTCAAGAACTCTACAGCGGGACTGGACAACTGGTCTAAAAGTGCTGATGGGGTGAGCAGTAAGCTGACCCAGCTCGGCAAGAATCTGCAGTCACAGAGAAGTATATTAACGGACTATCGTAAGCAGTATGAGCTCACTAAAAATCAGTACGGAGAGAACTCAAAGGCTGCAGTCGATCTCAAGATCAAGATCGAGAATCAGGAAGCAGCGATTAAAACCACTGAAAAAAGTATTGATAAGTACAATAATGTGCTTGCCGAGCTTACGCAGGAGCAGAACAAGACTGTATCTGCAACAGATCATCTCTCAGATACAATCAACGCTCAGGAGAAGAGCCTTACTGATATCAAGAAAGAATATGCATCTGTAGTATTGACACAGGGTAAGAATTCGGAAGCGGCAAAGAATCTTGCAAAGCAGATAGATGATCTGTCAACAGATCTGTCAGACAACAAGAAAGCATTAAAAGATGCTAATGATGCGGCAGACGCACTCGACAACAGTTATGATGATCTTGAAGATGGTGCCAGAGATGCAGGAGCAGCGGCAGAGGAATCCAGCGAAGGATTCACTGTGATGAAAGGTGTGTTGGCAAATCTTGTTGCTGAAGGAATTCGCAAGGCGCTTGACGGACTTAAGGATCTTGCTGCAGATGCACTTGAGACCGGAAGAACTTTTGAATCTTCTATGAGCGAAGTCCAGGCTATATCCGGGGCAACAGGTGAAGACCTGAAACTCCTGTCGGACACAGCAAAAGAATTTGGAGCATCTACGGTATTTAGCGCAAGCGAGTCAGCGGACGCATTAAAGTACATGGCTCTCGCCGGCTGGGATGCACACCAGAGTACAGATGCACTGGGAGGTGTACTTAACCTTGCGGCGGCATCAGGCATGGATCTGGCCAAGGCATCTGACATGGTGACGGACTACCTGTCTGCATTTGGTATGCAGGCAAAAGACAGTGCGTATTTTGCCGACCTGCTTGCTTATTCGCAGAGTAATTCAAATACATCAGCCGAACAGCTTGGCGAAGCCTATAAGAATTGTGCTGCCAATCTCAATGCTGCCGGACAGGACATTGAGACAACTACAAGCCTTCTTGCAATGATGGCAAATCAGGGACTTAAGGGCTCCGAAGGTGGAACAGCTCTTACAGCAGTCATGCGAGATATGACTGCTAAAATGAAAGATGGAGCTATTGCCATCGGTGATACAAATGTCCAGGTCATGGACGCTGAGGGAAACTACAGAAATCTTACTGATATTTTGAAAGACGTCGAGAAAGCCACGGATGGCATGGGTGATGCTCAGAAGGCCACAGCTCTTGCGTCAACGTTTACCTCAGATTCAATTAAGGGTCTGAACCTTATCCTTAATGCAGGGGTAAGCAATGCAGAAGACTTCGAGAAGCAACTGAGAAAATGCAGCGGCTCCGCTGAGAACATGGCAAATGTCATGAATGACAACCTTGAAGGCGACCTGAAGGCTCTGAACAGTGCTTACGAAGATCTTGGTATTACTATATATGAATCTGCTACAGGCTCAATGCGAGAGTTTGTGAAGGAAGTTACTAATGATCTTATGCCAGCCATCAAAGATTCTATTACTGGTGTGGAAGGCGCGGACGAAGCGCTTGGAGAGGCTGTCAGCAATCTGATACTTATGGCACTTGATGAAGTAACATCAATGCTGCCAAGGGCTGCAAATCTCGGTATATCCATTGCAGGCAGTCTTATACAAGGAGTGCTTGATTCCTTACCTGATATAGCAGATGCGGCAATAGACATGGCATCCGAGATATTATCCGGACTGTCAAAACAGCTTCCGAAAATAGCAACCAAGGCAGCAGATGTGGTGCCTCAGATCATTACTGCTATCCTGGCCAAGCTGCCTGACCTCATAGCTGCAGGCATAACGCTTGTGCAAGGGCTGGTGTCAGCTCTTCCTCAGATCATAGATTCACTGGTCGCTGCGACTCCTCAGATTATCCAGGCGCTGATAGACGGGCTTTTATCTGGCTATCAGGCTTTGACCGATGGGGCTATATCCCTCTTAATGGCGATAGTTTCGGCGGTGCCTCAGATCATAGATTCGCTGGTCGCTGCGCTGCCTCAGATTATAGATTCAGTGATATCTGGACTTCTTGGCGCTATACCACAGCTCCTGGAGGCTTGCATATCGTTCTGGATGGCCATCATAGATGCGTTGCCTCAGATCACAGTTGCCATCATAGATGCGCTGCCTCAGATCATAACGACCATCATAGAGGTGCTGATCGAGAACATACCTTTGCTCTTAGACTGTGCGGTCGAACTGTTCATGACACTTGTCCAGGCCATTCCACAGATCATATTAGAGCTTAGAAAGTCTGTCCCTCAGATAATAGCATCTATCATGATGTCCCTTGCTAAATTAGGACCAAAACTGGCCACATTTGGCGGGGAGATACTTGCAAAAGTAATAGCTTGGTTTGGCGATATGGTTGCTAAGGCTGCTGAGTATGGACTGAAATTCGTCAATGGACTTGCTGAAAAAATAGAAAGCATCCCAGGCGAACTCAAGGACATATTCGATAAGGGAATACAAAAGGTTGTTGAGTTTGGCGGCAACCTCAAGGAGAAGGCCAAGGACGCCGGAAGAAAATTTGTTGATACTATAAAGGATGCGATAAAGGGGCTGCCTGACGATGTCAAGGACATTGGAGGGCATTTCATCGAAGGCTTTTGGGATGGAATAACAGACAAATTTGGCTGGCTGACAGATAAGCTCGAAGGATTTGCCGATGGCGTCATGGACAAACTCAAGAACTTCTTTGGCATACATTCACCATCGAGAAGAGCCAGAGACGAAATTGGAAAATTCCTTGATCTTGGTGTGGCGGATGGTGTGGATCTGTACAAGCATAAAGTGTATGAATCTTTGAGGCGAATAGTAGACGAGGCAAAGAGTGTCACAGATGAAGGCTTTAACCTTGACGATGTAAAGAAACATATGCCGAGACCAAAGTCAGGAGGTGGAGGAGAAGGCGGATCAACCACGAATAATACCACTACATACAACTTTGTGCAGAACAATACCTCACCAAAACCACTGAACCGCCTTGAAATATACAGACAGACAAAGAATCTTATCGATCCAAGGAAGCCGGAGGTGTCATAGATGTATCAGATTGCTATACAGAATGCGACAGGTGACAGGTTAGAGCTGACGGAGAATAAGGACTATATAGTTACCGCATCGGGATTGTCTCCGGAAAATGCAAACATTGTCACTGCAACAGTGGCAAATATGCCCGGTGCAAAGTACATAAGCTCGAAAAAGCAAAAGAGAAATATAGTCCTTATGATATATCCACAGCGTGATATAGAGACAAGCAGAATCAATCTGTATAAGTACATATCTACAGGTGCATGGATCAGGGTGTTTTTTAGGAATGGTACAAGAAATGTATATATAGATGGATATGTGGAATCGTTTGAAACAGATCTATTTGCCCGGACACAGGTAGCGCAGGTTAGTATCCTGTGTCCGGTTCCAGCGTTCATTGATGCGCAGGAGATGACAGTTGTCAATTCTGTTTCCACACCAAAATTTTCGTTCCCATTCTATACACTGATCGCATCAAATCTCGTGCCAGGAGGAGCGGGGCTTGATGACATCAGATGTGAACTTATAAATATGACAGATACGACATTGATACTTAATTCAGACAAACTCGAAGAGAGTACATTAGGGTAAGTTGCACCGGTGCAACTGAAAATGGAGGTATGACTATGTACAAGAAGCAGAACTTTCGGCCTGGGGAAGTGCTATCGGCTGCACAGATGGACCACATAGAAGAAGGACTTGTTGAGATAGAAAAAAATGTTATTGAGACACTTGAAGATGTAAAAAAACATGTCAGTGATGTCAAAGAAAGGCTTGCGGACGTCATCACTGAGAAGGGAGTGCCGACCGCAAGCAATGAATCTTTTGATGATATGATTGCTAATGCGAAAAAAATTAGTACAGGAGCGTATGGGATGATTATTAATACATCTTTATATACAAAACCATATGGGTATGTATGCGGCATATATGGATTATTGCCAACAGAAACGGAGGTTAGTTGATGGGATATACTGTACAAAGAATAAGACTGGGAAAAAAAGAGGCGGATTCAACGTTTTACAATGCGGACGTAAATGACTTAAAAATGCAGGAGATTGCGGCAGCCCTTGGCATGAAACTAAATATTGTAGAGTCTAACACTACGTGGATATTATACATGGGAGATGATGAGCACAACACAACAGGTTTTAAGTTTAGTCTTTCTGGAGCTAATCTGATTATGACAACTGTGATTCAGGGGGCTACTCCGTCCGCATCTACATATTGTTATTCGTATAACATGAGTTTGGTTAGATCAGCCAATAGTGGTGCGGCTAATGCATTTTTGCATTTTGTATCATGCAAAGAAGGAGTGGTATTCGGAATTGGAATATTCAGTGAGGGATCTAACATTACTGATCTATTACATATCGTATTGCCTGCAAAAGATCTAAAAACAAATGAAGATAGAATAGCTTATATGTCATTCACTTCTGCTAGGTACATCATTTATTCTGATGTAGACGAGACATCTTATTATGCTCAGGCTTGGAGTCAGGATAGCAACATACATGACGTGGTAAGTCTTGCTCAATATGTGTATCCTGCAGGGTATCTCGTAATTCCATCAGCATACTATATATTAGCTGGGCCAGATGTTGCATCAGGTGCTTCTGGTGAAAGTTTTATTATAAATGACCAAGAGTATTTCATTCTAGGCAATACAAGTTCAATTTGGAGAATAGCAATAGAGCTACCAAATTCAGAACAGTAATAAAATCAAGAATTGAGAGGGAAAATGAACAAAAAATACACTTGCATGAAGGAAAATCCCCTTGGTGAGATTGATACAATGTGCGAAATATCACTCTCTTCAGATGCTGTATTAAGAATATATGATGTAATAAAGGCAAAAGGATCATATGTAATGTGTGGCTGGGTCTGGTCAGATACGGATAAATTTACGTCTGTAACGGTGGGTCAGTTTATAAAAAAGATAGAGCTCCGGAAAGGCTGGAACAAAGTGAAACTTGCTTTTGATGCAAGTAATAGGTGTTCGGTTAATATTTGCCTCACGAGCGGCACATACAGGATATATCATCTTGTAGTAAACGCTGGAGACATAGTGTGCGATTATGATAATGCATCTTTGACAAAGTATATTGTATTTGGAATATATGATCAAAATATGGAGGCATCTATATATAACGAGTCAGATGATGAGATAGGCTTTATATGCAGAATGCAGTTCAATGCTACTGTAGTCGACCCTAAAATATATATGATAGAGACGGGTGAATATATCGAAATTAAAGGAAGCTATAACAAAGGCGAGGTCATTGAGATAGATTCACACACGGGGCGTAAGTCGATCAAAGGAATATATCATAATAAAACACGAAATCTTATCAATAAGATGACGGCGTCATCAAGCTGGTTAAGCCTGCGCCCTGGAATAAATCATGTTGGTCAGACTGCAAATGAGGGGCGTGAACATATTTGTACTAATATAATCTATACGAACGAATATGAAGGAGTATAAATGGACATATACGTATTAAATCAGGACAACGAGAGGCTTGATATAATAGACACGTACCAGAGTGCAATATGGCACTTGAAATATTATGATGCGGGTGAGTTTGAGCTCTATATAGCTGCGGATGATTATATGATACAACTACTCAGAAAAGGAAATAGACTTGTGAGGGATGTAGATATATCTGCAGATGGATCTTTGCATCATGTAATGCTCGTCCAGAAAGTTAACCTCTCTACAGATGATGAGGATGGTGATTACCTTATTGTTACCGGCTATGACCTGAAGTCTATAATCGGCCAAAGAATTATATGGAATCAGACTGTACTTTCTGGAACAGTTGATAACGGTATTAAGAAGCTGCTGAATGAGAATGTAATTTCTCCAGCGGACTCTGATCGAAAGATATCCAACTTCAGACTTGATTTTAAAGATGTATGTAATGATGTGTTGCAGCAACAGCTCACTGGTGACAATTTGCTTACCGCAGTCACGACTATTTTAACCGAATATAACACGGGCTGGGATATATACATAGATTCACAGGGGTATTACACAATGACCTTATACAAAGGCAAGGATAGATCTATAGAGCAGGACGATATCCCACATGTCGTGTTCAGCGCTAAGAACGAAAATATCATTGATGATACGTATTCGATTGATTATACAAAGTATACAAATGTTGTGCTTGTAGCGGGAGAGGGAGAAGGTACAGCACGTCGGCGGGCTGTGTCAGGAAAGGCTAAAGGGCTAGACCGGTACGAAACGTATAAGGATGCAAGGGATGTGTCATCAAACAACGGAGACGTATCGGATTCAGAGTATCAGAATATGCTGCAAGCTGCCGGCGCAAAGCTGATTGCAGAATCAGGATTTGTAGAGAAATATGAAGGAAGCATAGAGACCGGTAGCATATATGAATATGGCAGTGATTATGGGTTAGGAGACGTAGTTACTGTAATAAACAAGTATGGCATATCAGCAAATCCAAGAATAACAGAGGTGATAGAAAGTGTAAGCGATGACGGAGTAACTATAGTACCTACATTGAGCACATGGATAGGAGATTAGGACAGGATGATAAAATACGGATTTTTTGATGCGGTGATAGCAGACAACGGACAGCCAGACAGGATATATTCAAGTGACGATGTTAACAGCTTCTTTGATGGGGTATTATCCGAAGGTGTATTTGAAAGATATGGCAACGCTTTCAGAGCAACACAAAATACAGATGCAAATATGCAGATTATCATTGAGTCAGGCAAAGCCATTGTGGCTGGACACTGGATCAAGTCTGATGCATTTGAATACTTGAACATATCTGCAGCGCATCCGGTTAAGAATAGATATACAAGAGTGGTTATCAGATATGATCGCACAGCAAGATCAATAGAACTTGTTACAATCGATGGCGAACCGGATGAGTCGCCAGAGCCACCTGAAGCAACGCAGACAACAGACATATATGATCTTGTAATTGCAGATGTATTGGTTAAGGCTGGCACAGACGGCATCACAGATGACGATATTATCGATAGACGATCGTATGTGACATTTATTCCTGCGGCGGCAAAAGTGAACTATAGGCGATACAAGTATAATCATACATCTAAGGTGACAGAGATACCTGTACCAGATCACTATGGATACACCTTTGACACTAATTTGCAGATATACATTAACGGTGTACTTGCAGATGTAGATGATTACACTATCGAACTTACAGAAGACACTGATAGCGGATATAAGATAGTGTTTAACAACACCCTGAATGCCGATACGAGAATAGAGGCCGTGATGATATCGTAGGGGCAAAAAAGGGGCAAAATTTTGAAAAGGTTTGATACAGTCCTGGATAAAAGACACTTGAGAAAGTGTGTATTTAAGCCATTTTGATACACTTTGATATAGCGAAGGAAAAATATAACTTTATACCAGCGGTGTAATGACAAATAATTATATTTGTGGTAGAGTACAGTTTAGGTGGTCAAATAAAAGAAGAAAATCAGGACACACCAATAAAAAATGACTTAGGAAAAGGAACCCGGAAGGGTAGTCAGGAAAGGAAAGAATCATGTTAAGTATAGTTTTCGCTAAATACATAACCAGAGAGTTTAATAGTGATGTGGCAGGGAATACTTTACATACAGATGATAAGCTGCGTGAACATATGTACTCATATGGTACAGGGCGAGAGCGTACGGAACATGATCATACAAATATGCTGACCTGAATGATCTGAGCAAATGCATAACAGATCAAATAGGTTTCGATAGACTGAGATCAGCCAGATCTATCAGCATTTATAGATTGGAATCATGATGTACGAAAAAGCGTCCATCCATGTGAGTATTATAGAAGTATTCATGTGGATGGGCGTTTTTTGCGTGTTTTTGAACTCGTCTTTGTGAAGAAGAAATCTGCCACAATTGTAGCAATGCAGATGAGATGAGAATTTTGGGAGGGAAGTATTATGTGTAATGTACCAACAATTGACATGACAGGAACAGGCAGAAATATTGTGAAGCTTAGACAGAATGCAGGTTTTTCTGTAAAGGATCTGCAGGATATATTTGGATTTGCCACTCCAAATGCGATATACAAGTGGCAGAAGGGTATGGCTATGCCAACCGTAGACAACCTGATCATTCTGGCCGCCATCTTTGGTGTAACAGTGGATGATATCATTGCAGTAAACATCTGCTCGACAGTTGGAATCAGTGCGTAGCATAAAAATTTACATATTCATGTATATAAAGGCGGACAGCGGTAACTACGTTGCCCGCCTCTTTTATATCCTGTATGGGGTCAGGCACCTCCGTCCCCATGGGGACACTGTATGGGGCAGGTACCTCCGTCCCCAGGGGGGAGAAAATTGGGGGTTGACTTGGAGTGAGCTCCAAGTGATATATTCAATGTAACATATAGGTATTGTGTGAGTGCATATAGCTATAAATAGAAAGGTTTTCTTGAAATTAGGAAAGAGGTGGCAATATGACTATCAAAGAGGTAAGTGAAAAGTTTGATATCACCGCTGATACGCTCAGGTATTACGAGAGGGTCGGGCTTATCCCTCCTGTAGCGAGAAATGCTAGTGGCAACAGGGATTATAAGGAAAATGATGTCAGTTGGGTTGAACACACTGTATGCATGAGAAATGCTGGTGTTCCGATAGAGGCGCTTATTGAATATGTAAAACTGTTCCAGATGGGAGATGCTACATTTGGCGCGAGGCTGGATCTCCTTAAGGAGCAGTATGAGAAACTTGAGGAGCAGAGAAAACAGATCGAAGCCACCATGGATAGATTACATTACAAGATATCCAAATATGAGGAGGCCGTGAAGACCGGCAAGCTTGTATGGGACAGGTAAATTACCGATGGCGAATGCACTATGTTAAAACAGGAGGATAAAGAAAAATGTATATTGAAAATATCAACGGACCACAGGATGTAAAGAAACTGACAGTAGAAGAGATGGGAACACTTGCAGACGAGATGAGACATGCACTTCTCATCAGAGCCAGCAAACACGGCGGACATTTTGGACCGAACTTTGGTATGGTTGAGGCAACCATAGCACTTCACTATGTATTTGAGTCACCTAAGGATAAGATTGTGTATGACGTGTCACAACAGAGCTATCCTCATAAAATGCTTACTGGAAGAAAGGATGCCTACCTCTATGAGGAGCACTATGATGATGTGACTGGTTACAGCAACCCGCATGAGAGCGAGCACGACTTCTTCACGGTTGGACATACTTCAACATCCATCAGTCTGGCTGCAGGCCTTGCAAAGGCAAGGGATCTCCAAGGGGCAGAGGGTAATGTGATAGCGGTGATAGGCGATGGCTCCCTGTCAGGAGGAGAGGCCCTTGAAGGCTTGGACTACGCTAAAGAACTGGATGGCAACCTCATCATAGTTGTAAATGACAACGATATGTCCATAGCCGAGAACCACGGAGGACTCTATACAAATCTCAGATTACTCAGAGACACTAAGGGAACAGCAGAGTGCAATCTGTTCCGCGCCATGGGACTTGATTATTATTACGTGCATGAAGGCAATGATGTGGCAGCCCTCATAGACACATTCCAGAAGGTAAAAGATTCAAAGAAGCCTGTTGTGGTCCACATCAGAACCCTCAAGGGAAAGGGGTATGCCCCGGCCGAGGAGCACAAGGAGCAGTGGCACTACAGCGGACCATTTGATATAGAGACAGGAAGATCGTTATTTGAAGGTGACGAGGAGGACTACTCAAGCGTGTCCTGTGATTACCTGCTTGACAAGATGAAGAAGGATCCAAAGGTCGTTGCCATCACAGCGGGAACACCGACAGTTATAGGATTTACAGAGGATAAGAGACGTGAGGCCGGAAAGCAGTTTGTTGACGTGGGAATTGCAGAGGAGACAGCGGTGGCACTTGCGTCGGGAATTGCAGCAGGCGGCGGAAAGCCAGTGTTCGGTGTGTATAGCTCATTTGTGCAGAGAACATTTGACCAGATATCCCAGGATCTCTGTATCAACAACAATGCAGCCACTATAGTGACATTTGCAGGGTCTGTATATGGAATGAACGATGTGACACATCTGGGCTTTCAGGATATCCCGATGCTTTCAAATATCCCGAATCTTGTATATCTTGCTCCGACAACAAAGGAAGAGTATATTGCCATGCTTGATTGGAGCATAGAGCAGAATGAGCATCCGGTGGCCATCAAGCTTCCAGGCGGTGCAATGGTAAGTGGAAGCCCTGTGACGAAGAACTTTGGAGATCTGAATAAGTATGAGGTGACACAGAAGGGAAGCAAGGTTGCCCTACTCGGCCTTGGAACCTTCTACAGTCTGGCAAATGCCGTTGCAGACGAGATGAAGAGTGAGCTTGGAATAGATGCCACTGTCATCAATCCTTACTATATCACAGGGCTTGACGAGGAGCTTCTCGAAAGCCTCAAGGCAGACCACTCGGTTGTCATCACTATTGAAGATGGTATACTGGACGGCGGATTCGGTGAGAAGATTGCAAGATTCTACGGTGATTCGGATATGAAGGTACTGAATTATGGTCTTAAGAAGGACTTCCTTGACAGGTACGATGTCGAAGAGGTTCTTAAGGATAATCGTCTTGATGCGGAGATGATCGCAGAGGACGTTAAGGGATTGTTGTAAAGTATATGATTATCTATGATAGATATGTTTATATGAATAATTTATTAGTAGAAATATAGAACAGACATAAAATGCCCCATATAATTCTGAAATTATTTATTCCCAGAAATTATATGGGGATATTTTATTCAAATGTCTGATCATGATATGATGCCGAGTTCTGTCAGAATTGATATGGCTCCTTCGGCGGTGTCTTTGTCAAAGCCGAGAGCCTTAATGCAATCTTAATACAGCACACCGGATCATTACACCGTTTTTTTATATTTCATGATATACTCTTTGTAAACAAACAAAAATAGGAGAAGTATATATGTCTGAAATTACACATAGAAAAAAGCGACTGTCATCCTTTAAGCTGATCGTTTTGGGCTTTGCCGGGGTTATTCTGCTCGGAGCACTGATATTGATGCTGCCGTTTTCATCGACTGCCGGAGTTGTTACGCCGTTTCACGAGGCGCTGTTCACATCGACCTCGGCCGTTTGCGTTACGGGGCTGGTCGTGCAGGATACGGGCAGTTATTGGTCCGCTTTCGGGCAGACGGTAATACTGCTGATGATCCAGATAGGCGGGCTCGGTGTTGTGACAGTTGCGGCATTTTTCGCCATGCTGTCCGGCAGAAAAATATCGCTGATGCAGCGCAGTACCATGCAGGACGCCATCTCTGCCCCGAAGGTCGGCGGGATCGTCCGCCTGACCCGCTTTATTGTACGGGGAACTTTTTTGATCGAGCTTATCGGAATGATCGTCATGCTGCCGACATTTTGTAGAAACTTCGGTATCAAGGGAATTTGGATGGCGGCATTTCATTCGATTTCCGCCTTTTGCAACGCCGGCTTTGACATACTCGGCACCGCAGAAAACAAATACCCGTCTCTTACGGGATACATCGGAGAGCCTACAATAAACATTGCAATTATGCTTTTAATTATTGTGGGCGGTATTGGATTTTTGACCTGGGATGATATTTACACAAACAAGTGGCATTTCAAAAAATACCGTATGCAAAGTAAGGTCATATTGGTAACAACGGCAATCCTCATTATCGCTCCCGCAGTATTCTTTTTCTTCTGTGATTTTACGGGGCTGCCGCTCGCCGAAAGGATTCTTGCGTCGCTTTTTCAGTCTGTCACACCGAGAACCGCCGGTTTCAATACCGCCGATCTTCCCGCTATGACCGGTTCCTCCAAGGCAATTATGATTCTGCTGATGCTCGTCGGCGGATCGCCCGGCTCCACGGCAGGCGGTATGAAAACGACCACGCTTGCCGTTCTGATTCTGAGTGCATTCTCCGTCTGTTGCAAAAAGGACGATGTCGAAGTCTGCGGCAGGCGCATTGACGGTTCGGCAGTGAAAAACGCCGCAGCCGTTGCCGTAATGTATTTCCTGCTGTTTTTTGTCGGCGGCATTGTTATCAGCACGGCAGAAGGTCTGCCGCTTAGCACCTGCCTTTACGAAACGGCGTCCGCTGTCGGAACGGTCGGGCTTACCCTTGGGATCACACCGCAGCTCGGTGTTCTTTCTCAGCTTATTTTGATCGTCTTGATGTATCTCGGCAGAGTCGGCGGACTTACCCTGATTTACGCGGCGATCTCCAATAAAAATCAGAGCGGTGCAAAGCTGCCGCTCGAAAATATCACAGTCGGATAAAGGAGTTACTATATTATGAAAAACATATTGTTGATAGGTCTCGGCAGATTCGGTAGGCATATCGCTTTGCAGCTGAATAAGCTCGGGCATGAGGTGATGGCGGTAGACAGCAACGAAGAAAGGGTCAATAAAATTCTGCCGATCGTTACTAACGCACAGATAGGTGACAGCACAAACACGGAATTTTTAAAGTCGCTCGGAATCGGAAACTTTGATGTGTGCATAGTCACCATAGGAGGAAATTTTCAAAATTCGTTGGAAACCACTTCTTTGCTGAAAGAACTCGGCGCAAAATTAGTTGTATCCCGTGCCGAGCGTGATGTGCAGGAGAAATTTCTTCTGCGTAACGGAGCGGACGAGGTCGTTTACCCAGAAAAACAGGTAGCAAATTGGGCTGCTATTCGGTACACCGCCGATCACATACGGGATTACATCGAGGTCGATGAGGCTCATGCCATTTTTGAGGTAGAGGTTCCGGAGGGGTGGATCGGAAAAACCGTCGGAGAGCTGGATATCCGCAGAAAATACAGCATCAATATCATGGCGACCAAGGAGAACGGAAAAATCAATATGGCAGTTTCACCGGAAACCGTTCTTACGAACAAGACCACTCTTTTGGTTCTCGGTGCTTACAAAGAACTGCAAAAGTGTTTTCGCATTTAACAGAGGTGAGTGAGGATGGCTGAACTATTGCTGATCGTCAGCCTGCTTGGCATATTTGCTTTCGGATTTTATCTTATGAGCAGGCTGGATCGATTTCTTGAAGAAAACAGAAAAGCATTGTTAAAGGAAAACGAATCCCGTGAGCCTTCCGAAATTCTGCTGCCGCAGGGGCTGTCCGAAAGTGAAATATTATGTGAGATCCGCCGTTTTCGTGAAACGCACGGAAATGTCGATATTATTCTTTCCGATGGGCAGAAGAATGATTTTTAGACTGCGGTAGATTTTTTTACAGTTTTACTGTATAATAATAAAATAAAAATGGCGGTGAAACCGATGAAAGTACAAAACGAACAGTCAAAATTCGATACAGACGAGCATATCCTTGTCTGCCTATCCTCTTCTCCGTCCAATGCAAGGATCATACACACCGCCGCAAAGATGGCTAAGACCCTTCATGCAAGATTTACCGCCATCTATGTGCAGACGGATACGGTCATAAATGATGAGGATCAGTCCCGACTTTCGCAGAACATACAGCTCGCGCAAAGGCTCGGCGCCGAGATCGTTATGACGCACGGCGAGGATGTACCGCTGCAGATCTCGGAATATGTCAGGCTTTCCGATGTCACAAAAATTGTGATCGGGCAAAGCAGTGCCAGACGCAGATGGCTGTTCGGAAGACCGACTCTCACTGAAAAGCTGATCTCCTCCGCCCCCGATGTTGACATTCATATTATTCCCGATGCACTGAACTACACAAAGCCGCACAGACGCCGTCTGTTCTTAGGTGCAGAGATACCGTCGCTGCGGGATATTGCCGTGACCGTCCTGGCGCTTGCCGTATGTACGGCGATCGGGTTTCTGTTCGACCATCTCGACTTTCCCGATACCAATATCGTTACGGTATACATCCTAGGTGTGCTGATGATCTCCGTTTTGACCAAAGGATACCTTTGCAGTATGGCAGGCTCACTTCTAAGTGTTGTATTGTTCGGATTTTTCCTTACCGAACCCAGGTTGTCCTTTCAGACATATGCCGTAGGCTATCCCGTTACCTTTGCAGTCATGCTGGCGTCTTCCGTTCTCACCGGCACGCTTGCCTCGAAGCTGAAAGATCATGCAAGGCTCTCGGCACGCTCCGCGTTCCGTGTGCAGGTGCTGTTCGACACTGATCGTCTGCTGCAAAAAGCAAAAAGCAACGATGATGTTTTAAGCGTGACCTGTATGCAGCTCTCGCGGCTGCTTGACCGAAGCATTGTTGCCTATACGAAAGGCGAAAACGGAATGTTGTCCGGGCGGCTGTATGCCGAAAAAAAGGATACACACGCTGAAAAGCTGCTAAGCGATGCAGAGCGGCAGACCGCAGAATGGGTGCTTCAAAACGGTTGCCGTGCAGGAGCAGCGACAGCACAGTTTGGAAAATCCGAATGTCTTTATCTTGCGATCCGGGCAGGCGGCAGAGTATACGGTGTAATCGGGATACCGATGAAACCCGAAAAGCCCGATTCATTTGAGAGCAGCATCGTACTTTCGGTTGTGAACGAATGTGCGCTGGCAATGGATAATGCTCACAACGCCGCCGAAAAGGAACGGGCGGCAGATCTTGCAAAAAGCGAGCAGCTACGCGCCGACCTTTTGCGGTCGATCTCACACGATCTGCGCACGCCGCTTTGCTCCGTTTCGGGTAATGCGGACACGCTTTTGCATAACGGAAACTGCCTGGACGAAGCAACCAAGCAGCAGATCTATAAAGATATTTATGACGATTCCGAATGGCTGATCGGCGTGGTGGAAAATCTGCTGTATGTTACACGGCTGAATGACGGACGCCTGAAGCTGGAGCTTACCGACCAGCTTGTAGACGAAGTGGTCAACGAAGCCGTTTCGCACTTGAAGAAAAAATCCGTCGGACACAAGGTGACGGTAAGGTGCGACGATTTGATCCTTGCCCGTATGGACGCACAGCTTATCGTGCAGGTCATTGTCAACCTTATTGATAATGCTTTGAAATATACCGAACAAGGCTCCGAGATCTGCGTAAGTGCCGAAAAACAGGGCGGGGATGCCGTAATCCGAGTCGCCGATAACGGAAACGGAATTGCAGACGATATGAAACCGCATATTTTTGAGATGTTTTACACCGGGAAAAATACCGTTGCAGACAGCCGCAGAAGCTTCGGGATCGGGCTTACCCTGTGTAAATCTATCGTAGAGCTGCACGGCGGAACGCTGACGCTTACGGATAACGTACCGCACGGCTGCATATTTACCTTTACTTTACCGCTCAGCGAGGTGACTCTGAATGAATAAACCCCTTGTTCTCGTTGTGGAGGACGACCGTCCCGTCCGCAATCTGATCGTAACAACATTAAAGGCGCACGATTACCGCTACCTGACCGCGGAGAACGGACACAGCGCTATTATAGAAGCGACCTCCCATAACCCGGATATCGTTCTGCTGGATCTGGGGTTGCCGGATATCGACGGCACACAGGTGATCGAAAGCATCCGCTCATGGTCAAATATGCCCATTATTGTGATCAGTGCGCGCAGCGAGGATAAAGACAAAATCACGGCGCTGGATGCCGGGGCGGACGACTATCTGACAAAGCCCTTTTCCATAGAGGAGCTTTTGGCACGCCTTCGGGTCACGCAAAGACGGCTGCTGCTGCTTCAGGCAAGCGGCGACGCCGACTCACCCGTTTTCCAAAACGGCAAGCTTAAAATTGATTATGCTGCCGGCTGTGCTTATCTAAATGGGGAGGAATTGCACCTGACCCCGATTGAATACAAGCTTTTGTGTCTGCTCTCTCATAATGTCGGAAAGGTGCTGACGCACACCTATATCACGCAGCAGATTTGGGGCAGCAGCTGGGAAAAAGATATTGCTTCTCTGCGGGTGTTTATGGCGACCCTGCGCAAAAAGCTGGAGTCGCAAAAGGACAGTCCGCAATACATTCAGACGCATATCGGCGTCGGTTACCGTATGCTACGGGTAGACTGAGAAAAGCGAGAAAACAAGGATTTGAACTTATATGCAATAGAAAAGTGCTTGGCTTTGCTTTGGGGAGTATAAAACACAGCCTGTGCCAATTTGCCGTCCGAAACCGGGCGGCTTTGCTGTTTTTACGGAAATATACTGCTCACTATTCCAGACTGACGGACGCCGCCATTGTAGAATAAATCACTTTGCAGTAACTGTTACGCCCGCAACCTTAATCAAAGATCAAAATTTTTTCTAATCATTTTCCTGTTAGCTATAAAGATGATACAAAATGATAAATGTAAGTGTGTCTTACGGTCACATATAAATGGGAGGCGCGTAAAATGTGGATATTATTTGCTGCTGGTTCTTCGTTCTTTGCGGGAATCACGGCGATACTTGCAAAATGCGGTATAAGAAAGACGGATTCTGATGTGGCGACGGCCATAAGGACAGTTGTGGTTCTGCTGTTTGCTTGGCTGATGGTTCTTGTCACAGGAGCCTGGACTGCAGACACATATATCAGCGGCAAGACTTTGCTTTTTCTGGTCCTCTCCGGCCTTGCAACCGGCGCATCCTGGCTGTGTTATTTCAGGGCGCTGCAGAAAGGGGATATCAACAAGGTCGTTCCCATAGACAAATCAAGCACCGTGCTCACGATTCTGCTTGCCCTTATATTCCTACATGAGGGGATCACCTGGGTTAAGGGTATCTCAATAGTTATGATAGGTGTGGGCACTATGCTTATGATCACCAAAAAGAAAACTGCAGATGATCAGGAGCTGTCAGGGAAAGATGTCGAACATATGTCAACAGACGGTGGCAGTGTGGCACAGAAACAGCGGGGAATGGGACTTTTGCATGGCAGCTGGCTGTTGTACGCCGTGCTCTCAGCTGTTTTTGCCAGTCTGACAGCGATACTCGGCAAGGTAGGGATATCGGATATCAACTCAAATCTGGGCACGGCGATCAGGACAACGGTGGTTCTTGTCATGGCTTGGCTTATGGTGTTTGTGTCAGGAAAACAGCATGAGATAAATGGCATAGAGATGAAGGAGCTGCTGTTTATTGCGCTCTCCGGAATAGCCACGGGAGCATCCTGGCTGTGTTATTACAGGGCACTTCAGGACGGACCGGCAAGCGTGGTAGTACCGATAGACAAGCTGAGCATGCTCATCACCATTGCATTTTCAGGAATCGTGTTCCATGAAAAGCTGACCAAGAAAGCGGCTGTTGGCGTGGTATGCATCACTGCTGGAACTCTCTTAATTGCCATGAATTTCTGAATATTTTACGGTCTATTTAGAAAGTATTTATAGTTTCTTCCTGTGGATTTTATATCTATCGTTTACACTATATACAACGAAAAAGGTATAGAGGATACATTTGTACATGAGAAGCTTATCAAGCTGTGCTTGATGGCAGAACAGGCAGGAGGCGTTAAATATGAGAACAGCAGACCACATGAATCTGAGCAGATATATTATGGATCATATGGATGCCGGCGCATCTAAGCTGAAGAAGGCGGCGTTCATATTTGGCAGCATAGAGCCGGATATCAATATGTTGACTTATTTCAGGGGCAGCATCCATGGCGAGGAGAAGCTTAGAGGACACAACTATGAAAATGTCCAAAAGTATATGGAAAAACTTACAAAGAAACTTGAAAAAGGCGGAATGGGAACTATAAGACAGAGCTTTCTTCTCGGAAAGCTTGTTCACTACGTGGCAGATTCATTCACATATCCGCACAACAGTATATTTCCTGGGAATCTTAGAGAACACTGCCAGTACGAGACAGAGCTGCATGACTATGTGAATAAGACGATATCTTCAGTAGGTGTCAATATGGAAAGCATAGATGATGGGCGAGACATAGTGGAATATCTCAGAGAAATGCATGACAGGTATGTCAGTGAGGCTCTGGGATGCGAGAATGATTACAGACATATCACACATGCAATATCCGTGGTTACAGAGCGGTTCTGGCAGACAGAGAGTGTGTCAGTGCCATCCATGCGGGATGTTGTAATTGCATATAAGGAACATATCCCGGTTACGGCAAATGCAAGTATGGCAGCAGCTGGCAAGACTGGAATGGAGTCTACAGGGGTGGCGTAGAAATAGCAGCCGTAAAAAATCTGATATGTCTAAATTGAGTGCACGATAAAGATTTAGTTAAGAAACTTCACAAAAACAACATAATAGCTTGCGAAAAACAATTTAAAATTACCCCTTGCATTATTTTCTGAAGTCTGCTATTATAAATCACGACAAAGGCGTCAAATGAATCGAAAAGATTCGTTTGGCGCCTTTTTTGTTTCGACAATGGAGACGGAGGGGACAGGTACCTCCGTCCCCATGGGAGAATGAGATATCGCGTTCCCCAGATGAGTATAATTAAGGAGGAAGAAACTATGAATACGGGAGATACTGGTTTTATTATGATCTGTGCGGCTCTGGTGTTCTTCATGACACCCGGACTTGCATTCTTCTACGGAGGCCTCGTCAGGAGGAAAAATGTTGTAAATACCATCATGGCATGTACGGCCATCATGGGACTTTCAGTTGTCATGTGGGT
This sequence comes from Coprococcus sp. RTP21281st1_F1_RTP21281_210402, assembly GCF_040915325.1. Lineage (NCBI taxonomy): Bacteria > Bacillati > Bacillota > Clostridia > Lachnospirales > Lachnospiraceae > Coprococcus > Coprococcus sp. RTP21281st1_F1_RTP21281_210402. The sequence continues at coordinate 205,482 of NZ_JBCPDQ010000006.1, forward strand.
GTTGTTCGGTTACTCACTCTCATTTGGCACTAATCACGGAGGTGTTATAGGAGATCTCAAGTGGTTTGCACTTAACGGGATAAAGATGGATGAGGCTGGTCCTTATGCGGACAATATACCTCATCTTGTATACGTTGCATTTCAGATGATGTTCGCCATGATCACACCGGCGCTTATCACCGGTTCACTGGTCGGACGTGTGAAGTTCAAGGCGTTGTTCTTCTTCATCATGCTCTGGTCGATCATCGTTTATTATCCGATGGCTCACATGGTATGGGGCCAGGGTGGTTTCCTCGGAGAGATCGGTTCAGTTGATTTCGCGGGAGGAAATGTAGTACATATAAGTTCAGGTGTGAGCGCTCTTGTATTCTCTATCATCCTTGGAAGAAGAAAGGGATATGAGAACACAGCATACAGAGTTCACAACATTCCATTTGTAGCACTCGGTGCATTCATCCTTTGGTTTGGATGGTTCGGTTTCAATGCCGGAAGTGCCCTCGGCGCAAATGGTCTTGCAGCACATGCATTCATGACAACGGCAATTGCCAGTGCCAGCGCAATGCTCTCATGGATGATAATAGATGTGATAAAGGATGGAAAGCCTACCCTGGTCGGTGCATCGACAGGTCTTGTTGTCGGTCTTGTGGCTATAACACCTGGCGCTGGATTTGTGCCGATCTGGTCATCATTCATCATCGGTGCGCTTGTCAGCCCGATCTGCTGCTTTACAATATCATTCCTTAAGGGTAAGCTGAAGATAGACGATGCACTTGATGCATTTGGATGTCATGGTATCGGCGGTATCTGGGGAGGTATCGCAACAGGTTTATTTGCAAAGAGCTCGATCAACAGTGTAGCTCGTTGGGATGGTCTGGTATTCGGAGATGTACATTTGTTCCTGATGCAGCTTGTTGGCATTGTGGTTACGATCGTAGTTGCCGTAGTCGGAACACTTATCTGTCTTGGAATTGTGAGACTTTTCACACCGCTCCGTGTAACAGACAGAGAAGAAAAGGTAGGTCTGGATATCTCAGAGCACGGCGAGAGTGCATATCCAACATTCAATGGACTTGATTCGTAGGACAGCAAAGATATAGGAAGGAGAGATCTATTATGATGATAAAGGTTGAGGCTATCGTGCGCGAGGAGGTCTTTGAGGACGTCAAGGAAGCGTTGAATGCCATAGATGTAAATGGAATTACAGTATCTCAGGTTATGGGATGCGGAGCACAGAGAGGATATAAGAAGCTTGTCCGTGGTACGGAGGTAGATGTGGTGATGCAGCCGAAGATCAAGTTTGAGATAGTTGTGTCATCTGAGGAATGGGAGAAGAAGACCATCGAGGCTATCCAGAAGGCGGCATATACAGGCGAGGTTGGAGACGGCAAGATATTCAGCTACGAGATCCGTACTGCAACTAAGATCCGTACAAAGGAGAGCGGATATGATGCGTTGAATTAAAAGTTTATAAATTCTTTACCAAATACTAGCCGGGAATCCTTTGACAATCAAAGGGTTCCCGTGTTATTATGTCGGAAATATCAGGGAGTAGTTCACATCGGTTATAAGATGTTGTGCGATCTCGTCATCACGTTTTCTGGCTGGGACATACCTGTGCAGGGAACCGGGACGCACGCTTTCGGAGTATATATAGTAGCGTATATAGAACTTGAAAGGAACGAGACTTTTATTGTGTGTTTATCATGCAATGAAGGTCTCGTTCCTTTTTCTTTGCATGACACACACAACCTGTTTACAGAGATTAAGAAGAAAAGGAGTCTGGTGTGTATGACAGAGAAAAATTTTTGGAACTGTTCCGGTGATGAATTACTAAAAGAATTCAAGACAGACAGCCGCGGACTGTCGACGGAGCGGGCAGAGGAGATCCGCAGTGAAAAGGGAGAAAATGTTCTCCAGGAAGGCAAGAGAAAGAGCACATTACAGGTGTTCCTCAGCCAGTTTTGTGACCTGCTGGTGATCATACTGATCATAGCAGCGGTCATTTCTATGTTTTCTGACAATATCGAGAGTACCATAGTAATCTTGGCGGTACTCGTCATGAATGCTGTGCTTGGAACGGTGCAGCATGTGAAAGCCGAGCGTTCGCTTGACAGTTTGAAACAGCTTTCATCCCCAAATGCAAAAGTTATGAGAGATGGTGTGAAGCAGGAGCTTCCGTCCCGCGAGATAGTTCCGGGTGATATCGTGCTGCTCGAGGCGGGCGATATGATAGTTGCCGATGGAAGGATACTCAGGAACTTCTCACTCCAGGTAAATGAGAGTTCACTCACCGGAGAATCTACAAATGTGGAAAAGAATGATGCAATAATAGAAGGTTCCGTGCCTCTTGCAGACAGGACAAATATGGTGTATTCAGGAAGTCTTGTTACATACGGACGAGCAGAGGTGCTTGTGACCGGAACAGGAATGGATACGGAGCTCGGTAAGATCGCAGGACTTATGAATGCGGCAAAGGAGAGAAAGACTCCGCTTCAGGAGAGTCTTGACAAGTTCAGTGCAAGGCTTGCGGCATTCATCATGATCGTGTGCGCGCTGGTATTTGTCCTCTGTATATACAGGAAGATGGCGGTGCTTGATTCCATGATGTTCGCAGTCGCCCTTGCAGTTGCAGCTATACCTGAGGCTCTTGGTTCGATAGTTACCATCGTGCAGGCATTTGGCACCCAGAAGATGGCGAAGGAGAATGCGATCATCAAGAACCTCAAGGCGGTTGAAAGCCTTGGATGTGTGTCAGTCATCTGCTCAGACAAGACCGGAACACTTACACAGAACAAGATGACCGTGCAGGAGATATATCTGGATGGAAAACTTTACAAGCCGGAGGAGCTTGATTCCCATAACCAGCTCCACAGATATCTGCTATATGATGCGGTTCTCACCAATGATTCCAGCATAGTGGATGGAAAAGGAATAGGAGATCCGACGGAATATGCATTGCTTGAGATGTTCCGTCAGGTCCACATGATGCCAGGCATGGAGACGGATGGTACAGGTATCTCTGTTCCTGCGGAGACTGTAAAATGGAGTCTGAAGGAGGATGTACTCAGGGACTGCATGGACAGAATGGAGGAGGTTCCGTTCGACTCGGACAGAAAGCTTATGAGTACAAAGTATCTGCTTCATGGGGTTCCGACCATACTCACCAAGGGTGCTGTGGATGTGCTGCTTGACAGATGCGTGAGCGTGAGATATAGCGATGGCGTAAAGCCTATGACAGATGAAGAAAAAGCGAAGATCAAGGCTCAGAACAAGGCATTCTCAGAGAATGGCCTCCGTGTACTGTCATTTGCATATAAGGAAAGTGACGAGGTACTGGGTGTTGATACAGAGTATGGATTTACATTTCTTGGACTTGTGTCCATGGTGGATCCACCACGTCCGGAGTCTATGGCAGCGGTTGCCGATGCAAGGCGTGCGGGCATAAAGCCGGTCATGATAACTGGAGACCACAAGATCACAGCGGTTGCCATAGCGAAGCAGATCGGAATATACGAAGATGGGGACATGGCACTCACGGGAGAGGAGCTTGACGCTCTGTCTGATGAGGAGCTTGCACGTGACATAACAAAGATATCTGTATATGCCAGGGTGTCACCGGAGAATAAGATAAGGATAGTCGATGCATGGCAGAAGAACGGCAATATAGTAGCCATGACAGGCGATGGTGTCAATGATGCCCCTGCACTCAAGAAGGCAGACATAGGTGTTGCCATGGGAATAACCGGCACGGAGGTGTCCAAGGACGCGGCGGCCATGATCCTCTCAGATGACAACTTTGCAACCATCATCAAGGCTGTGTCAAATGGACGAAATGTATACAGGAACATAAAGAATGCGATACTGTTCCTGCTGTCAGGAAACACAGCTGGAATACTGGCGGTGCTTTACACCTCGATAGCCGCCCTGCCTGTTCCGTTTGCACCGGTACATCTGTTGTTCATCAACCTACTCACAGATTCTCTTCCTGCGCTCGCGATAGGAATGGAGCCGGCTGACCCATCGCTGCTATCAGAAAAACCGAGGGATCCTAAGAAGGGAATCCTGACATCTGACTTTATGGCAAAGATGCTCTCGGAGGGCCTTCTCATCGCTGTAGCGACCATGACAGCATTCCATCTTGGACTGCCGGTAAGTCCGGCAAAAGCCACTACCATGGCATTTGCAACACTGACACTTGCCAGACTGTTCCATGGTTTTAACTGCAGAAGTGAGGAGTCGATGTTTAAGCTTGGATTTAGATCAAATAAATACAGCGTATATGCATTTTTAGCCGGAGTGGCATTTCTGGCTGCGGTCCTGTTCATACCGGGACTTCACAGTCTGTTCAGCGTGGTAAGTCTTGGAGCAGCGGATGTGCTGAAGATAGCGGGACTTGCATTTGCACCAACTGCGATAATACAGATCATTAAGGCCATACAGGATAATAGGAGATAGACATGCTGGAGAATATTACATTTTCATATTTTGCAGAGCAGGTTGTGAGCCATCCGGCGCTTTTGATCGCCGTCCTGCTGACACTTGGAGTAATTCTGGTAAATGGATGGACGGATGCACCAAATGCCATAGCGACGTGTGTGTCTACCAGATGTATAGATGTGGATAAGGCGATAATTATGGCGGCTGCCTGCAATTTCCTTGGGGTGCTTATCATGTCGCTTGTCAATTCAAAGGTAGCCATGACTATCAAGAACATGGTGAATTTCGGCGGTGACACAGACTCAGCTATGATCGCTCTGTGTGCGGCAATGACGGCGATCGTAATATGGGCAATCGGTGCATGGGCATTTGGCATACCAACAAGTGAGAGCCATGCACTGATAGCCGGACTTACGGGCGCAGCCATAGCACTTCAGGGAGGACTGGACGGTGTAAATCCTTCAGAGTGGATAAAAGTAATATATGGTCTTGTGCTGTCAACCGTTCTCGGATTCGCAGTCGGATTTGTGGTGTGCAAGCTGCTCGCGGTTATCTGTTACCGCTTTGACAGAAGAAAGACAAATGCTTTCTTCTCAAAAGCACAGGTGGCCGGCTCGGCGGCGGTGGCATTCATGCACGGAGCCCAGGACGGTCAGAAGTTCCTGGGAGTTCTCCTGCTTGGGCTGTTTCTCGTAAATGGACAGAGCAGTGCAGAAAATGTAATGATACCAATATGGATGATGATACTTTGCTCGGTTGTCATGGGACTTGGAACATCAATTGGAGGAAAGAAGATCATCAAGTCTGTTGGAATGGATATGGTAAAGCTTGAGAAATACCAGGGATTTGCGGCTGATCTGTCGGCGGCACTCTGTATCCTGCTCTCGACGGTATGTGGAATCCCGGTCAGCACCACCCATGTGAAGACGACAGCCATCATGGGCGTGGGTGCTGAGAAGAGGGCATCTGCGATTAACCTCAAGGTGGTGCGTGATATGGTGCTCGCCTGGGTGCTCACATTCCCTGGCTGCGGTGTCATAGGATATGGCATGGCAAAGCTGCTGATCGTGTGGCTGGGGTAGTTTGTAGGTGGTTGAAAATGCAGGCTGAGAAGTGCAAGTGATATTTTGACATACCAATCAGGGGTCGTTCCCACTTAACTTAGCCTGCAGCGGTACTAAGGTGCCGCTTGAGGCTCCACCTAAGGACCGGCGGCTGCGTATTCCCCTGATTTGGTAATGCAAAAATCACTTACACGATTGCAGCGTACGAGTTTTTCAACCACCTACAAACACAGAGTTTTTATTATAAGGAGAAAAACTATGAAGAAGAAAAAGGACGAGTTTTATTTTAAAAATCTGAATACATGTGTGGAGATCTCGTATCAGGCTGCGGAGTTTCTGAAGAACGTAGTCGTGGATTTTTCGGTGGACACCATCAAGGAAAATCTTGATCGTATGCATGAGCTTGAGCAGAAGGCCGATGGCAAGAAACATAAGATGATGACTGTGCTCAGTCAGGCGTTCATAACACCGATTGAACGGGAGGATCTGGTTGCCCTGTCTAACTATCTGGATGATATTACCGATGCTGTTGAGGATGTGTTCCTACAGATTTATATGTGCAATGTGGATACTATCAGAGAGGATGTACCCCAGATGGTAGAACTGCTCCTCGAGTGCATCAAGGCACTGCAGGATGTGATCGGAGAATTGAAGAGATTCAAAAGTTCAAAGACCATTGGGCAGAGCATAATCAGGGTAAATGATCTTGAGGAGCAGGGAGACAGATTGTATGTGGAGAATATGCACAGACTGTACGGTGAGAGTGACCTTAGGACTGTGGTCGTGTGGAAAAACATATATGCCTGCATAGAGAACTGTATGGATGTGTGCGAGCATGCGGCGGATATTGTGAACACAGTGATCATGAAAAATTCATAGGATGAGATTCCTGCAAAAAATAATAGTCAATAGAAATATTTACGAAATATTTTCAGATTGAATTAAAAAATTTGTTATATTTATCAAAAATTAGAAAAAGCAGAATATTCTATTGAATAAAATCAGAGTGAGAATATAATAATCAAAGGGTTAAAGGGTGGTTTGAATATACAGAGTAATTATATCTGTGTATCGAACCTCCTTTTTTGTGAAAAAGGCCCGACATGCGGAGGCTGTATACAGGCATGTATACCAAAGTTATGAATCGTTGCTCCATATGTGCATGATAAATATATAGAAGGAAGACAAAAAAGATGAAATATTTGAAGCAGTTTCTTATAATCCTCGCCATATCCTTTATCGGTGAGATACTTAAGTACATAGTTCCACTACCGATTCCGGCGAGTATATATGGTATGGTTATCATGTTTATCTGCCTACAGACCAAGATCCTCAAGCTGGACGATGTGAAGAGTGTGGGCAAGTTTCTCATAGAGATCATGCCGGTCATGTTCATACCAGCTGGTGTGGGCCTTATGTCGTCGTGGGGAACGCTTAAGCCTGTGCTTGTGCCAGTCAGCGTCATAACGGTGGTCGTCATCATCACGGTCATGCTTGCTTCAGGCTGGGTATCACAGCTTATAATAAGGAGAGACAAGAAGAAGGAGACTGAAAATGAGTGATATGTTTGAATCGTCCATATTTGCAGGGGTGACTATAAGCCTTCTGGCATATATGTTTGGAAGTGTACTTAAAAAGAAACTTAAGATAGCTATACTTAACCCACTGCTGGTGTCCATCATAGTGACTATAGTGGTGCTGGTTGTGGCTGATGTGGATTACGATGTGTACAATGAAGGCGCAAAGTATCTGAGCTGGTTCCTCACACCGGCTACAGTGTGTCTTGCAATCCCACTCTATGAGCAGTGGGAGCTTTTAAAGCACAATTATAAGGCTGTGCTCGGCGGTATATTTGCCGGAGTTATAACGAGTCTGACTACAGTCCTTGTGTTGTGCAAGGTCATGGGACTTTCCCATAAAGATTATGTGACACTTCTTCCGAAGTCCATAACCACAGCTATCGGAATGGGTGTTTCGGAAGAACTTGGCGGATATGTGACCATCACGGTTGCAGTCATAGTTGTGACCGGAGTGATCGGCAATATAATCGGAGAGATCGTATTCAGGATATTCCGTATCAAAGAACCTATATCAAAGGGACTTGCCCTGGGATCATCAGCCCATGCCATCGGAACTGCCAAGGCGATGGAGATCGGCGAGGTTGAAGGAGCCATGAGCAGTCTGTCGATTGCAGTTACGGGAATACTTACGGTTATACTTGCATCGGTGTATGCACATTTTATGTAATAGATATAATTGGAGAGAGATATACTTTTCGTATCTCTCTGAGCTTATATGCAGCCATGAGCTGGAATCTGACCTCCGCATTGGAGAGATCATATTCCAGCTCTTCTTTTATTATCCGGAGCCTGTAATTTATCGTATTCCTGTGGCAGAACATTTTCTCAGAGATGTGCTGGACACTGCCGCTGCACTTAAGATATTCGTACAGAGTGTCCGTCAGAGCTGAGTGATGGGTTTTGTCGTACTCTATGACACCACCGAGCTGCTCTGCGATGTCACTGCATTTGTCTGCGATGGATCCGGAGGAAGGGCATCTCAGGATAACTGTCGGATTGCCATCATATACAAATGCATGGAAGACAAGATCTGTATTGTTGCAGACCTTCTGCAGGATATACATGAACTCATCTGTTGCTTCTGTATCGATGGACAGAACGTTGTAGCAGCCATTGTTGAATCCGGAGCCTTTTATTGTGTCAGTCTGCTCGTCGGTCAGGGAATTCCCCATGAGGATATTCTGGAATGCTGCGGTCATGTTGCCATCATCCCTGGAGTCTTCAAATATCCTGTTGTAGTAGTCGTGGGTGATATCGAATATCCTTGTGTCCCATGGCATGGTAAAAAGAGGAAATGAATAGCGGTGGCACAGTCTGACGATCTCATCGGTTATGTCCTCCTCAAATATATATCTGCCGGTATTCAGAATGAGTCCGCAGGTTCCCCTCCGTTCAAGAATGTGGATGTGGATATATCCTCTGATATGTATACCCAGCTTACGATGTTCTCCATTCCCTTTCCGCCGGATATCAGGTTGAGGTTGTATTTTCGCTTGGGTCAGCGATACGGTACTTCCGCTTGTGCTTATTCCTACAACCTGCGGAACAGGTTCAGAGGGAAATGGATTTGCGGTTCTCACCAATCCGGAAAATGGCGACAAGAAGTCACTCAGATGCAATGCCATCGTGGCAAAGGTATCCATCGTGGATCCGGACTGCATGAAGACCATGCCAAAGCATGTGCTTGCAGCAGTTGGATTTGATGCACTGTGTCACTGCATGGAGGCATACACATCAAAGATCTCGCAGCCATTTACAGATGCGCTTGCACTATATGCGATTGATCTTATTGCCCACAATCTTGTGGATGTATATAAGGGCAGAGGAACCCAGGAGAGCTGGGAGAAGATAACACTGGCCAGCACCATAGGCGGTATGGTCATCAACACAGCCGGAGTTACACTGGCTCACGGAATGGAGCATCCGGCCAGCGGACTTAAGGATATAGTTCACGGCAAGGGACTCGCAGCTCTGACACCGGTTATCATCGAGGCATCCTACAAGGGAGATCACTTCAAGTTCGCGAAGATCGCCAGAATATTTGGAGGTATCACGGCGGATGATCTGGCACCGAAGATCAGAACTCTTCTGAAGAATCTTGATCTTGATGTCAAGCTTTCAGACCTCGGCATAGAGGAGAAGGATATTCCTTGGATGGCTGAGAACTGTATGAAGGTTTCGGCAGCCAGCATAGCTAACAACCCTGTGGTATTCACACAGGAGGAGATCGCTGAGATATATAAGAAGGCAATGTAAATTGTAATATAAAGGATAGCAAACCGCTGCAGCCGGATGGGTTTCCGACTGTGGCGGTTTTTATTGTGAATTATAGTGCTTGCATATCTTTTCTAATTCTGCGAAGTTTAAGCAATCATGCCTTCGTTTAAAATATTCGCCGGACATGTATTTGTTGTAAAGAACGTTGGCTTTGTTGACTATTTTGTCGTAATTTTCATTACACCATTGGAGCTCCTGCCTGTAGAGTTGCTTTCTTTTGGCAATTTCAGAGGTATCGTGCTTTCTTATTTTGGTATCTATTCTTGATAATTGGGATGTTTCAACTGGAATCATTCTGCTGAAATTGAGAGCGGCGATGATTTTGCTATTTATAATAATTCGAGAAAAATCAATCCTATCAGACATGTTTTCGTGTTTTGGTTTGAAGGATGTTAATGGTATACAATATTTTTGACCATTACAAGTGACTATAATTCCGATATATGGTCGAGTATGTTTAGCTAGTTGTGGACTTGAGTTGTATATTCTGTCATCTTTGGCGTGTAGATTGCGGATATATTTCATATCTATCCAATATAATTTTAATTCGTGTTTCAATATGCCTCCTTATAAAATGTAAAAGGACTATGCGTACATAGTCCTTTTTATAGTTCACCTGAAAGGTGACGCTATTCTGCTGAATGTCCACTTATATAATTGGTAGGACTCTCCATATGACTATAGAATAGCATAGAACCAGCATTTGTCAAGTTGTGTAAGTATAATAATTTGTTATGGTAAAAAATGCAATAACAGCCAAGGATATTTAACAGAATGTTTATAAAAGAATACATATTGTAAAATAAAGAATTTGTGTTATCTTGTTTAATTGGATTGCAGTTTGTATCAGGGAACTACCTACTGCATGAGACAGACTGCAAATATTAAATATAGATAGAAAAGAGACGATGCGTATGCTAAGAAAGAACAGAGAACTCAGACAGACATCCGAAACATTCCTGCTCAGTGCGATACTTGCGCTTTCGGGGGGATTTCAGGATGCATATACATACAATGCCAGAGATGAGGTGTTCTCCAACGCCCAGACAGGAAATGTGGTTCTCATGAGCCAGCATCTTATGATGGGAGATTTTAAGATTGCATTGAGATACCTTTTTCCGTTGATCGCATTTGCACTTGGCGTGCTGGTGGCGGAGAGGATAAGCCATAGATACAAGAATGCATCCCGCATACATTGGAGACAGATAGTTGTGCTGGTGGAGATCGTGATATTGTTTGCGGTTGGATTCATACCGGTGAGGTTCAATCTGCTCGCCACGATGCTTGTGTCATTTGCCTGCTCCATGCAGGTTCAGACTTTCAGAAAGGTAAATGGCTACGGCTATGCCAGCACGATGTGTATAGGAAATCTCCGAAGCGGAACGGAGAGTCTGTCGGTATACCTCAGGGACAAAGAGCCTGGGGCACTCAGAAAGGCCATGCACTATTATGGAATCATCATCATATTCGCACTTGGCGCCGGAGCTGGCGGCGTGTGCACGCTGCATCTGGGGTTCAAGTCGATCTGGATATCCAGTGCACTTCTTATGGTGGCACATCTCATGATGTATAAGGAGAAGAGATAACACACTGTTTTTATCTGAAGAGTAGCTGGATGTTCAAAATATCACAAAATTATCGCTAAATAGCAAAAAAGCGGCAGAAAGATACAATTTTAAATTATTTTGTATCTTTCTGCCGTTTTTCATAAAAATGCGAAAATATTATGCGCTTACATCCTACCCTCATACACCGCTTCGTTCGTGAACTCGATTCCAAGCTTCTTGAATGTGTTCATATCAACCGCCGACAGTATGGCAGATGTGTGAAGCTGGCATCCGGCAAGCTTTGGAAGCTGCTGCAGAGCAAGCTTGGCATTTGGATCTGATACTGCACACATGGACAGGGCGATGAGAACCTCGTCTGTGTGGAGTCTTGGATTCTTGCTGCCAAGGTACTGAGTCTTGAGCTTCTGTATAGGCTCGATAAATGTTCTTGAGATCAGGTGTGTCTTCTTGTCGATGCCGCCAAGTATCTTGATGGCATTCAGGAGGACTGCTGATGAAGGTCCGAGAAGGTCTGAGGTAGAACCTGTGACGATGGTTCCGTCTGGCAACTCAAGTGCAGCGGCAGCAGAACCGGTCTCCTCGGCAAGCTTGTTAGCAACAGGGACAACGGCGCGGTCATCCACGGTGATCTTTGCCTGCTTCATGATGAGTTCTTGCTTGTAGACCTCATCCTTTGTAGCCTCGTCTCTGACAAATCTGTTCACGGACTGATAATATCTTCTGATGATCTCCTGCTTTGAAGCCTCCTGACAAGCCTCGTCGTCAACGATGCAGTTTCCTGCCATGTTGACACCCATGTCTGTAGGTGACTTGTATGGGCAGTGTCCGTAGATTCCCTCGAACATAGCCGCAAGGACAGGGTAGATCTCTATATCACGGTTGTAGTTGACTGTGGTCTCACCGTATGCTTCCAGATGGAACGGATCGATCATATTCACATCGTTGAGGTCGGCAGTTGCAGCCTCGTATGCCAGGTTTACAGGGTGCTTGAGAGGAATATTCCAGATAGGGAATGTCTCAAACTTTGCATAGCCAGCCTTCACACCGCGCTTATTCTCATGGTAGAGCTGGGAGAGGCATGTAGCCATCTTGCCGCTTCCAGGGCCAGGTGCTGTGACGATGACGAGAGGTCTGGTAGTCTCAACATACTCGTTCTTGCCGTATCCCTCATCACTGACGATCTTTTCTACGTTGTTTGGATATCCGTCGATTGAATAGTGGTGGTAAACCTTGATCCCTATTGCTTCAAGCTTCTTCTGGAAAACATCCGCAGAAGACTGTCCAGCGTATCTGGTGATTACCACACTGCTCACATACAGTCCCTTTTCTTTGTATACGCCTATAAGTCTGATGACATCCTGATCGTAAGTGATGCCGAGATCGTGTCTGATCTTGTTGCGCTCTATGTCGGCAGCATTTATAGATATGATCATCTCAGCCTGGTCTGCAAGCTGGAGAAGCATCTGAAGCTTACTGTCCGGAGCGAATCCTGGAAGGACTCTGGATGCGTGATAGTCGTCGAATAACTTTCCACCAAATTCCAGATACAGCTTGTCTCCGAACTGTCCGATCCTCTCTCTGATATGCTCAGACTGCATGGACAGATATTTGTCATTGTCAAAGCCAATTTTTCTCATCTTGTGAATCTCCTTAAACTATAATTGAACAGACATATGGTTTTGTCTGTGTATCTCTTTATGAAATAATGTAATAAGTAAGAATACTTAAATTTATAAAGCGTCCTATAAGAGAATACCACACAGATGGGAGAAAAAACAGAGGAAAGTTCGGCAAAATTGCAAATGTAATAATGCAGTAAATTTTTTCTATATTATAGTGTTTTATATTGAAAATGATGGATGGATTGGGTAGAGTAAGGGTATGGGAGTAATGCTCGCAAATAGCAGGAACAGGAGGTACAGACATGAGTGCAGATTACATCACAATGACCATACCAAAGCAGAAAAGGATAGCTCTTATTGCCCATGATGCGAAGAAGGAAGAGCTCATCAGATGGTGCGAGGACAACAGGAACATACTGAGCCAGCATGAGCTGTGTGGAACGGGAACTACAGCCCGCATGATAACAGACAGGACAAACCTTCAGGTGAAGGGCTACAACAGCGGTCCGCTTGGAGGAGACCAGCAGATCGGTGCCAAGATAGTGGAGGGTAGGATAGATTTCGTGGTATTCTTCTCTGATCCGCTCACGGCAGCACCACACGATCCGGATGTGAAGGCTCTGCTCCGTATCGCTCAGGTGTACGACATACCGATGGCGAACAACAAAGCCACAGCGGACTTCATGATCCAGTCCAAGCTGATGGATGAGCCATACGACCATAAGGTCATCAACTTCCAGAAGAATATCGACAACAGGGCGAACACGCTGGGGAAATAATTGTATAGTGATAATGAAGTCTAAGGATCCACAGGATATCTGGCAAATGTCAGCCGACCTGTGGATTTTTTCTATTTTAGGCAGAGATAGTGGAGGGGCCTGGTTCCATCGGCGGTATAATTTTTCCAGAATGTTGTCAAAAAAATTATGTGAATAAAAGGAGAGGCTTATGAGAAGGATGAAATGATTTATGGCATTTGTACTGTCGGCGGCTATGATGCTGACCTCGGTGAATATGCCGGAAGTGACCGCCTGGGCACAGGATACCGGCAAGGTGACATATTATTCAACATGGAGTGCTGCAAAAAATATTGTGGTTAAGAAATAATGAACCACAAGGCACTGGATATATAGAATTATAGAGTTACAACACGCGGATGTATTGCAGGATTTGCAATACATCCGTTTTGTATATATAATGGGTTGGATGAAAAACATATTTGTATTGAGGTAAATGCATTTGAAAGTTGCAAAATGGATCATGCGTGCCATAGTTGTTCTGGTGGTCGGAGTCATGCTGACTGCGGTGATCATATCCGCTGGGCTTGGAAGACAGGCGCGTATGACGATGAAAGAAGAAAAAAAGGCAAAAGCGAAAAACTCTTACACAGAAAAAGAGATGACCATAACTGAGAAGTTCCGGGACATTAACATACAGGTGGCAGACGACATGGATGTGAAACTGGTGGAATCCGACGATGACAAATGTCACGTCACATATTTCGATTCGCCCGACGTCATACATTCCGTGACGGTGCAGGATGATGCACTGGTCATGACCTGTGCCGACAACAGGACATTTGGCTCAGACATGGGCTTTGGAGACGATCCTTATGTCGTGGTGAGTATACCGGAGGGAGAGTATGGAGATATATCCATGACCTCGAAGACGGGAACTCTGGTGTCCAGTGTGCAGATATCCTGTGGGACATTTGAAGTAACTGAGGTGAATGGCGGAGCGTATCTGTCCAATATAACCGCAGAAAATGTAAATGTCGTCACAGATTCCGGTGAGGTCACCATGGCTTCTGTGGATGCGGACAGTGTGAAGGTGAATGGCAGCAGCGGCGACTTTTCGATAATGAACGTCCACGGCGACAATGTCATAATATCCGCGGGCAAGGGTTTGCTTGAGGGGTATAATATAAAGGCGGCAAAGGTTGGACAGTTCATGACATCTTCAGGAGATATAAATGTAGATGCGTGCGATGGACATATGCTCTGGTTTGCGACGGAGAGTGGTAACGTGGATATATCATTCTTGTCGGAGAAACGTTTCCTTGTGAACAGCAAGAGCGGAGAGGTGGACATACCTGAGCCCCATATGGCAAATGAAAACAAGTGCATTGTCGATACCGCATCGGGCGATGTTCAGATAAAATATGTTGACAGATAGGACGACTGAGCTTAGAAGGTTATAATATGGAATTAAAATTTGTTGATATTGATGATTATAGAAAACAGGTAAAGCACCTGTTCGTGACTGCGTTCCCAAGGGAAGAAAGACCTCCTATGTGGATGCTCACCAGAAGATGCAGACAGGGAAAGGCGAGGTTTCGTGCGGTTGTGGACTCGGGCAGATTTGTCGGACTGACATATGTGATAGGTGATGACAGGGTGAAAACGCTCATGTTCCTTGCGATAGATGAATCGGCAAGAGATGGTGGATACGGCTCTGCAATATTAAAAAAGGTGAGAGCAGAGTATCCGGATCAGAAGCTGTTTCTGAATATCGAGCCCCTTGATGAGAATGCGCCGAATTACGACCAGAGGTGCCGGAGAAAGGCGTTCTACGAGCGCAATGGCCTGTCCTGCCTGGATTACCAGGTCAGAGAAGCCGGTGTTACATATGAGATGATGACCTACGGAGAGTACGTGACACGGGACGAATACGAAGAGGTTATGAGAGTTATGTATGGCTCTCTTCTATATAAGATAATAAAGCGCATGTAAATGCAAATGTACAGGAAAGGAGATCTGTGACATGGCAAAGATGGTGAAGATAATAAAAAAGAAAGATGAATACTCAATGGAATATGAAGTGGGCGATGTGCTCAAGGTGGACAGCACATGGTACGGCGGCGTGACTGTGCTCGGCAAGACCGGTGTGCCGGTGTCCATAGATAAGGATGAATATGAGGAGGTTCAGGATATTTCTGAGCCGGAGAAAGCTGAACCTACGAGCATTGAGGAAGGACTCAGACCTGCGGGACAGGGCGTTTCAACAGAAGCCTTTGACCATTTGAAGGAGATCGAAGATGAGGTCCGTGGCGCTGTGAAGGATCTTCTTGCAGTTGCGGGACTTGAACCCGGCGATGCGCTGGTGGTCGGCTGCTCATCCAGCGAAGTTGCAAATATGAGGATAGGCTCATTCTCCAGTGAGGAGATCGGCAAATGTATAGCGGGAGCAATACTCGATGAACTCAAAGACACAGGTGTCTACATGGCGGCGCAGTGCTGTGAACATCTGAACAGGGCAATAATAGTTGAGAAGGAATATGCAAAGGCGAACAGGATACCGATAGTCAATGTTGTGCCACAGCTCAAGGCGGGCGGTTCATTTGCCACAGCGGCATACGCAGATATGAAGGAGCCAGTGGCTATCGAGGCTATACAGGCACAGGCAGGCATTGATATAGGAGATACTCTCATAGGCATGCATCTTGCGCCGGTGGCCGTTCCGGTCAGATCTGAGCACAGCATGGTTGGAAGTGCACATGTGGTTATGGCGAGAACCCGTGCAAAATACATTGGCGGTGCGAGAGCCTGCTATCGCTAAAAAATAAAGAATTACCCGGAGGTATGACGTGTACGACAATATTATATTTGACTTATATGGAACATTGATAGACATTCACACTGATGAGGAGGACATCGCTGTGTGGAAACATATGTGTGAGTTCTATGCGCAGCACGGAGTGAAATACAATCCGGCAGGACTCAGATCAAGGTACAAGAGACAGATCAGACGCGCAGAACAGGCCATGGCAAAGAAGAGGTTCAAATTCCCTGAGATACAGATACTTGAGGTATTTGAGCAGCTCACGTTGAAAAAAGATCAGACACCGTCCGATTGTGCAGAGCTGACAGTGGCTGCGGCTCAGGAGTTCCGCAAGGCGTCTACAGGATATATAAGACTGTATGACGGCGTGACGGATATGCTCGAACAGCTCAAGCAGGCCGGAAAGAAATTATACATCCTGTCAAATGCACAGAGAGTTTTCACCTTCCCTGAGGTTCAGTCACTTGGCATAGAGGGATATTTTACAGATATATCGCTCTCTTCGGATTTCGGTGCAATGAAGCCGGATGCAGCGTTCTATCAGCAGCTCCTGGACAGAAATCATATCAATCCGAACAGATCCATAATGGTGGGAAATGACGCGGTATGTGATGTGCTGGCGGCGAAGCAGGTCGGACTCCACACCTGTTATGTACACTCCAATATATCCCCGGTGGATGATGCCGACAGAGACATAAAAGCAGACATAATTATGGATGAGGTAAATGTGCCGGAGATGTGCAGACTTATCCTTGAGGATGCCGACAGATAAGACCGGTCATATCCGAATATAAAAAAGAACTATTCGTCTTTAGTTAAAACGAATAGTTCTTTTTATTCTATATATGATCTAGCTGAAAAGCTCTCCGTGCTTCTCGTAATCGGTAATACGTGAGATGGAGTTGTCATCATTTACAAATACGACCTTAGGTGTGTGCTCCTTTGCCTCCTCAGGTGTCATTGATGCGTAGCACATGAGAATGATGTGATCTCCGACCTGGACCTGACGGGCAGCAGCACCGTTGAGGCACATAACTCCTGATCCCGGCTCTCCTGCTATGGTGTATGTCTCGAAACGATTACCATTTTCTATGTCAACAATCTGTACTAATTCATACTCAAGGATTCCGGCGGCCTTTAAAAGCTCAGAATCTACAGTTATACTGCCGACGTAATTGAGCTCAGCCTGAGTTACAACTGCGCGGTGTATCTTACTCTTTAACATCGTAATATTCATAAGATTTGCCTTTCTATGCTGTATGCATCCTGTTTACCGCAATTATAATATCATAAATTGACAATATTGCAACAGTAAATAAAATCATTTCTTGATTATATTATTGACATGTGCAAAAATAACTGAAAGAGAGTTGTAGACCGGACATTTGGAAAGGTGGACAATGGAGAGTCAGAATTACTTAACTATTGCAATAGAAAAGATGGGGCACGTCATGCTTGATGACAGGCATATGAAAGCCTCTGACATATATAAAACAGCGGTTAAGCTTCACAAAAAAGAGGATTATAATCCGCCTTCTTATAATGAAGATAAGTTTAAGGTCAGATCGGTGTTTGAGAAGGGCGGACTGTGCTTTTATGTGATGCCTAAAGACGGCAGGGCGACGGAGTTCTTCATGTATATACACGGCGGAGGATTTGTGTCGAGGATAACACACAATGAATGGAAGTTTGTGTTCGACACGGTGGAGAGAACCGGCTATGGGGCGGTGGTTCCGATATACCCGCTTGCGCCGGAGCATTCGGTGACAGAGGCACTGGATATGCTTACGGGTGCGTATGACAAGCTGTGTGACTCGGAGGATGTCCAGCGTCTGGTGCTTCTCGGACATTCATCCGGAGGCTGTCTGGCGTTATCGCTTGCCATACAGTTGTGGAAGAAGGGCAGGAGAAGACCGGACAAGCTCATACTGTGCTCCCCGGTTCTTGACACGGAATTTGAGGACACGGAGCTTGAACAGAAGATGAGTGACAAGAGCCGTTTTATGTACAGATATTACTACACGCCGGGGATAAAGCATTTCCTCTCTGCTTACTGGGTGAAGGATGCGGCAGGCAGGACGGATATGACAAGTCCCGTGTATTACGACATAACGGATATATGCGATGAGATGGATATATTCACGACAAATGACGACATGCTCAACTGCTATGCCAGAAGGCTGTATGATAACGCGAGCAGGACGAATATGAAGGTGCATTACTATCAGTATTATGCGGTGACACACGATTATCTCGAGCATCCCCTCATACCGGAGTGCAAGACCATCATGAAGAAGATCGCCGGATGCATCAAGGGAGATTCGGATTTTGTACCTGCTGACATAGAGAATGACATCTGGTGCAGGGCGATGATGGCTGAGCGTTATCCAAAGTTATATGAGGACAACGAGGCCATAAAGCTCACGGACAAATTAGGCATCGAGCATAAGAAGAGGAATGCCAGATACACATTTTACGACAGGACAGTCATGATGGAGAGGCTGGTCGCTGTGGACGAGAGAGTTCGAAACTTCATAAATAGATATGCGGACGGAATTATCGTCAATGTCGGATGCGAACTGGATACCATGTTTTCCCGTGTGGATAACGGCCGTATAAAGTGGTACAATGTTGATCTCCCAGAGCGCATAGATATAAGAAGAAAATACATGGAGATCCGGGACAGAGAGGTCAACATAGGAAGTTCAATATTTGATTACGAATGGCTTGATGAAGTGCAGAAGCCTCAGGATGTGGCGATCCTGTTTGTTGTATACGATATGATGAGATATTTTGACAAGGACAAGCTGAAGTTGTTCCTGGATGCGATATGGAAGAAGTATCCGGGGGCTGAGGTTGTATTTGATGCCAAGAATTCGGTTGCAAAACACAGATGGAACAGAAGAGTGTTCATGGGTAAAAACAAAGGAACGATGCTGCGGGTGAGCATAGATAACTGTACAAGTCTTATGTATGACTGGAACATCAAGTACAAGATACTCTGTGATGAACCGATACTCAGAGAAGCGGATCTTGAGAGAATGTTCTCACACAGTGAGGCGAGAAGGTTCAGACATGCCATAAAGAAGAAGTATGACAAGGTCATACATTTGCGGCTTGGCACGGAACATTTCCTTGATAATATGTAATCAGTGTATGCGGACTAAGGCGGACTAAGCTAAGAAGGAAGAGACAGGTAGAGATATGGACACACAACAGATAAAGAAATTTACCAGAAACTGGTGCATACTGGTTGGATCGGTATGTCTTATTGCTGGAATTGTTATAGGAATATTTATAGGAAGATCGGGAGGATTTACCAACTCCAAGGCATCTCCGGGGCTTTCCTATGAATCGGGATATACGCTCGAGGATACGGAGATAACCAGTCTTATATATGACAATTACTGGAACTATATACCGACAGCGTACATCAATGTCGGAGAACTCGGCCCTGATGCGCTGCTGTACAAGATCAGCGACAAGGTGGAGAGAAACAATCTCGATGTTGAGAAGTTCTACACGGGCGACGATGGATATATGCATTACAGCGATGACAATATAAAGGACACACTGGTGGGTGTGGATCTGTCAACATTCCAGTCAGACATAGACTGGGAGACTCTGGCGAAGAACAAAGACATAGATTTTGTTATGCTCAGAGTGGGTTACAGAGGCTACACGCAGGGCGGACTGATGCTGGATTCAAGCTTTGAGGACAGCAAGGCGGCCGTCATCAAATACAAAATACCGACAGGGCTTTACTTCTTCACCCAGGCGATAACATATGACGAGGGTGTAGAGGAAGCGAATTTTGTCCTCAAACAGATAGGCAAGATGAACGTCAAGTATCCTATAGTTATCGACTCGGAGCTTATCGGCGACAGTGAGGCGAGAGGCGACAACGCATCGAATGATGAGAGAACGGATGGCATAGTCGGCTTCTGTGAGACGATAAAGGCGGCAGGCTACACGCCGATGATATATGCCAGCAGGAATATGTTCGCACAGTGCCTTGACATGGACAGACTTGGGGATTACGAGCTGTGGCTTGCACACTATGCAAATGTTCCTAATTTCCCATACAAATATACAGGATGGCAGTACACCGAGTCCGGAACCGTTGACGGTATATCCGGAGACGTGGATCTGGATCTCTGGTTCAAATGATAAACCTTGAATAAACGTGTTATCACAGCCCCGGTTGTTACATATTATAAATGGAATAAACAACCGGGGCTGGATGTTTTATATGGCAACAAAAATTATGATAGATGCCGGGCACGGCGGATATGACAACGGTGCATCGTATGAGGGCAGGCTTGAGAAAAACGATAACCTGAACCTGGCGCTGGCACTTGGGGATGAACTCACCCGCAGGGGATATGATGTGGTATACACCAGAACGGAGGATGTATACGATTCTCCGGTCCGCAAAGCACAGAAGGGAAATGAGAGCGGAGCAGATTATTTTATATCGCTTCACCGCAACTCTGCACCGGAGGCCAACAAGTACAGCGGAGTGCAGACCCTTGTCTACGATAAAAGCGGAGTGAAATACAATCTTGCACAGGAAATCAACAGCGAGCTTGAAAAGCTGGGCTTTCGAAATATAAATGTTGAGGAGAGGCCGGGGCTGGCGGTGCTGCGCCGGACTGAAATGCCCGCAGTGCTCATAGAAACAGGCTTTATCAACAACGATTACGACAATTACCTGTATGATTACAATTTTGAAGCCATAGCAGACGCAATAGCAAATGCTGTGGATGAGACGATCGGCGCGTGAGCGTGAGCCTGGCAATAAACGGATTTGAGTCAGGTCGGGTAAAAAATAAAAAAATTGTTGACATTGCATTTGCAGTGTGTTACATTAAGCAACGATGAACTGCCGAAGACAGTAGGTGCCTTAGGGCGTAAGATGTTATATCACCTACCGAGGAAAGATATCGTTATTGAATTAACAATCTACTCTCAGGTCTTAGGGCTTTGAGAGTTTTTTTATATCTTGGAATGTGCAGTCATTAGTAAAATAAGGAGGCGCATTATGGCAAAGGTAGAGTTAAAGAAGCCAATAGTAGAAGAGATCAAGGCAAATCTTGAAGGCGCTGCTACTGCAGTAGTTGTAGACTATCGTGGTCTTACAGTTGAGCAGGATACACAGCTCCGTAAGAATTTAAGAGAAGCTGGTGTTGTATACAAGGTATACAAGAACACAATGGTTAACTTCGCTATCGAGGGAACAGAGTTCGAAGGCCTTAAGGGTTGTTTAGAGGGACCGACTGGTCTTGCAATCTGCAAGGATGACGCTACAGCGGCTGCAAGAGTTCTTGCAGACTTCGCAAAGAATGCCCCAGCTCTTGAGCTTAAGGGCGGCGTTGTAGAAGGTACATTCTACGATGCAGAAGGAATCCAGGTTATTGCAAAGATCCCTTCAAGAGACGCGCTTATTTCCAAGTTCCTTGGAAGTATCCAGTCACCTATCGCAAACTTCGCTCGTGTTATCAAGCAGATCGCAGAGCAGAAGGAGGCTTAATATTAAGCCTGATAGAACATCTGATGTATATATCGGCACTGCCGGGATCATATGCTGTCAGATATTCAACTGTCTATATCATGGACAAATGGTATCCGCATGATACGAGAATGATGTGCGGATGCATTACAAAATAACAAATTATATTATATGGAGGAAAAACATAATGACAACTCAGGAAATTATTGAAGTAATCAAAGGTTTATCAGTATTAGAGTTAAACGACTTAGTTAAGGCTTGTGAAGAGGAGTTCGGCGTATCAGCAGCAGCAGGTGTTGTAGTTGCAGCAGCAGGTGCAGACGGTGCAGCAGCAGCCGAGGAGAAGGATTCATTCAACGTAGAGCTTACAGAGGTTGGTCCTAACAAGGTTAAGGTTATCAAGGTTGTTCGTGAGCTTACAGGCTTAGGTCTTAAGGAAGCTAAGGACGCTGTAGATGGTGCTCCAAAGGTAATCAAGGAGGACGCTACTAAGGAAGAGGCTGAGGAAGCTAAGACAAAGCTCGAGGCTGAGGGCGCTAAGGTTACATTAAAGTAATTTGATCCTTATTTTATTATCAGACTTTATTCGGCCTGGCGGAGATGGATCTCATCCCGCCGGGCCGGTTTTTCTATACATCTTTTCTCAATTAATAAAAAAATCTAAAAAATTTCCAAAATATAGTTGACAAATATTGCATTTGCTGTTAGGATAGTAAACTGTCACTATTATGGCTTCGTGTGCATACACATCATAATATGGTGATAAATGGCTTTAAAACACTTATTTAAACTAAGGTTTGTCTTAAAAAGCATAAAAATAAATTCCAAGGGGTGAATGTGTCGATGGAAAAGAACAGAATTAGTCCTGTCAAGTCTGGAAAAGGCTACAGAATGAGCTACGCTAAGCAGAAGGACGTCCTGGAGATGCCTAACTTCATAGAGGTTCAGAAGAATTCATACAATTGGTTCTTAACTGACGGTCTGAAGGAAGCATTCAGGGATATTTCTCCTATCACTGATTACTCTGGACAGTATAGTCTTGAGTTCGTAGATTTTCAGTTCTGTAAAGATGACTTGAAGTACAGTATCGAGGAATGCAAGGAGAGAGATGCAACATATGCGGCGCCTCTCAGAGTCAAGGTCAGACTCAGAGTCGGAGATGCTAAGGAGATGTCAGATCATGAGATATTCATGGGTGATCTTCCTCTTATGACAGAGACAGGAACATTCGTTATCAATGGTGCAGAGCGAGTTATAGTAAGCCAGTTAGTGCGTTCACCTGGTATTTACTATGATATAACACATGATAAGGTTGGTAAGAAGCTGTATGCATGTACAGTAATTCCTAACAGAGGTGCATGGCTGGAGTATGAGACAGATTCCAACGATGTATTCTATGTTCGTGTGGATAGAACCAGAAAGGTACCTGTGACTGTTCTTATCCGTGCACTTGGTCTTGGAACAGATCAGGAGATCATAGATTTATTTGGCGAGGAGCCAAAGATCATGGAGAGTCTTAACAAGGATCCTGCAAAGTCATATGCAGAGGGCGTGGTAGAGCTTTACAAGAAGATCAGACCAGACGAGCCTTCAGTAGTTGAGAATGCAGAGAGCCTTATTAATGCTATGTTCTTTGATGCGAGAAGATACGATCTTGCAAAGGTTGGACGTTACAAGTTCAACAAGAAGCTTGCTCTCAAGGCTCGTATAGCAGGACATGTCCTTGCTGAGGATGCTATCGATCCTAGCACAGGAGAGGTTATCGCTGAAGCTGGAACAACAGTATCAGAGGAGCTTGCAGACACAATTCAGGATGCAGCAGTTCCTTATGTTATGATCCAGACAGAGGAGAGAAACGTTAAGGTTCTTTCTAATATGATGGTCAACATTGCCAACTATGTGGATTTTGATCCTGCTGAGCTTGGCATTGTGGAGAGAGTATATTATCCGGTTCTCGAGGGACTCCTCGAGGAGTATGGTGATGATACAGAGAAGCTCAAGGCTGCCATAGAGAGAGACATGTCAGACCTCGTACCAAAGCATATTACAAAGGAAGACATATTTGCTTCCATAAATTACAACATTCACCTCGAGTATGGCATTGGTAATGACGATGACATCGACCATCTGGGCAACAGACGTATCAGAGCGGTTGGAGAGCTTCTTCAGAACCAGTATAGAATCGGTCTTTCAAGACTTGAGAGAGTTGTAAGAGAGAGAATGACAACACAGGATGCTGAGTCTATCACACCTCAGTCCCTTATCAATATCAAGCCTGTAACGGCTGCTGTTAAGGAGTTCTTCGGAAGTTCACAGTTGTCACAGTTTATGGATCAGAATAACCCTCTGTCAGAGCTGACTCATAAGAGAAGACTTTCAGCCCTTGGCCCTGGTGGACTTTCACGAGACAGAGCCGGATTCGAGGTCCGAGATGTACACTATACACATTACGGTAGAATGTGTCCTATCGAGACCCCTGAGGGTCCTAACATCGGACTTATCAACTCACTGGCTACATATGCGCGTATCAACGAGTATGGTTTCGTTGAGGCTCCATATAGAAAGCTTGATAAGACAGATCCTTCTAACCCTGTTGTTACAGATGAGGTTGTTTACCTTACAGCAGACGAGGAGGACAGATACAGAGTAGTACAGGCTAATGAGCCTATAGATGAGAATGGACACTTTGTCAAGAACAATGTATCAGGAAGATTCAGAGCTGATACAACCGAGTTCCCTAAGTCAAAGGTTGATCTCATGGATGTATCACCTAAGATGGTATTCTCAGTTGCTACATCGATGATCCCATTCCTTCAGAACGATGATGCTAACCGTGCCCTCATGGGATCAAACATGCAGCGTCAGGCGGTTCCTCTTATGATGACAGAGTCAGCAGTGGTTGGAACAGGTATGGAGGCAAAGGCTGCTGTAGATTCAGGTGTCTGCGTCGTTGCCAAGAGAGACGGTGTTGTAGAATATTCAAACAGCACAGAGGTCTGTGTAAGAGCAGATGAGGATGGAACAAAGGATGTATATCACATCATCAAGTTTGCACGAAGCAACCAGGGTAACTGTATGAACCAGAGACCTATCGTGTTCAAGGGTGACCACGTAAAGGCTGGAGAGGTTATCGCAGATGGCCCTTCAACATCTGGCGGAGAGATCGCACTTGGTAAGAACCCACTGATCGGTTTCATGACATGGGAAGGTTACAACTACGAGGATGCGGTTCTTCTCAGCGAGAGACTTGTACAGGATGATGTATACACATCAATTCATATAGAGAAATACGAGTGTGAGGCTCGTGATACCAAGCTTGGTAAGGAGGAGATCACAAGAGATCTTGCAGGTCTGTCAAATGATGTCCTCAAGGATCTTGATGAGAATGGTATCATCAGAATCGGCGCAGAGGTTCGTGCCGGTGATATCCTCGTTGGAAAGGTTACTCCAAAGGGAGAGACTGAGCTGACAGCAGAGGAGAGACTTCTTCGTGCCATCTTCGGTGAGAAGGCAAGAGAGGTAAGAGATACATCACTGAAGGTTCCACACGGAGCATTCGGTATTGTTATAGATGCAAAGGTATTTACACGTGCTGATGGAGACGATCTTCCGGCAGGCGTAGACAAGAAGGTCAGAGTATATATAGCACAGAAGAGAAAGATCCAGGTCGGAGATAAGATGGCTGGTCGTCATGGTAACAAGGGTGTAGTTTCACGAGTGCTCCCTGTTGAGGATATGCCATTCCTTCCAAACGGACGTCCTCTTGATATCGTGCTTAACCCACTGGGCGTTCCTTCACGAATGAACATCGGACAGGTCCTCGAGATCCATCTCGGACTTGCTTCACAGGTTCTTGGATTCAAGGTATCCACTCCTGTATTCAATGGTGCTACAGAGTTTGACATCATGGATACACTGGAGATGGCCAATGACTATGCAAATGGTACATGGGAAGACTTCGAGGCTAAGTACAAGGATACAGTAAAGCCTGAGGTTATGGATTACCTCTACACGAACAGAGACCACAGAGCAGAGTGGAAGGGCGTGCCTATCAACAGAACAGGTAAGGTTCAGCTCCGTGATGGTAGAACAGGTGAGAACTTTGATGCCCCTGTAACTATCGGTTACATGCATTACCTCAAGCTGCACCATCTGGTTGATGATAAGATCCATGCTCGTTCAACCGGTCCGTACTCACTGGTAACACAGCAGCCACTGGGTGGTAAAGCTCAGTTTGGTGGACAGCGTTTCGGAGAGATGGAGGTTTGGGCTCTTGAGGCTTATGGTGCTTCATACACACTGCAGGAGATTCTGACAGTTAAGTCTGATGATGTTGTAGGACGTGTTAAGACATATGAGGCTATTATCAAGGGCGACAATATACCAGCACCTGGTGTGCCTGAGTCATTCAAGGTACTTCTCAAGGAGTTCCAGGCTCTCGGACTTGATGTAAGAGTCGTAAGAGAGGAAGAGGACGAGGAAGGCAACAAGAAGATGGTTGAAGTTGATCTCAGCGAGACCATGGAAGCTTATGATTACAACACAAGTATCAAGAGACTTCTCAGCGACAGATCATCAGACAGAGACGATGATATGGATGAGAGCGATGCACCTGAGGTGTTCAGAGGCGATGACGCAGATGAGCTTCAGGCAAGCGGATTCTCAGAGGTTGATGAGAACGACGATATAAGTGATATGGAAGACCTCGGCGATTCAGATTATATGGATAATAATGAGGAAGAATAAGAAAGGAGCTTTGTAAGATGCCAGAATACAATGTAGACAATGCAGAACAGGAAAAGTCATTGAACTTTGACGCAATAAAAATCGGACTTGCATCTCCTGAAAAGATAAGAGAATGGTCACATGGTGAGGTAAAGCGCCCTGAGACTATCAACTATAGAACACTTAAGCCTGAGAAGGACGGTCTGTTCTGTGAGAGAATATTTGGGCCACAGAAGGACTGGGAGTGTAATTGTGGTAAGTACAAGAAGATCAGATTCAAGGGAATCGTGTGTGATAAGTGTGGAGTTGAGGTAACAAAGTCCAACGTTCGTAGAGAG
Source organism: Coprococcus sp. RTP21281st1_F1_RTP21281_210402 (assembly GCF_040915325.1). Taxonomy (NCBI): domain Bacteria; kingdom Bacillati; phylum Bacillota; class Clostridia; order Lachnospirales; family Lachnospiraceae; genus Coprococcus; species Coprococcus sp. RTP21281st1_F1_RTP21281_210402. The sequence continues at coordinate 232,166 of NZ_JBCPDQ010000006.1, forward strand.
CGTATGGGACATATTGAGCTCGCTGCTCCTGTATCACATATATGGTACTTCAAGGGAATCCCTAGCCGTATGGGACTGATCCTTGATATATCACCAAGAGTGCTTGAGAAGGTACTGTACTTCTCATCATATATAGTAACAGATCCAAAGGATACTCCGCTTGCTTACAAGCAGATCCTCAACGAGCAGGAGTTCAGAGAGGCAGAGAAGGAGTATGGTTACGGTTCATTCGTTGCAGAGATGGGCGCAGAGGCTATACAGAAGCTTCTCAAGGCAATAGACCTTGATGCCGAGAGCGCAGAGCTTAAGAAAGAGCTTGAGACATGCAGCGGCCAGAAGCGTACAAGGATCATCAAGAGACTTGAGGTAATGGAGGCATTCAGAACATCAGAGAACAGACCTGAGTGGATGATCATGAATGTAATACCTGTTATCCCACCAGATATCAGACCTATGGTACAGCTTGAAGGTGGAAGATTTGCAACATCAGACCTCAACGATCTGTACAGAAGAATTATCAACAGAAATAATCGTCTCCGCAGACTCCTTGATCTCGGTGCTCCTGAGATCATCGTGAGAAATGAGAAGAGAATGCTTCAGGAGGCAGTTGATGCACTTATAGATAACGGTAGACGTGGACGTGCGGTAACAGGCCCTGGTAACAGAGCACTGAAGTCACTTTCAGAGATGCTGAAAGGTAAGCAGGGACGTTTCCGTCAGAACCTTCTTGGTAAGCGAGTTGACTACTCAGGACGTTCAGTTATCGTAGTTGGACCAGAGCTTAAGATTTACCAGTGCGGTCTCCCTAAGGAGATGGCTATCGAGCTGTTCAAGCCATTTGTTATGAAGGAGCTTACAGCTACAGGTAAGGCAAACAATATCAAGCAGGCAAAGAAGATGGTAGAGAAGCTTGAGCCACAGGTTTGGGACATTCTTGAGGATGTCATCAAGGAGCATCCGGTTATGCTTAACCGTGCCCCTACACTTCACAGACTTGGAATCCAGGCATTTGAGCCAGTGCTTGTAGGCGGTAAGGCTATAAAGCTTCACCCACTCGTATGTACAGCCTTCAATGCCGATTTCGATGGAGACCAGATGGCTGTCCATCTTCCACTTACAGTAGAGGCACAGGCTGAGTGTAGATTCCTTCTGCTTTCACCTAACAACCTGCTGAAGCCATCAGATGGTGCGCCTGTTGCCGTTCCTTCACAGGATATGGTACTTGGTATCTACTATCTGACAATGGAAAAGGAAGGCGAGATCGGAGAGGGAAGATATTTTAAGTCCAAGAATGAGGCAATACTTGCATATGAGAATGGTGGAATTACACTTCACACCAAGATCCATGTAAGAAGAACCGGTGAGTTCGAGGGCGAGGAAGTTACAGGTGTTATCGATACAACACTTGGAAAGCTTCTCTTCAATGAGATCATTCCACAGGATCTCGGATATGTAGACAGAACTGTTCGTGAGAACGCTCTGAAGCTTGAGATAGATTTCCATGTAGGAAAGAAGCAGCTCAAGCCAATCCTTGACAAGTGTATCAATACACACGGTGCAACAAAGACTGCAGAGGTTCTTGATGATGTCAAGGCAATAGGATATAAGTATTCAACAAGAAGTGCTATATCAGTATCTATTTCAGATATGAAGGTGCCTGATGAGAAGAAGGATATCCTTGAGGATGCACAGAAGCTCGTTGACCAAATCACCAAGAAGTTCAGACGTGGTCTTGTATCAGACGAGGAGAGATATCAGGCAGTAGTTAAGATCTGGGAGAAGGCAGATAAGCATCTGCAGGATCTCCTGTTCGCAGGTCTTGATAAATATAACAATATATTCATGATGGCTGATTCTGGAGCCCGTGGTTCTAATCAGCAGATCAAGCAGCTTGCAGGTATGCGAGGACTGATGGCAGATACAACAGGTAAGACCATTGAGCTCCCAATCAAGTCTAACTTCCGAGAGGGACTTGACGTTCTGGAGTATTTCATTTCAGCGCATGGTGCTCGTAAGGGTCTGTCAGATACAGCTCTTCGTACAGCCGATTCAGGATACCTGACAAGACGACTTGTAGATGTATCACAGGATCTTATAATCAGAGAGCCTGATTGTAGTATAGGAAGAGATTCAATTCCGGGTATGGTCATTGAGGCCTTCAGAGAAGGCAAGGAAATGATCGAGGAGTTTCAGGAGAGAATCACAGGACGTTACCTTGCAGAGTCTGTATATGATGCAGAGGGCAACATGCTTGTCAAGATAAATCATATGGTAACTCCTAAGAGAGCTGAGCTCATTGTTAAGAAGGGTGTCGATGCCAACGGCGTTCCATTCACCGTTAAGGATGACGATGGAAACGAAGTTGTAAGATCAGATGCAAAGCTTAAGATCAGAACAGTCCTCACATGTAAGTCACACCTCGGTGTGTGTGCAAAGTGCTACGGTGCGAACATGGCAACAGGAATGCCTGTACAGGTTGGTGAGTCAGTTGGAATTATCGCTGCACAGTCAATCGGTGAGCCTGGTACACAGCTTACAATGAGAACATTCCATACAGGTGGTGTTGCCGGTGGCGATATCACACAGGGTCTTCCAAGAGTTGAGGAGCTTTTCGAGGCCAGAAAGCCAAAGGGACTTGCGATCATTGCAGAGTTTGGCGGAAAGGTACAGCTCCGTGACAACAAGAAGAAGAGAGAGGTTGTCATAACAAACGATGAGACAGGTGAGTCAAAGGCATATCTTATTCCTTATGGTTCACGTATCAGAGTTCTTGATGACCAGGTACTTGAGGCTGGTGATGAGCTTACAGAGGGATCAGTTAATCCACATGATATCCTTAAGATAAAGGGTGTTCGTGCAGTTCAGGATTACATGCTCCGTGAGGTTCAGAAGGTTTACAGACTTCAGGGTGTTGATATCAATGATAAGCACATTGAGATCATCGTAAGACAGATGCTTAAGAAGATCATAATTGATGAGCCGGGAGATTCAGATTATCTTCCAGGAACACAGGCAGATCTGCTTGAGTTTGAAGATACAAATGAGAAGCTTATCGCAGAGGGCAAGGAGCCTGCAACTGGAACACAGATAATGCTTGGTATAACAAAGGCATCACTTGCAACTGATTCATTTATGTCGGCTGCATCATTCCAGGAGACAACAAAGGTTCTTACAGATGCTGCGATCAAGAGTAAGGTTGATCCACTTATCGGACTTAAGGAAAACGTTATCATCGGAAAGCTTATACCTGCTGGTACAGGAATGAAGAGATATCGTTCAGTAAAGCTTGACACTGATATGGAAGAGCTTAACTTCTTTGATGAAGATGAGGATACAGATGATTACGAAGAGTTAGAGAATGTAAATTCAGAGGAGATCGTATTTGAGACCCTCGATACAGCCGGAGATGCTGACGAAGAGTAATCACTCATTTGCTTGGATGTATATAAAAAAGTAGTGGCTGCGAAGCTGCTCGACATGAAGGATATAAGGGGAATCCGGGATATGTCAATTTCTCATAAAGGTATTCAGATATACCTGTGAGAAATAGGATATGCCGGATTTCTTTTTGGAAATATTTAGTAAGAAAGAAATGGAATAATATGGCTGCTGTAAAGAAAATCAATAAAGAAGGTATATTAGAAGCGGCGTATAACCTTGCCAGAAGAGAAGGAATTGCCGCAATAACAGCAAGAAAACTGGCAAAAGAGATTTCCTGTTCAACACAACCAATATATGAGAATTTTGTTGATATGGGAGCCGTTATAGAGATTACAACAGAGCGTATAAATGAGGTTTACGGTTCCCTGAAGACAAGTCTGTGTAAGAAAGAGAATGCGGATTATGTCAGCCAGACCACTATTGTCTGTGAGTTTGCAGACAGTGAGAGGGTATTGTTCAGACAGCTCGTTGCAGACAATGACTCGGGACATGGACTGTTTAAGGATACCAGGACAGAGAAGATGTTAGTTGATACACTTCACTGTGATGAGATTGTTGCAGATCAGATAAATGAGGAAATGCACAAATATATAATGGGACAGGCGTTTCTTGTAAATGAAGGTTATACAGAATTTGATCAAGCCAGACTGGCAATGGAAACAGAGAGAGTCTTTGAGTTCGTTAAGAAAATATTTGTCAAATAAATGCTTGACAGAGAAAATACTCGACTATATAATGATAAAGCATGCGTAAAAACATGCTTTATCATTTTTAATTTATATACAGGAGGTGAAAACATGCCAACATTTAACCAGTTAGTTAGAAAAGGAAGACAGACAGTAGAGAAGAAGTCAACTGCACCAGCTCTTCAGAGAAGTTTCAACTCACTCAAGAAGAAGCCAGTAGAGACAAGCTCACCACAGAAGAGAGGAGTTTGTACAGCAGTTAAGACAGCTACTCCTAAGAAGCCTAACTCAGCTCTTAGAAAGATCGCCAGAGTACGTCTTTCAAACGGAATCGAAGTAACAAGTTATATCCCAGGTGAGGGTCATAACCTTCAGGAGCATAGCGTTGTACTTATCCGTGGTGGAAGAGTAAAGGACTTACCTGGTACAAGATACCATATCATCAGAGGTACTCTTGATACAGCAGGTGTAGCAAAGAGACGTCAGGCTCGTTCAAAGTATGGTGCAAAGCGTCCTAAGGATGCAAAATAAAACATGCTAGAACACAATTCTAATTTGTGCTGGTAAGGTCATGTTTTTATATAGATAATAATTCAGATAGAAACAATTAAGACAGATAACAGCACGAACACATTCCATAATTATAGAGAGAATGTGAGTACCGAAGATTTAATAAATAATTAAGGAGGGAAGAACCGTGCCACGTAAAGGACATATCGCAAAGAGAGACGTATTAGCGGATCCAATTTACAACAATAAGGTCGTTACAAAGCTTATCAACAACATTATGTTAGATGGTAAGAAGGGTGTAGCACAGAAGATCGTCTACGGTGCATTTGATCGTATCGCAGAAGAGACTGGTAAGCCTGCATTAGAGGTATTCGAAGAGGCTATGAACAACATCATGCCACTCCTCGAGGTTAAGGCTAGACGTATCGGTGGTGCAACATATCAGGTACCTATCGATGTAAGACCTGACAGAAGACAGGCTCTCGGACTTCGTTGGTTAACAGCTTTCTCACGTGCAAGAAGTGAGAAGACTATGGAAGAGAGACTTGCGAAGGAGATCATGGATGCAGCTAACAACACAGGTGCATCTGTAAAGAGAAAAGAAGACATGCACAAGATGGCAGAGGCAAACAAGGCATTCGCTCACTACAGATTCTAATTATCTGTGTGAGAATGCATTTGCATGCATGCTTATGTGTATATGGGACACAATAGATGTGTTACGAAAATTAGCAAAAGGAGGACAATCCGTTGGCTGGAAGAGAATATCCATTGGACAGAACAAGAAACATTGGTATTATGGCTCATATCGATGCAGGTAAGACAACTCTTACAGAGCGTATCTTATACTATACTGGTGTTAACTATAAGATTGGTGATACTCATGACGGTACAGCTACCATGGACTGGATGGAGCAGGAGCAGGAGAGAGGTATAACAATTACTTCAGCTGCTACAACATGTCACTGGACACTTGAGGATCATCACAAACCAAAGGCTGGCGCGTTAGAGCACAGAATCAACATCATCGATACTCCGGGACACGTTGACTTCACTGTTGAGGTTGAGCGTTCACTTCGTGTACTTGACGGAGCTGTAGGTGTATTCGATGCTAAGGCTGGTGTAGAGCCTCAGTCAGAGAACGTATGGCGTCAGGCTGACACATACAATGTACCTCGTATGGCATTCATCAACAAGATGGATAAAATGGGTGCAGACTTTTTCTACTCAGTTCAGACAATCATTGATCGTCTGGGCAAGAATGCAATTCCAGTACAGATCCCTATCGGAAAAGAGTCAGACTTCATCGGTCTGATCGATCTGTTCGAGATGGAAGCATACTACTACAAAGATGATAAGGGCGAGGACATCGAGATCACAACTATCCCTGATGACCTTAAGGAGCTTGCAGACAAGTGGCATGAGAACCTTGTCGAGAAGATCTGCGAGTTAGATGACGACTTAATGATGATGTACCTTGAGGGCGAGGAGCCATCAATCGATGAGATGAAGAAGGTTCTTCGTAGAGCAACTATCGCATGTGAGGCAGTTCCTGTATTCCTTGGTTCAGCTTACAAGAACAAGGGTGTTCAGAAGATGCTTGACGGTGTTATCGAGTACATGCCAGCACCAACAGATATCCCTGATATCACAGGTGTTGATCCAGACGGTAACGAGGTTGTTCGTCATTCATCAGATGATGAGCCATTCTCAGCTCTTGCATTCAAGATCATGACAGATCCATTCGTTGGAAAGCTTGCATTCTTCAGAGTTTACTCAGGTACACTGAACTCAGGTTCATATGTACTGAATGCAACAAAGGATAAGAAGGAGCGTGTAGGACGTATCGTACAGATGCATGCCAACGCTCGTAAAGAGATTGATAAGGTTTACTCAGGAGATATCGCAGCTGCTGTAGGTTTCAAGCTTACAACTACAGGTGACACAATCTGTGATGAGCAGCATCCAGTTATCCTTGAGTCAATGGAATTCCCAGAGCCAGTTATCGAGCTTGCTATCGAGCCTAAGACCAAGAATGATCAGGGTAAGATGGGTGAGGCACTCGCAAAGCTTGCTGAGGAGGATCCTACATTCAAGGCTCATACAGACAAAGAGACAGGACAGACAATTATTGCCGGAATGGGTGAGCTTCACCTTGAGGTTATCGTTGATCGTCTTCTCCGTGAGTTCAAGGTTGAGGCAAACGTTGGTGCACCTCAGGTTGCTTACAAGGAGACATTCACAAAGCCAGTTGATATCGACAGCAAGTATGCTAAGCAGTCAGGTGGTCGTGGACAGTACGGTCATTGTAAGGTTAAGTTCGAGCCTATGGATCCTAACGGTGAGGAGACATTCAAGTTCGAGTCAACAGTTGTCGGTGGTGCTATTCCTAAGGAGTACATCCCAGCAGTTGGAGAGGGTATCGAAGAGGCAGCTAAGGCTGGTATCCTTGGCGGCTACCCAGTACTTGGTGTTTATGCTAACGTATACGATGGATCATACCATGAGGTCGATTCATCAGAGATGGCATTCCACATCGCTGGTTCTATGGCATTCAAGGAGGCTATGGCTAAGGCTGACCCAGTTCTTCTTGAGCCTATCATGAAGGTTGAGGTTACAATGCCTGAGGAGTACCTCGGTGATGTAATCGGAAGCTTAAATGCTAAGAGAGGCCAGATCGAGGGTATGGATGATATCGGCGGTGGTAAGATCGTCAGAGCATTCGTTCCACTTGCAGAGATGTTCGGATACTCAACAGAGCTTCGTTCATCAACACAGGGTCGTGGTAACTACTCAATGTTCTTTGAGAAGTACGCTCAGTGTCCAAAGAGCATTCAGGAGAAGGTTATCGCAGAGCATTCTAAGTAAGATATTTGACGAAAGACATTTTCCTGGTCTTTCAGGTCATATAAATAAAAAATTATATATGCTGGCAGGTTAAAGATTACATATCGTTAGCCTGCTGGTATAAAGAGATAAAAAATGGTTGAAAATCTCTAGTATTTTCTATATAATGATTTTTAGCCGAGTAACCCGCGTGGGGTATAATTTTTAAGGAGGATTTTATATCATGGCAAAGGAAAAGTTTAATAGAAGTAAGCCACATTGTAACATCGGTACAATCGGACACGTAGATCACGGTAAGACTACTCTTACAGCTGCTATCACAAAGGTTCTTTCAGAGAGAGTTGCTGGTAACACAGCTACAGATTTCGAGAACATTGATAAGGCTCCAGAGGAGAGAGAAAGAGGTATCACTATCTCTACAGCTCACGTTGAGTACGAGACAGAGAAGAGACATTACGCACACGTTGACTGTCCAGGACATGCTGATTACGTTAAGAACATGATCACTGGTGCAGCTCAGATGGATGGTGCTATCCTTGTTGTTGCTGCTACTGATGGTGTTATGGCTCAGACAAAGGAGCATATCCTTCTTTCACGTCAGGTTGGTGTTCCTTACATCGTTGTATTCCTTAACAAGTGTGATATGGTAGACGATGAGGAGCTTATCGAGCTCGTTGAGATGGAAGTTACAGAGCAGCTTGAGGAGTACGGATTCAATGATTGTCCTATCGTTAAGGGTTCAGCTCTTAAGGCTCTTGAGGATCCAATGGGACCTTGGGGAGACAAGATCATGGAGCTTATGGATACAATTGATTCATATATTCCAGATCCACAGAGAGATACAGATAAGCCATTCATCATGCCTGTAGAGGACGTATTCACAATCACAGGTCGTGGTACAGTTGCTACTGGTAGAGTAGAGGCTGGTGTAATTCACCTCAATGATGAAGTTGAGATCGTTGGTATCAAGCCAGAGATCCAGAAGACAACAGTAACAGGTATCGAGATGTTCAGAAAGCTCCTTGACGAAGGTCAGGCTGGTGATAACATCGGTGCCCTTCTTCGTGGTATCAAGAGAGAGGATATCGTAAGAGGACAGGTTCTTTGTAAGCCAGGTTCAATTACATGTCATACAAAGTTCACAGCACAGGTTTACGTTCTGACAAAGGACGAGGGTGGTCGTCATACACCATTCTTCAACAACTATCGTCCACAGTTCTACTTCAGAACAACAGACGTTACAGGTGTATGTAACCTTCCAGCTGGTACAGAGATGTGCATGCCTGGTGATAACGTAGAGATGACAATCGAGCTCATCCACCCAATCGCTATGAGCCAGGGTCTTACATTCGCTATCCGTGAGGGTGGTAGAACTGTAGGTTCAGGAAGAGTTGCATCTATCATCGAGTAATCTTTGATAAACCGCATAAATAAAGAATTTTCAGACCTTCGAGGGTTCGCCCTCGGAGGTCTTTTTTTCTGCTTGAAAATGGTTTTTGACCCTATTTTGACCCTATTTTAGAGCAAAAAATAAGCTTTGACCCTACAAATGACATAAAAATCTCAGAGGGAAGATCTAAGGATAGGATATTAAGGGTACAGGGGATAAATATTTTGACATACACGTAGATGCGTGTTAATTTGAATACAGAAAAAGGTGCTACTGATAGACGGTTAGCCCAAGAAAATTAGTTTGACAAAAATGCCGCTTAGTTTTCCAAACGTGGGCGGCTATTTTTGTGGTTTATTACTATCTTTACCGAATGTGTATCCGGCACAAAAGCAGGTGATGCCGAAGCCCACTACTGCAATGAAAAACGTCGAAAAATAAAAATTTATAAAAATTTTATAATTATTTTTTCTGCTCATAAATGAGCAGATTTTTTTTTGAGATAAGAAAAATCTACTCGTTTATGAGGAGATTTACAGCCTTTTGTGGTCGTTTGACTGTGTATAGAGGAGAAGGTATTATATATACAGAGAGGAAAAAACATACACCAAACGGCATAAATGCCCCAACATAAATTTAAGGAAAGGATGTGATGGCATGGAGAAAATATATTATTCTGCTGATGATTTGATAGGCTTACTTGGGATCAGTCGCTCTAAAGCATATCAGATGATAAGAAGCCTGAATGCAGAGCTTGAAGCAAATAATTACATCACCATTCCCGGAAAAGTATCACGAGCTTATTTTAATGAGCGATGGTACGGTATGAGTTGTGCATAAGTTCTGAGCAAAGGTGTTAGCCTAGCTAACACCTTTGTTTGTTGAAAGGGGTTGATTTAATGGGTGTGTATAAAGACGACAAAGGCGTTGCAGCAGATGGGATTCGATAAGGCAAAGAGCCGGAATGAGAATGAAACTGTTGCATGGCAGAAGAGGGAGCGTGAATATCTGACGGAGCTTTGCCGAGAGCAGGGAATAGAGATAGACGTTCTCGGAGTCAGTCGTGACAATCTGACCTTGCCGGAGTACAAGGCGGCTATGCGGAAGGTTGAGAGTCTGGAAGAACGGGCAGATAAGATTAAGGAAAATAATATGGAGCAGAGGCATGAAAATATACAGTTGAAGGTGGAAGCCCGGAAACTGAATGCCGATGTGGAACAGTTGGAGGAACGTGCAGTAGAGCTTACCGGACAGATAGAATTGCTTGAAACAAAGGAAAAAGAGCAACAGGAAAGAATAGATACATACGGCATCAGAGCTGATGGCATTGACAAGATATCAAAGGAAGTGTCAGCAGAGGTCAAGATAGTAAAGGCAGCGGCAACGCCTGTCAAATCCATATTCGGCGGCGAGGAGTATGTCAAGGTCAAGAAGTCCGAATGGAGCAGGATCGTGGCGACATTTGAGAAAGCACTTACAAGAAACAAGCTGCTGGATAAGTATGGGGCAAAGATAGCCGAGCTTGAGAAGACCGTGGATTGTCTGAAAACACGGGTGGAGAAATTCACAAATCGTATAAAAGAAATGAAGAAGTTTCTGACGGAGAAGGATCTGCTGCATGAGTTTCTGAATCTGACGAGAAAACCGGAACAGGAAACTATGCAGGAAAGGATAGACAGGAAGAATGCAGAGGCAAGAGCAAGGAATGAGCAGACAGACCGGGATGGTCGGAGAAAGAGAGGAATTTATGAACAGAATATATGAGAAGAACAGAGAGTTTCGTTGCTGTGAATGATTATGAAATAAATCTTGAAAACTGTATTAACAACGAATATAATACTTTAATGTCTTAAAGTGAAAGGGGCATATGAATGAATATTACATACAGGACGGAAGGGGATTATTTAATTCCAAATATATTTACAAACGAGGAGCCGGAGCAGACACTAACCAAGTATGGTATGCTCCGGGAGAGCTTTCTGAAAAATAATCATAAAGGCATTTACACAGGAAAGCTGTTGACGGGTACATTGAAAGAGCACTGCCTCGATATACAGGAACAGGCAGAAAATATGGCAGAATGCCTCACAAAGCAGCTAGTGGCGGTAGAAGGTATTAGTGAGGATTTGAAAAGCCGTAATCAGATGGAATGGGTACGCAGGATGAATTCGATAAGAAATAGAGTGGATGAAATTGTGATGACAGAGATTGCGTATAAGATATAATCGCTTACCTGTTAAAATCAGTAAGGCATACGTGAAAATGTAAGTAGAAAACTACATTGCAAACTATGTGATTTTCTAGGAATCATTTCAAATGAATAACGTTCATGAGCAAAAGTGTTTTCGCTTTTTTTTAAATCGCTAATAAACATTTCATAAGTGTAATCTGAATCAGAGTTACCTTTCATAGCGTTTATTGTTAAGTCCGAAATAATCTTTTTTGAATCATCGGATAATTTGTTAAAGAGATCTTTATATAGTTTATGGCCACTGACAATATTTCCATGATCATTTTCATAAAAGAGTTTTAGAATTATTTCACAGGAAAATGACAGATTAACAAATGCAGGGTACAAACGCCAGATGTCTTCTTGAGAAGGCGTTTGTGTTTGGAGTTTGGGGAGCAGTGATTGATATAAATCATTTCCAATACTGTAATATGTTTCTGCTAAAACCTTAGCTTCATCATGGCTATAGAATTCTGTACCTTGTGTATAGTGTGGAACTATTCCCCCGGCTGGATAAGATGTCATAGAATAAGCCTCCTTATGTCAAATCATATGTCTTGATGTCATTGCCTTCAGCACCCTTCTTAACGATAGTATGGCAACCTATCGTAGTTCCCATAGCACGCAGTTTCCATTCTTCCTGGGTAGCGTTCAGCTTATCCAGTTCTTCCTGTCTTTTATCAGTATCTTCAATAGCTAATATTTCAGCTTTTTCCTTTTCATAGACATTTTTAAATTGACACCATTTCCTGAAAAAGTCCTGCATCGTAGGATTATCGAATGTCAGTGAAATCTTCTGATCAGGCGTTTCTACGAGTGAGAGGTTCACTGAATCATCAATAGAAAACAACAGAGAGAGTACATCTCCGACCGTTTCAATATTAAAATCCAGAAAAACACTTACATTTAATCCTAGTGCAGTTGCTATCTTTTCTAATTGATCCGGTTTTGGATTCCGGATTCCCAGTTCATATTTTCTGATTGTTCCTACGTTAATGCCGGACAGCTCGGCTAATTGTATCTGACTGTATCCTCTAAATTCCCGGAATGCCCGGATTTTTTTACCAACCATAATGCTGCCTCCTTAATAATATTTGTGCTTCTATTCTAGCACAAAAGTGAATGATACAAAAGAGTGAGATTTAACAAATTGTCGATACGCAAGCAATAGATATGGAATGGGAAAAATAAATTCGCAAATGTTTGTTGGGAAATTCACAAAAGTGAATTATTATAAGAGAACAATGAAAGAGTCACAAAAATGACTGGAAAGGAGGGCGCTATGAGAACTAATTATATGATGACCGTTGATGATGTCATGGAAGAATTAGGTGTGAAACGCAGTAAAACATATTCTATTCTGAAGCAGCTCAATGATGAACTGGCAAAGGAAGGATATGTAGCAGTTCGTGGAAAGATTCCACGTCCCTACTGGGAAACAAAATTTTATGGATGCTCTCAGAGAGCAGTATGAAGGAGGTTTTAAGATGTCAGCTTACAAAGACAAAACACAGGGAACCTGGTATGTGAGCTTTCGCTATATTGACTGGACAGGAAAGAAAACACAGAAGCTGAAAAGAGGGTTCAAGACAAAGAAAGAAGCATTAAATTATGAAAAGGAATTCATAAGAAAAACTGCAGCGGATATGAAAATGGAGATGAACAGTTTTATTCAAGTCTATTTTGAAGATAAAAAGAATGAACTGAAAGAAAATTCAATCCGTAATAAGCAGCACATGATGAACAAGCACATTGTTCCGTATTTTGGAACAAGAAAAATGAATGAGATTACACCGGCAGAGATTATCCAGTGGCAGAACACCATTCAGGAAAAAGGATACAGCAAGACTTATGAGCGTATGATTCAGAATCAGTTAAATGCACTGTTTAACCATGCACAGAAAATTTACAATCTGAAGGAAAATCCATGTAAGAAAGTAAAAAAGATGGGGAAATCGGATGCAAATAAGCTGGAATTCTGGACGAAAGCAGAATATGACAGATTTATCGCCGGGATTGAGCCGGGGAGTGAGGATTATCTGATATTTGAAATTCTGTTCTGGACAGGAATCAGGGAAGGAGATGATGATGATAAAATAAGACTAAATCAACGGAAACCCAGTAAATACAAGGGGTTGAGGCGATTTGGTCCTGAAAAAAACTTGCAACGAATCAACAAATTTATGAAGGAAAGGCCTATCTTTTATAAAAACCTTATTCAGATGAAAGAAAATATTCGCTTTTATCTGAGATGCTTTTACTGTATCACGAAAGTGATGATATTACAATTTAATAGCGAAAACAGGACCGAATTAGCTCGTAATGGATGAAAATCTGTTTAGCTGATTCGGTCATTTTTATTGATTGAAAGGTGATGAAAAAATGGCTAGAATTATTTCTATTGTAAACCAAAAAGGGGGAACTGGAAAGTCCGCATGTACAGCTAATTTAGCAGTAGGATTAGCACAAAAAAATATGAAAGTGTTAATCGTTGATGCCGATCCACAGTCTGATGTATCCGCAGGATTTGGATATCGTGATTGTGATGACAGTAATGAAACACTTACAGTTGTAGAAGTTACCTTTAATCTGACAAATGAGAAGCCGGAAGTTCCAGAAACACCGAACACACCGGATACACCACAGTCCCATGAAGAGACGAAGGTATCAAACGCACCAAAAACAGGTGACAGCACAAATATCTGGCTGCCGATCCTGCTTCTGATAATCTCCACAGGAGGTATGGCAGGACTTTATATCAGCAGAAAAAGGAAAAACAAATAAGGAAACCAACGGTTATGATTGGGAGCTTCTATGTGAGGCTCCCTTTTTCATACACAAAATCACAGAAAGGAACAGAAAACTATGATGAAAGCAATGGAAAAAAGACAGGAAGCACGAAAAAACCAGGAGAAAACTTTAAAGAGAATGATGGCTTATCAGAAGAAAGCTGAGCAGATGGTCAGCAGAAAAAGAATGAACCATCACATGATCAGAAAGGGGTAAAAGCGTATGATGAACAGAAAAGAATTTTATGAATATGTCAAAGACAATGTAAAGGAGTATCTGCCAGAGTCTTACAGGGACGCAGAAATTAAACTTCAGGAAGTAGAAAAAAACAACGGTTTGAAGCTGACAGGTATTACGATTCCAAACGGAGATCAGAGAATCGTACCGACGGTCTATCTGGATTCCCTCTACCAGGAATATATCAATGGGAAAGATGTAGATTCTTGTGTTGGGGATGTAGCTGATATGCGTATTGAAGCACAGGGTAAAGCAGAATTTTTTGATATGGGAGTTCCGGATATTCTTGATTATGAAAAGATGAAGGACAAATTACAGATGAGAATTTGTGACAAAGAATGGAATACCGATCGTTTGGCAGACAAAGTAGTCACAGAACACGGAGATTTTGCAGCTTATTATGCAGTAAATCTGGAGGAAAATGGAGAGGGAATCAGCAGTATTCCAGTAACTGTTTCTCTGATGAACGAATGGGGAGTATCTGTCGAACAGATTCAGGCAGATGCGATGATGGCAGATAAGAACAGAGGCGTGCAACTGGTGGATATGACACAGATTATCGAATCTATGATTTTTGGAGGAACACCGAAGAATCTTTTGAATGAAAAACTGGATATGGAAACTGTGGAGAATCCAATGTTCTGCCTTACCAATGAATCTAAGATGAATGGAGCTTCCCTGTTACTGCAGGAAGATATTCGAAAACAGATTGGGGAATGCCTGGGAAGTGATTACTTTGTCATCCCATCTTCCGTTCATGAAGTGCTGATTCTCCCGGATAACGGTATTTTACAGGTTCCAGAATTAAATGCGATGGTACAGGAAGTCAATGAGACACAAGTGGAAAGACAGGAACAGCTTTCTGATAAGGTTCAGTTCTGTGACAAAAAGACCGCAGTATTGGAAAATGCTGAGCGCAGGGAAGCACGTCTGGAGAAAGAAAAAGTAGCCGAAAAAGCGGAAGTAAAAGGTGGAATCCATGGAAGATTGGAGAAAGCTAAGGCAGAAATCAAGGCAAAAGGGACGGATACAATCCCAAAGAGTAAGGCGAGAGATCTTGCTACAGCATTATAAAGTGAAAAGAAAACGATGGCTTATGGGGACTGTGCAGAGCAGTCCCCAATTTTTTGAAGTTGGAGGAGAAAAGAATATGGATTGGTGTTTATATGGTGAAGACAAAAGGAGGGAAATTGATAGAGATTTAAAACCGGAATATCTTTTGGATGATTTACGGAGATATCAGGATGTATTTGGCGAAGAGTTTGGTGTGAAAGAACTTCTTATGCTGGAGGATATCAGGGTAAAGGCTATGATTGCCGGAGCACTTGCAGATACGATACCAAGCTGCAAGAGGAAAAGAACTCGGTATCCTATGATGTTCTTGAAATGAGTGGCAGCAGAGCCGTTTGGAAAGAGGTGCTTGCCGTTTACTCTGTAAAAACGAATACGGATCAAGATAACCCCCAAGAGGTTGCCACAATGGACGATGGCAAAAAGCAACTCTTAAAAGACATCTTTTGGGAGATGAATCAAATATCTTCCCGAACAGAGAGCAAGACCGAAACAGTTATTACCGAAACCGATGACGGACACGGTAATATCGTGGAAACTGAAAGCACGGTCACACAAACCTATCTGTATATTACCGTCAGCCACAAGACTGCCGAGGAAATGGCGGCGCAATATGGTTTTAACGAAGAACAGAAAGGCTACCTCGCTGAACTGCTTGCAGATGAAAACAATTACCTTTGGTCACAGGTGCTTTACGGCATTACAGGCGGCGACGGACAGATCGTGACCGTTGCACTCTCTCTGGTTGGCAATGTGGGCGGTCAGCCGTATTGGTCGTGGTACGGTTTTAACTCCCGTGTAGAATGGTGTGCTTGCTTTGTATCTTGGTGTGCCAACGAGTGCGGCTATATCGACGCTGGAGTTATCCCAAAATATGCAGGCTGTGTCAACGGAGTACAATGGTTTAAGGATCGTGGACAATGGCTGGATGGCAGCGCCGAGCCTGCCCCCGGAATGATTATTTTCTTCGATTGGGCAGACGAAAGTGGTCAGGATGGATTATCCGACCATACGGGTATTGTTCAAAAGGTCGAAAACGGCAAGGTTTATACGGTCGAGGGCAACTCCGGCGACAGTTGCCGAGTCAATGAGTATTCTATCGGTTATTACGAGATTCTTGGCTACGGCGCACCTGCCTATTAAAATACACAAGCCGCCTGCATTTTGCAGGCGGTTGGATTACATATCAGAAAGATATTGTGCCGGTTTGAAAACTAAAAGTCTCAAAATACAGACTTAATAATTGCGATTTCACTCTCAAAGTGCTATAATACAAACTATATTTGGGTGGAGGTGCGGAAATGAAAGTACGGTACAACAAACTTTGGAAACTTCTGATTGACAAGGGAATGAAAAAGAGTCAATTACGAGAAGCGGTCGGGGCAAGCAAAAGTACATTTGCGAAACTCGGAAAAAATGAAAATGTTACCCTTCCCGTGCTGTTGAATATATGCGAATACTTAGAGTGTGATTTTGGCGACATAATGGAAGCCGTACCCGAAAATGAGGTGTAGGATCAATGAACAAGAAGATTTTAATTGTGGATGACGAAAAAGAAATCGTTGATCTGCTTGAAGTGTATTTGAGTAACGATGGTTATTCAGTATATAAATGTTATAATGGGTTAGAGGCGATGAAATGTATCAAACAGTCGCAGATTGATTTAGCGATACTTGATATTATGCTGCCGGATATTGATGGTTTTCGACTTTGCCAAAAAATTCGGGAAAAGTTTTACTTCCCTATTATTATGCTTACCGCCAAAATTGAGGATAGCGACAAGATTATGGGGCTTACGATTGGTGCGGATGATTATATAACGAAACCGTTTAATCCTTTAGAGGTTGTGGCAAGAGTAAAGACGCAATTAAGGCGTTATCAGAGCTATAACAGTCCTAATTTGAGCCAATCCGAAGAAAAAGACGAGTATGACATCAGAGGTCTACTGATAAACAGAGTCAGCCACAAGTGCTACTTGTATGGCAAAGAAATAGCCTTGACTCCGTTGGAGTTTTCTATTCTGTGGTATCTGTGCGAACATCAGGGTAAAGTTGTCGCCTCGGAGGAATTATTTGAAGCCGTGTGGAAAGAAAAGTATCTTCGCAACAGTAACAATACGGTAATGGCGCACATTGGGCGGCTTCGGGAAAAATTGAATGAACCTTCAAAAAATCCGAAGTTCATTAAAACTGTTTGGGGGGTAGGGTATGAAATTGAATAAAAAAGAAAAAAACTATCTGCTCTCTACCTTGTTCAAAGGGTATGTAATTCAATGTGCGATTTGCTCTGTGCTTATTTTTGGCGGTACTTTTCTTTTAGGAATTATGGCAGAGGAAATTCTCCGCAAGTATGTTTTGTATTATTACTTGTATTACAGAACAGTATATCTTTATATAGTGGCTGTAATCGTGTGGGGTGGCTGTATTATATACATGACATACCTACTTTTGAAAAAAGTAGTCGCCTATGTGTACGAGGTACAGGCTGCGACAGGAAAAATGTTCGATCAGAATGTCAGTTACATTGAAATGTCCCCGGAGTTGAGTGAAATCGCCGCTAACATCAATCAGTTAAAACAAGAGGCTGAAAGTAATGCAAGGCTTGCAAAAGAAAATGAGCAGCGAAAAAATGACCTGATTATGTATCTTGCACACGATTTGAAAACACCGCTTTCTTCTGTAATCGGGTATCTTACTTTACTGCGTGATGAGTCGCAAATCTCAAAGGAACTTCGAGAAAAGTACCTTTCAATCACTCTTGGTAAGGCAGAACGGTTAGAGGATCTGATTAACGAGTTTTTCGAGATAACACGATTCAATATATACGATATTACATTACAATACACGAAAATCAATTTAACTCGCCTGCTGGAGCAACTTGTATATGAATTTAAGCCTATGCTCAAATCAAAGAATTTGCAATGTAATCTTTGTGTTGATGATGATATAATGCTTCGATGTGACGCAGACAAAATTCAGCGTGTTTTTGATAACCTTTTGAGAAATGCGGTTATCTACAGTTTTGAAAATACGGATATCACGATCAGCGCACAATGTCAGGAAGATACGGTCAGCATTATTTTTTGTAACCACGGCGATACTCTGCCGGAAGAAAAGTTAAACAGGATTTTCGAGCAGTTTTATCGGCTTGACGCAGCGAGAAGTACAAGCAGTGGAGGAGCTGGATTAGGTTTGGCGATTGCAAAGCAGATTGTTGAACTACACAATGGTACAATCGTTGCAGAGAGCCAAGAGGATCAAAACAAGTTTTCAATTACTTTGCCGTTGGCGTAGGAAAATTGTAAGAATTTGCATAGAAAAAAAGAGGAATATCTTACGAGCAATCAAGAAAATACGGGCTTCTGTTTTGGTACAATAAAAGTATCAAGATAGAGGCTCGTATTTTTTGTGATACAGCATAAGGAGGAATGATGAAGTTGCTAAGAAAACAAATGCTGCTATGTTCTATTTTGTTTCTTGTATTTACGCTATCTGCCTGCTCTGCAATTGGGCAGACAGACGAAAACAATCTTACAGATAGCGCAACATCCGCAGAAAAAACGGTATCAGTTGTACGAGGGACAATTACTCCAACCGTTTCAACGCAAACGACTATTGTTCCGGCAGTACCGTTTATTATTTTCTCACCCGAAAATGGCATATTTAATACAGCGGTAGAATTAGAAGAAAAAATCACTGCCGGGCAAATTATTGGAACTGTGAACGGCAAAGAATTGAAATCTCCGGTGGATGGTACAATTACCTCTATTGCCCCATCCAATGAAAGCGTACCGAGTAATTATCCCGTAGCGATAGTGCATTATACAGGATTTGCCCTCAATGTAGAGGCAGATAATTTTTTGAGTACCTTACCGGAGTATGCAGAGTTGAAAGCAAAATTTCAAGTATATGATGGTGTAGGACCAACCGATATGATTGCCGTGGTGTCGCCTGCCGCAGATGAAAATGCGTTTACGGGAATCGTGCCGCAAGAGGGCATTCTGCAATGCTTGATCAGTCAAACAGTCGATGTGAAATCGGGGCAAAGTGCAACGGTAGTCATAACGGCGACAACGAGAAATGATGTCCTTATATTGCCGCTGTCGGTAATAGCGGGTAGACAAGGGACGGGATTGGTTACTGTAATTACTCCGAATGGAGAAAGAGTGGAAACAAAAGTGACATTGGGTGTGACAGACGGAGCCAATATAGAAATACTGTCCGGCTTAGAGGAGGGCGATGTAGTTTCTGCTACTCCGCCAAACCTTGATCCGAGGGGGATTTGATAAAATGAAAGGAATTTCCGAAAAGACTTTAATCAAAATAAAGGATTTGAAAGCAAGCGTCAAATTGAATAATGGCGATATGCTGACAACAGTAACCAACGCTAATATGGAATTGCAACGAGGGCGCAGTTATGCCATTGTCGGAAAGTCCGGCTCAGGCAAAACAAGCCTTATATCCATTATTGGCTTGTTAAATCGGGAATATGAGGGCGAGTACCTTTATGATGGTATATCTATTTCTGCTTTGAAAGACCGTGATCTGTCTATACTGCGAGCCAATAATATCGGATTTGTATTTCAGAACTACTCTCTGATTAAGCACTTGCGGGTATGGGAAAATATCGAATTACCCCTACTCTATGCCAAAAAGTCGTTTACCGCCAAACAGCGTCACGAGATAATTACAGGCTTGCTAAAAAGTGTCGGCTTAGAAAGCAAGGAAAATGATTACCCAATCAATTTGTCCGGCGGTGAACAACAAAGAGTTGCAATCGCAAGGGCGCTTGCAGTATCTCCGGAAGCCATTTTATGTGATGAGCCTACGGGAGCGTTGGATAAAAAGACGGGAACGCAGATTATGGAACTGTTGCACAGCGTCGTAAAAGAAAATGGAATTATGCTGCTGTTGGTTACGCACGATCCTGATATTGCAGATACCTGTGATACGATTTTTGAAATGGATGGAGGGAGGATAACTTGTGCTAAAAATGATACTTAAAGACCTTCGTCTGTCTCCACTTAGAAGTATTCTGACAAGTGTTTCAATGCTTGTAGGCATTATCGCAATGCTTGGATCGGTATTAGTTGGTACGCTTGGACGGGAGTATTTGATTTCCGTAAACGCACAGGTATATGGCTGGTCACCTACTTACTCATTCGTGATAACGGAATCCGATTTTCACGATAGAAATAAAATGGAACAATTATTCCAGAGATTTGAAGCCATTGATGATGTAGCCGCTGTTACTTTTTCTATGGGAGAAGATATTCGATTTGCACCAATGAAAGATTTAACGCCAATACCGCCGAATGATGTTTACCAAAACCTGATGGCTTTTGATTTAGTTTGCACCACGGAGGCATATAGTCAAGTCTATAATCTTCCAATGACATCCGGTAGATGGTTAGAGCCTTCGAGTGAGGGCGGATCGCTTGAAGTGGTCATAAACAAAGAAGCTAAAAACTATTTTAATGATTCGCCCTATGCTGCAGGAAATGTAAAAAGCACACTTTCGTTAACCCCATTCAATATTGTCGGAGTAGTAAACGATGGCAGGGATTTTCCGACTATCTATGCGGATTCTGCGGCGATCCTCAATTTCGCACCAGCAATGTGGCAAGTACAAAATGCAAATGTGTATTGGCATCCCACAACAGGACTGACAATCGAACAGATACATTCTGCCCTTGGCGACATTTTGACTGATACCATTGGCGGTTACTGGGAAAGTGCTGGGCGGAGTGATATTGGAGATACCTATGATTCGGTATTGTCCATACTGCAATTAGGGCTTTTGGTTACTTCGCTTTTGTTGCTGTTTGTTTCCGTATTAGGGCAGATCAATATCGGACTATCTTCATTGGAACAGCGCACACATGAGTTGCTGATCCGCAGAGCGATAGGTGCTTCACGAACAAATATTGTGGCATTGGTTTTAGGCTCACAGTTGATTTTATCAATATTCGTTTGCTTTGCAGCTATTTTGATTTCGCTGATTTTGGTGCATTGTATTGGAGCGTTGCTCCCTGTGGATTCCCCGGTGGGAACACCGAGTTATCCAATCAGCGTTGCTGTTGTTGCAGTTGCTGTGTCTGTGCTTACAGCATTATTGGGCGGATTATTACCAGCATTGAAAGCAGCAAAATTAGAGCCTGCATTGGCTCTTAGATAATAAAACTCAATTCAAGGAGGAAACAAAATGAAACGAACAATCTCAAAATCCGAAAGACCGTACAGACTGTTATTGTGTGTTATGATTTCTTTGCTGGTGATTATGCTGGCAGGCTGCTCCACTTCTTCGGACTCCGACACAAACACAAGAGGTTTCACGGACTTTGCTACCATTGAAGAAGAATACCTAACGACCATTGAGAGTTTGAATTGGCCGGAGGGCTTTACGCCGCCTGATGCTTTGGAAGGCGAAGATACGGGAGCGTCTTTTCAGATAGGATATGGCGATACAAGAGCATCTAACCTTTGGGAATATTCTTGGATGCAGGAATGGCTTGATACTTACAATACGGATTCGGAAAGGGCGGCAAAAGCCTTAGCTGAACTCGAAAAAGCCTTTGATATGCCTTATATGGGAACAGATCGCTGTGATGACGCCACACGCAAATATCTTCGTGATAATATTGATAAAGCTAAGTTGGGAGATCCGTCTGGATTTACAGAGTGTATTCAGGCAAATTATGCCGATTAAAAATGGCACATAGGAGTTTTGGTGTTGGGAGGTGAGCACATATATGCAGAGAAAACGCCGTAAGAAAAAACGATTTGGAGTATTTTTGTTTTTGCTTGTAGTTTGTATCGGCATAGGTATAATGTTTGTGCCGTGGGCAATGCAGCCGGAAAATTTCAGAGAGGTAAAGAATAAAATAAATGGTTTTCTCTACAAAGAAGATTTTCCTGACTCTTATAATGCAAAATCGCTGATTTTGGTGGATTGTTCTGATGATGAAATATTTGTTTCAAAAAACGAGAACGAGCCACAAATTCCTGCAAGTTTAGCCAAGCTGTTTGTTATTGAGTATGCGTCAACTTTAGCAGACCTTGATAGTATCGTTGTTGCAGACTATGGTGCTATTTCACTCACGAAACCTGGCTCGTCTGTTGCTCAAATCAAGGAAAAAGAATACTTTTTACACAATCTATTTGCGGCAATGTTAGTACCGTCAGGGAATGACGCAGCTTATGTGGTTGCTGATTATTGTGGAGGATTACTTTCGCCGCAAGCAGAAAGCTGTCAAGAGCGTGTGAGGATTTTCATGGAGAACTTAAACCTGCATTTGCAACAGCAGGGGTACTTAGACACAGTTTTATATGATCCGAGTGGTTTTGATATGGAGGCACTTACCACCACTTTAGATTTGAAAGAAGTAGTATATCGGTTGTTGGAATACTCGTGGTTTAGAGAAATTGTATCTCAAAACACTTATACGGCAACACTGCCTGATGGCAGTACACAAATATGGCAGAATACAAACGCCTTCCTTGATCCGACATCCGAATATTACAACGAAAATGTATGCGGAATTAAGACTGGCTCTCTGTCTGACGACTATAACTTGATTGTGCTTTATCAGCAGCACGGAAAAGAGTTTTTGATATGCAGTTTAGGCTCTCAGTCCGATTCCTCTCGTTATGACGATGTGAATTTTATTCTGAAAACGATTGATGAATCGTATTATCTCACGCAATAAATCTTATGTTGTCCAAGACAAAAAAACTAACCAAGGGGGGTGATAATATCGGACGAATCGTAATAATGGAGTTCAAAGCACAAGACTCAACAGCCTTTGACGATATGCTGGCTTTTGTAAAACAGCACCCTGATTTTGAAAAATTAGAGATTTCATATGAGCCGACATTATCCCTTTCCGGCTTAGAAATCAATTTGAGCCGGCGCAGAGTTATCAATAACGGTCAGGAAATTGAACTGACCGTCAAAGAGTACGATATACTCTGCTTGCTCGCAGCCAATAAAGGTCGTGTTCTTACATACGAGCAGATTTATGATAAGGTGTGGGGCGAAATATCAGCAGGCAATGAAAAGGATACCGTAGGCTTTCACATTCGGAATCTTCGTAAAAAACTTTGTGATACAAACTCTCACTTTTCCATAGATAGTGTTCGTGAGATCGGCTACCGCTTTAACAGTCAGTAAGCAGTCCCTCGTAGTTCATAATGAATTGCGAGGGATTATTCATTTTCTAAGACGGTATGTCGGAATTTGATAAATCCCTGCAAATGTTGATTTTATACGACTGTTAAGAGCAATATCGTGTCTAAACTTGCGACTGGACTTTGCATTTTCTACGAGTTATCTTCGTAATATCTCGGCATTATACTACTGGAATGTTTATCATAAACAGGGCATGATTTATGGCAGAATGGGCAGTCGTTCTCGTGCCATTTATTAGGTCTTGCTTGGATACGAATATGTTTAACTCCATTCTTATCAGAGTAAAGATTACAATTTTTTATAACTGTGTTCTTGACATTAAGGACACTTTTGCATAATGTATTAACTGAAGCCACTTGTGAATACTCCTTTTGTGTTTTTCTTCGCAGTTAATACATTAAAGGACACAAGTGTTTTTTCAATATGGTGTTGTTAATTTATGGTGTTAGGCTTCCACCATTATGCCAGAAGCCTCATATAAATTTATTGGGAAGAGTTACCGATCAAGTTTTCTCAGAATCCGAAGAATGGGATATTGATACGGTGTCAGAAACTATTGCATCGGAATATGAAAGAGCAACGAATCTTTCGATAAATAAAGAGAAGCAGAATTTGCCAATAGAAGAAAAACGAACGATAGATGTTAAAGAAATACGAGAATGGCTGAACTTTATTATTACGATTATATCAGTTGTTTTGGGAGTTACGAATTCTTCAGCAACAACGATAAATAATTACAATTATACACAACAAGTCAATAATTATTACATCGTTGGAATGGGATATGATGCGAAGGAGCTAAATACGACTAAATATAGAATCGTTAATAGAGAATCTATTGTACGACTGAAGCATGACTGCCATTCGATTGTAATTGAAAAGCTTGAGGAAGGGAAAGTTGTTAGAATTATAGATAAATATAAAAAGTGGCGACAGATAATTTGGGAGAATGAAGATGGTGAAGAATGTATGGGGTGGATTCAAAATTATAGATTAACTGAGTTTAAAGTGCCTAGAAATAAATGATGTATATTTGATGAAATAGAATCTATAAGTGAAGGAAGTATTATGTGTGGTAGATATTATATTGATTCTGATATGGCAGATGAAATCGAAAAAGTAGTGCATGATATAGACCAACGGATCCGGCAGGAACATTTTGCAGGAGATATCTTTCCAACCAATGTAGCACCGATCATTGAAAAATCAGAACATGGATTGAAACTGGATGTTTGCAAGTGGGGATATCCATTGTCACAAGGAAAGAATCTGGTTATAAATGCAAGAGCAGAATCTGTTATGGACAAACCTTCTTTTCGAAATGGAATCCTCTATCACCGCATTTTGATACCGGCAAGTGGGTTCTATGAATGGAATCGGTTAAAAGAGAAAAATACATTTTCCAGATATGATGCACCAGTATTGTATATGGCTGGCTTCTGTGATTGGTTTGAGAATGAACGACGATTTGTGATTATGACTACAGCAGCCAATGAATCTATGATAAAAGTACATGATCGTATGCCGCTGATATTGGAAAAAGGACAGCTGAAAGATTGGTTCGATGACAGGAAAATGGAGCAAATTCTGCATCAGGTACCGGTTCAGCTAAAACGAGAGGCAGAATACGAACAGCAGAGCTTATTCTTATAATGGTTCAGAGGAGAAATAGAAAGATGCAAATATTTGTTGATGCAGATGCCTGCCCAGTGGTTGCGATCATTGAAAAGATTGCAAAAGATAATAGTGTTCCGGTAATGTTGTTGTGTGATACAAACCATGTTCTGTCATCGACTTATAGTAAAGTTGTTGTTGTCGGTGCAGGAGCAGATGCAGTAGATTATAAACTGATTAGTATCTGCCATAAAGGAGATATTGTCGTATCACAGGACTATGGTGTGGCTGCAATGGCATTGGGAAAAGGTGCTTATGCTATTCATCAATCAGGTAAATGGTACACGGATGATAATATTGATCAGATGCTAATGGAACGTCACCTGAGTAAAAAAGCCAGAAGAAGTTCCCGTAAATGTCATGTCAAGGGACCGAAGAAGCGGACGGAGGAAGATGATGAAAGATTCGCTCAGTCTTTTGAAAAAATGCTTTTGATGGCACGGGAGAAAGAAGGCAGATGAGGAATTGTAGATGCAGAGGAACGACAGAAGCTATAAAGACTTAAAACAAAAACAGAAGAGTGCAATAGCAGATAAAACATACAAAATGCACTTGAAGTTTTATCTTGAGAATCAGCGAATGCCGGATGCTACTGAAATGAATGATATATGCAAAAGTTTGTTTACGGCAGTTCAATCGCTTGCTCCTAAAACGGAATATGAAGAATTTTATAAAATTGTTGAAAAGCGTGAAAAGAGTTATGAAGAACGTATCCTGAGAGACATTCAGAATGGAATTACCTCCGGAGGTGCACCGTATGGTGTCACCTGGGAGGAAATGGGTCTGAAACCTTGGGAAGATTTGGAAGAGAATAATTGAGTTGTCAGTGCAATCTTATTTATCTCTTGTGACAGAAACAGGTTCCCGTTTTGCCGGAAGTAAGTCTGAATTGATTTCAGGAGCATCGAGCAGCACAGAGAAATTTTGCTGAATGATATCCAGTGTTTTCTGCTTTTTCTGTAATTTCTGTTTTTCCCGGACGGTAGCAGCTTGTTCAGATTCAAGATTTTCAATCCGCTTCTGGATTTTTTCAGAGCTAGGGATTTTGGTAACACCGAGATCCTGAAGCTCTTTTTTTAGTGAATCGTGGAGTTGGTATTCTGCCAGATGCTTGGAACGGTATTCTTTTGGATTTTTTGCAGATTTGCAATCTTCTATCACTTTACGGCAGAGCCGGTAAGAATCACAGTGTTTCTGAATGACTTTCTGCGTGCTTAGCTCACTGGTGATGTGTGCTATTCTCTGATCAGCCGCTTTAACAGAAGCATCAACATCAGAAACATGCTGCCTGAAATCCTCATAATTCAGTAGGTTATTTTCTGAAAGATAGTTGAAGGTGCGGGCTGCCTCTTTTAGATTATTGAGTTTTGCCCAATGTTCAAATCCTTCTCGATTGCCAGTCGTTACATACGTGGAGATATTGATATACAGGCGAGCTTCTCTGGACAGATGTTTTGGAGTTTTCACTTTGCTACGATTTTTAGCTAAGCGGATGCGGACGTTTTCTTCCGTATAATAACTTCCCAGAGATTTCATATAAGTGAAATTTTTTTGTTCCGGTGCACGGAAAGAAAGATGCTTTCCCTGCCGGACTTCATATCCAGCTAACTGCATTTTTTGTAGAAATTCCTCATAGTTGATGGAAGTCCAGATTGCTTTATCAACTGCAACACGTAGCTTGGCTTTCCAACTGGTGCCACGATGATATTCCATGTTCTCTTTATAGCTTTTTCCTTTTTCTCCGGTTGGCATACTGGTGGCAAGTCCATTTTCCAGGCAGATACGATTACTGATTCTGCAGAGTTTATGGTAGCTCCGCTTATTGGAAACATACTTGTGATGATCAACAAAGCTTGCAGCGTTGAAGATGATATGGTTATGAATGTGCTTTTTATCAACATGGGTACTGATCACGTATTCATATTTTCCTTTCAGTACTTCGGCTGCAAATTGCTGTCCTAAGCGATGGGCAGTTTCGGCATCAACTTCTCCAGGTTTAAATGACTGGATCAGATGAAATGCCAGGTTATCACCTTTGTCCATTCCATTCTTTTTTGCCATTTCTCTAGTCATGGAAAATTCGAGATCAGCAGTTTCCGGGGAACAGCCAAAACTGGAAACCAGCAGTTTTTCATCAGTCTTGTCTGGATTCGTGATATAGTCCAGAGCTTTCTTGTCTGTTACTTTAATGGGGAAGATCTTAATATATGCCATAGTTCTTTCACCATCTCTTTCAATTCTTGCATTTCTTCCGGATATAGATCTCCGGTGGTATTTACCTTTTTTGCAATCTGGTTGATATTTATGCCAATCTTGTGCATTTCCTCATACTGTTTCTTCAGAGGAGTTGTATCTGTGTTGACGATGTAGCCGTCGATTGCCATCTTACGCAGATAAGCTCCCATGTTCTTGGTTTTTGATTCTATCATCTTCCTGCGGATTAGCTTTCGTTCTTCTTCTGTGACATAAAAATGAATTTCTTTGTTTCTTTTTCTTTCAGCCATTAGCAGTTTCTCCTTTCTGAGAGGGCAGTAGTATCGTTGCTTTCAGCGTTTTTCAATTCAGGGCAGGGTACCCTAAATTGGGATTTTCCGGAAGTGTATCCTCACTTCCTGTCCTTGCTGCTGTTTTACCCCTCTATTAGTTAAAGTCAGGAGAACCGGGAAAATGCAAAAGAATTTGGCAGGTAGTACGGGATACGAAAATGTGGTATGATTATGGGCAGGATATCAGAAGAATCAGGAGTTGAAAAGATTGTGAAGACGGAAGAAATCTTTGAATACGTGCAGAAACAGTACGGTACAGTTCCAGAATATTTATGGAGTAAATCTCCAGACAGTGTTGTACTTCGTCATAAAAATGGAAAATGGTATGCAGTATTCATGACAGTTGAGAAATCTAAGTTGGGATTAGAGGGAAATGATCTGGTTGCCATCATGGACGTAAAGTGCGATCCAGAAATGACCAGCATGATTATTCAGACTTATGGATTTTTACCAGGATACCATATGAATAAACAGCACTGGATCACGATTTTACTGGATGGTTCAGTCAGTGAAGCGAAGACATTGGACTTTTTGGATATGAGCTATCAGAAACTGCGTAACAGTATTACAAAAAGATCCAGTGTTGAAAAAAGCAATTAAACGAAATGAGCTTTCCGGCAGAATGGACATTGTGAAAGAGGTGCCCTGGGAACGGAGAAGCGAGATCCTCACAGTGACAGATACAGACGATAGTAATCTGAAGATGTATCTGGAAGAAAATCATGAGATCACAAGTGAACGAGTAATAAAAAAGGAGTGGATATTGTTTCCAATGAAAATAAGTGTCATCCGATTCGGGACTATCTGGAGAGCCTGGTATGGGACGGTGTTCCACGAATTGAGAATTTACTGACACGGTTTCTGGGAGCTGACAAGAACAGTTATACGATTGGTGTGATGAAAATGCACATGCTGGCAGCAATATCCAGGATATATGAACCGGGAATAAGGTATGATATTATGCTTTGTCTGGTAGGAAGTCAGGGAGCCGGAAAATCTACTTTTTTCAAATATCTGGCGATAAATGACGATTGGTTCAGTGACAATCTGGTTCACCTGGATGATGAAAATATTTACCGGAAATTACAGAACCATTGGATTATAGAGATGGGAGAAATGAAAGCAACTGTGACTGCATAGAACATTGAACAGATTAAATCGTTTTTAAGCAGACAGAAAGAAACTTACAAAGTTCCTTATGAGGTTTACCCAGAGGACCGACCACGACAGTGCGTATTCTGCGGAACATCGAATAATCTTAATTTTCTTCCATTAGACAGAACCAGAAACAGGAGATTTGCCCCGATTATGACAGATGTAACAAAAGCAGAAGTTCATATTCTGAACAATGAAGAAGAGAGCAAAGCTTATATTGTACAGGCATGGGCAGAGGCTATGGTGATTTATCAACAGGGAAATATATACCTTAGTTTTACAAAAGAGATTGAAGAAGAAGCGAAGAAACTGCAGAAAGAATTTATGCCGGAAGATACAAATGCAGGAATTATCCAGGCGTTTCTTGATGATTATGAAGACGATGATGTATGTACAAAGCTTTTGTTTGATGATGCACTGCATCGGACAGGTGAGATGAAACAGTGGGAAAGCAAAGGAATCGCAAACATTATGAATAATGCAATTGAAGGATGGAAACAACACGGTACTCAACGTTTTGGAAAGGAATATGGTATTCAGCGGTCATGGAAATGAATGAAAAATCCTAATCCCCCAGCTATGCTGGGGAGAATAGTGTAAGTGGAAACGATAAGGATTACAATAAAAAACC
>NZ_JBCPDQ010000007.1:0-10370 GCF_040915325.1 Coprococcus sp. RTP21281st1_F1_RTP21281_210402
TTTTTATTGTAATCCTTATCGTTTCCACTTACACTATTCTCCCCAGCATAGCTGGGGGATTAGGATTTTTCATTTATTATCTGCACATTACGGCTGTTAAATTCTCTTTTCATCCACGGATTATATACCCCCTATGGGTATGTGTCAACAATAAAAAATCCTCATAGACCAATATTTATACCACTTTATCAGTCTATGAGGGTTTTTCTCCTTTAACCTATATGTCTGAGTTTTATTTACTCTGTTGTATCCTGATCGCCCATGTCGATATCAGCATCTCCGATATCAATCGCATCTGCGCTTGACTCATCACTGCTGTCTGCATCGTCAGTATCAGTTATATCAGTCTCATCAATGAGGCTGTCGTCACTTATATCAAAATCTGAATCACTGTCAATAACAGAATCAACTACAGATGAATCATATGTCTGCTGGTTCAGGACATCCTTAAGATCTATCATATCTCCTGTGGTAGCATCTAACATGATGAGCTGTATTGGATAATCCTTATCGAGGCTTCCATCCTCCATCTTGTCGCACTGTGCAAATACCCATACAGGGCTGTATGTGTACTTATCTCCATCCTTGAGCTTGTAGTATGTAAGTCTTACATCGTTGAACTCAATGGTGCTGTACTGTGTCTTGTTGTCTGTGTAATACTTATTTACAGCCTCCGGAAGCTTCTTGAGTGCATCATCCCAGCTTATAAGATCAACATTGTCCTTCTTGTCTCCTGTTGCTCTGAAGGAATCAAGGCAATATGCTGAGATAAGTCCATTGTCATCAATGCCGAGCTGGAATGTCTCATCCATGGTGTCATACCACGTTTCATCACTTGTTGCGAGTGTGTCAAGGCCGTATATATTAGGTGTATATGGAGCCACGCCGTCCACAGAACGCTTATATGTTACCATGTAACCATTCTTCTCTGCGGCAACTGTGCTGTTTGATGCATCGCTGTAATCCCACAGCAGATCAAAATTACTTGTCTCTATGACATCTGAGATTCCACATGATGCAAGGAAATCTGTTCCCTTCTGCTCAGCATCTGCCGCACTGATGGAAGCTGTGTTTGCGGAAGCCTCCTCGTCAGAATATTCACTGCTGTAGCAGTATACACTTGTTGCGCCATCCTTAGGTCTGTACTGTATAAGCTGATCCGATGGATAGTAATCCAGTGAGAATCCGCCGCCTGTGGACATGTCATCGCCACTTCCATAGAATGTTACCATGAACTCGTTGTCCCCTACAGATCCGATGAATGTGTCTCCACTGTAATCTCCGGCTCCCTCTCTCGTATCAGACGCTGTCTTGAGTTGATCCTTAAGTGACTTCATGTAATCCTCATAATAGCTCTTATCATCATCCGATGTAGCCTGTTCCATCATGGACTGAAGTGAATCTATCTCTCTCTGTATATCCTCCTTGTACGGCTTATCCCAGTTATATACATATACGCCTGCGCTCACGTCAAATATATTCTCGCACACACGCTTCTTGTAGTCATTGTCTACATTGTTAAGCTCATAGTAAAGCACTGACATCTTATCTGTGTCAGGCACCTCTATCTCTGTGGCATTTATGGATACATCTGTGAGACCTGTATCTGCATTGATACCCTCAAGCTTGCCATTGTATGACTCTGGTACGTCGAGTCTTGATGCCAGCTTACCGCCGCCACCGCCGTTCTCGTCGTCTCCCATGTTGTAATCCACCTTCTTCTTGCCACATCCTGTGAGCGCAGTTCCTGCCACAAGTGATGTCACCAAAAGCAGCGCCGCTGCTTTTTTGTAACCCGCTTTTCTCATATAAAATACCAACCTTTCCTTACTTAATTGAAGTAATTATAATATATTTTCCCCGCTGACACAACACCATCTGCTATCACTCTTTTGTGATGATGACCTTGCCGTCAACAACCTGAACCTTGACCTTATTGCTGTCGATTCCGGCAGCAGCCAGCATATCAGGGCTTATCTGTACACGATTCGCCTTATCGAGTATCGAGAACTCCTCATGTGAATCATCAGATGAGAAGCCATCTGTCGTCAGCTCGTTCATTCTGTCCTTGTAAGATTCCTTCATGATCTTCTCTGTGCTAATCTTGCCGTCCGCAATCATAACCACACGTCCCACCTTATTTGCAAGACTTATATCATGTGTAACTATGATTATCGTTATCCCGAGCTCTTCGTTCAGCTTTCTGAACAGATCCTGTATCATGTTGGATGTCTTGCTGTCCACGGCTCCTGTAGGCTCATCCGCAAGAAGTATCTTCGGATTATTCGCAAGGGCTATGGCTATGGCAACTCTCTGCTGCTCACCACCTGACATCTGAGATGGATATGAATTTATCTTGTCCTCAAGTCCCACTCTGCAGAGCAGATCATGGGCTCTTGCATACTTGTCTTCCTTGTTGCTCTTGTCGAAGTACATAGGTACCTGAACATTCTCTATGGCTGTCATATATGGCAGAAGGTTTCTGGAGTTTTTCTGCCACACAAATCCTACAGTGTGCTTTCTGTACTCCACAAGCTCCTTATCCGTCATCGCAAACAGATCCTTGCCGTCGACATACAGCTTTCCGGCCGTAGGTCTCTCAAGTCCTCCGATCATATTGAGGAGTGTGGACTTTCCTGATCCCGACTTTCCGATGACCGCCATGAGCTCGCCGTATTTGATGTTGAGCTCCAGGC
The DNA here is from genome assembly GCF_040915325.1 of Coprococcus sp. RTP21281st1_F1_RTP21281_210402. Classification (NCBI taxonomy): domain Bacteria; kingdom Bacillati; phylum Bacillota; class Clostridia; order Lachnospirales; family Lachnospiraceae; genus Coprococcus; species Coprococcus sp. RTP21281st1_F1_RTP21281_210402. The sequence continues at coordinate 2,697 of NZ_JBCPDQ010000007.1, forward strand.
CTTGAAGAGCCATGACCTCCACATCGTCAGTCTTGTATATCTTGACAAGGCTGTCACACTCTATGATATTCTCCTCAGAACCAAGGCGCTCCCCGCCGGCTTCTTTATCTGTGCCAGCCTCAGGATCTGCTTCCACGGCTTTCCCGCTGTCAGTGCCCTCGTCTTCCTGAAGATCCATGCCGTACACGAACTCCTGCGTCTCCTGGCCATCCGTGTTCTCCATGTCCTGTGTCTCCACACCCGGTGCTATAGTTTCAGGCTCCACAGCATCGTTCTTCTTTTTTCTGAATAAATGCTTATCGCTCAACTATCTCACCATCCTCTATCTCATATACTACATCACCGAGCTCCATAAGCTTCGGATCATGTGTCGTCATGACTATCGTTATTCCTTCCTTGTACACCAGCTCCTGGAACAGCTTCATGACTGCAAGTCCCGAAGCCGTATCAAGGGCTCCTGTAGGCTCATCCGCAAATATTACCTTTGGCTTATGAGCCACCGCTCTGGCTATGGCAACTCTCTGCTGCTCACCACCTGACATCTGATTTGGGAAATGCGTCATTCTGGATGACAGTCCCACCAGATCGAGCACCTCTTTTATACGGGCATCCCTGTTGCCCTCATATTCCGCAAGTCTGAGTCCGAAATCGACGTTCTCATACGCACTCATAATCGGGATCAGGGCAACCGACTGGAATACAAATCCTATATTGTATCTTCTCAGCTTCTCCTTTTCCTTCTCGTTCATCTCGCTGTACACGTGGCCGCCGACTATCACTTCGCCCTCAGTAGGCTCATCCAGCGCGCTCAGGATATTGAGCAGTGTCGTCTTACCCGATCCTGAACGACCTTTGAGTATAGTGAGCTTTCCAGCCGGGACTGTTATATCTATTCCCTTGAGTGCATAGAAATCTTCTCCGCTTCCAAGTCTGAAACAGCGTTTGATTCCATGTGCCTCTATCATAATTTCATCCATAGATTAATCCTCCCCCAGCTTTAATGCCTGTGTTATATTCATCTTCTTCAATATAGTTCTTATGACTACGAAACATACAACAAACATAAATACAACAACCGCTGTGAGCTTTATGATGTCGTAAGGATCCACAGCTATCGATATCGCTATGTTGTGTGATTCCGGCAGATAAACCACGGCAACCAGCTTGACGAAAAGCGCCGTAGCCGCAGCACCGACTCCGTATCCCGCCAGACTGGCAAGTACCGAGCTGAATATCTGCTCATTTATGAGCATCTTGTTGATCTCACGCATGCTCATACCCATAGCTCTGTAGATACCAAACAGAAGTTCTCTCTGTTTGATGGATGTTATCCAGTATATCAGGAATCCCACCGTACAAAGTATGATCGCTATGATAAATGACAGTGAGAACAGACCATTTGTTATGAGCACCAGAGGTGACTCCTGCATCTCTGACACATCCTTATCCACACTCTCATACTGCACTATATTGACATCCTCATCACTGAGTGCCTGAAGTACATCCTTGTAGTCCACACCATCCTTGAGATGCATCCATACCTGGTATGGTGTCTGACTGAATGCACCAACAACATATGCATAGTTGGCAACTACGAGGTATCTCTCCACCTCCTGCATCTCTCCCTCGGAATCCTTCTCATACACATACTGTTGGAATCCCGGGAATGCATCCACTATGGCACATACCGTTCCGCTAGGAGATGCGATCTCCTCCTTCTCCTTGCTTGCAATAGGACTGTATCTCGCATAGTTTATGGAATCTCCAACCTTTATATTGTACTTCTTTGCAAGGTTTGATGAAATGATGACTCCATTCGACACTGTTGCAAGATCATTCAGGTAATTGTACCAGTGCTCCTTGTTGAGTCCGCTCTGCAGTCTGGCCGTCTCACCGAACTCCTTGGTGTTGATACCCATGAGTACGCTGCCCGCCAACTCCTCGCCGCCCGCTTTTATGACGGCATTATCGTCGTATATGACTCTTGTCACCTTGTCACACAGGCTGTCCTCGAGCTTTGTAAATCTCTCAAAATCCTGCTCTGTGTAATACCAGTGGGTCTTCTTGTCTTTGTCTATGTATGTTCCTCTGGTCCACTGCTCCTGTACCACAAGATCCGTTCCCAGATTGTAATCTATTCGCTGTGTCTTGTTCTTATTTATGGTTCTTGCCATGTTCGAGTTGAACATACCCATGGCTATTGTCATTACAAGGAACACCGATATGAATCCCTGCTTCTTGACCGTACGTGTGATCTGCAGGAATGATGCGTACACAGCCGGTGACCATCTCTTTCTTCCGATCCTGTATATCAGTCTTATCAGGTATTTGATGAGTCTGAGCACCAGAAGTCCCACTGCAAATATAAAGAGTGAGGAGTTCAGAAAGATGACCGGATCAGGTCTTGAACCCGCAAGTATATCGAGTGCTATCGTCGATTTCTGCTTGTTGTAATTGTACAGGAGGTATATTGAAAGTGTCACAAGGATGACGTCCACAAAGAACTTCTCCCAGAATGGCCTGTAATTTACCTTTCCTGTTCTGCTCTTCTGCTCTACTATGGAGTTCTTGGCGTATTTGAACACCGGAAGTGTCACAAATAATATAGCTATAACAGCGGCAGCCAGACTGTATACTATCATCCACGGATCTACTCCATAGAAATGTGTATCCTTAAATCCAAACTGCAGGAACGAATCCGTGCTTGCTGCAAGCTTACACAGAAGATATCCTATAGGGATTCCTATCACTATGGCTATCACCGACAGTATTGCCGACTGTCCAAGGTATATTCCGAGAACCTGCTTCGTGCTGGTACCACGGCTCTTGAGCATGGCGATCTCTCCATCCTCCATCTCAAGTATCTGACTTGATACCATGTAAATGAATGCCAGAAGCAGAACCAGTATTGGGAGCTCCAGAACCCATATGATTATACCGATGGTTCTTGCATCGCCTTTATAATCTATGAGCACACTGCTGAAATTCTGCTCAAAATATTTATCTGACTTCTCAAATGACTGGAGATAATACAGCGTGTCCATGGCATTCTTGTGTGTTATCTGTGAGTAGTCAAGCATGACGTGATCCACGTAGTATATTGTGAGGAAGCCGTACTTGCCTATCATGTCGTTGAAGTCATCCTTCTTCACATATACCTCGCTGTCGAGATCTGCAAGCTGGTCATACCAGAAGCTGTCTGAGTAATCCTTCTCCTCAAATACACCTACGATCTGATACTTCATAGGATTGCCCTGTGAGTCAACGGCATCGCTGAGTCCGGTATCTATGCTGAATACCTCTCCAACGACAAGGCCGTATTTGTCAAGGTTTCTCTGTGAGATGATACAAGGATACACACCATCCTCTGTCTTGGCATCCTCGAGTGACGTTCCATATGTTATGTTCACATGATCCTCTATCTGTGGCATATATGTCATGTTGAAGCTGGTCCTGTGATTCAGGTTGCTCTGGGTGTAACCCGCCTGAAGTGACAGGCTGGTCTGCTTCTGCAGAGCATCTATCTCCATGTAGTAGTTCCACATGTCCTCATATTTGCCAATCCTGCCAAGCACTGCATCGGCATCGGCATAATCGTCTACCGCGCATGAGCCTGATCTGCCGATAGTTGCCGGATACTTGTTCTGCTCTACCATCGCCGCGTCAAACTTGGACGACATGAGCATATCCAGCGCTCCGTTTTTGAACATTGGGTTGCACGATGCAACAGCCACCAGCAATATGATTCCAAGCAGGAGACATGCATTTAACCACTTCTTGTTCAATAATTTATGTGATAAAAATTTAAACATTATATCTCCTCTCTGCTACTCTGCTGCCGCCGCATCTCCGCCAGATGAATCCGATCCGCCATCCGACTGGCTGTCTGCGCCTGACTTTGAATTATCGGAACCTTCTGATGAACTCGATGAGCCACCGGTGGATGTTGCTCCTGATTCCTTAGCTATGACATCGCCCTCTGAAAGACCTGACAGTATAACCGTCTTGGTCTTGTCTGCCTCGCCGAGAGTGACATACTGCTTTATGATCTCATCATCCTTGATGAGCCATACATAGTCATACTCATTTGAATTGTTCTTGCTCGTCTCATGATAGATCATGTTGTTAGGTATCATGACCACGTTCTCATAGGACTTTGTCGGGTAGCTGACCTGATATGACTTCGGCTTCTTGTAAAAGCTTGCATCATCAACCTTTACATAATACTTCAGTTCATCACTGCCTGAACACTTGGTTACGTGAACCCCGCCCTCTGAATCAGTACTGATATATGACTTGGAGCTGTCTCCGGTGCTTCCGACACACACTCCGCTTATCTTCTTACCGCTGTTGTTCTTATTTGATATTGAAACCTTCTGGTTTACAGCAAGTTTTCCCTCTGATATGGATATCGCCAGGATCACATTGTCGTTGCTTCCGACTGTGAGTACATTTGCACCTTCCTTGACAGCCACATCAGTCTTCGCGCCAACCGAGAGTACTGTTCCCGCCTGGTCAGCGTAGACAGTTATCTTTCCGCTTCCATCATTGTTCTTGTTGAGCTTTTCTCTCTGTGCGTTTAAGCTCTTGATGGTTGCATTGTGTGTATATATCCTAAGATCCTTGTTGTATGTAACAACATTTCTCTGGCACACGAGCTGCTCCGCCATGTAGAGAGTGTTCTCTGCATCCGTCGGCGTTGCCACCTTACCCTTCTGGTATCTCGTGATCTCATTTGTAAGCTCATTTATCTGATCATCAAAATCCTTGAGATCCGAACTGTAAGTCTGGTTCTCCTCGCTGATCTGGTTATCTATATCCTTGACCGCCGCTGTTCCGCCGCCACTGTCAATGACAAACAGCACATCCCCCTTCTTAACCTTCTGGCCCTTCTTGACGTTGAGTGACGTGAAACGTCCATCGCATGGTGCAGTGTAGCTGACACTGTTGAGGTCCTCCACCGAGAACGAATCGCTCTTCACCGTTGCTGTCTTCGTATATGAATCGAGTGCCACCGTGTATTCTGTGTAATCACTAGGCATGACCGCATCTGAAGCGTAGTAGACAAGATCGCCTTCCTTGAGTCCGCTGACTACCTCTGTGTAGTTATTGTCGCTGGCACCGGTATCTATATCCCTGCGCTCCTTCTCACTGGAATCTGTCTTGACATATACAAATTTCTGGTTGTTCTCCTCGTATATGGAATCATTTCCCACTGTGAGTACGTCCTTTGCATCGGATGTACTGAAATACAGTGACACCGTGTTGCCCACGCTGAGGATCTTATCTGCATCCTTCACACCCTTGAGCTTAAATCTTGTGTATGGAAGACTTGACTTGCTCTGTGCCACAGCTATCTCCTGATTGGTGTAGTTGTATGGCACTATGTCATACTGCTTTCCATTTATCACAGTGTACATGTTCTTATACATGCTGTATGTATTCTTCTTGAAGCTCTCACCGGTTATCTCTATATATGGATCACTGTAATCTGAAACCACGACCACGTTCTCACCGCCGCCGACAGTATTCTCACTGCCGCTTATCTTCTTGGCGTATGTTACCGTGCCCGGACGGTCTGCCTTGAGCGTTCCGCTCTGCTTGACCTTGTCCTTATCCTCGTCCTGCTGTGTGAGCTTTTTCTGCTCATACTCATATAAAAGATTATCGTACCTGTTGTTCTCCTCATTTATGGCTTTTTCTGTTCTGGCCTCTGCAGCGCCCTTTGAATCACCGATCTCTTCGCACGCCTTTATCTTCCAGTCCAGCTCAGCCTGATTCTGCTCATATATCTTCTGCTTGATCTCATGTGAATACTTCTTCACATCCTGGGAATCAGCTTCCGAGCTGTCGTCCCCATCCATCGATGTTGAAGAATCATCCACTATTGAGCCTGAATCTGTACCACTGCCATCGTCTCCCGATGCTGTGGATGCATTGCTGTCGGTCTCTGCAAGAACCGTGTCCTTCTTGACCTCATCGCCCACATTCACATACACCTTTGACAGAGTCACAGATGTGTCATAGTAATAACAATAGTCAGTTGGGACTATCGTTCCGGTCTTGATGACCTTTTTGCCTATATCTCCATATGTGACCGGTCTGTATGCCTCGTTTGTACTTACAGGTTCAACGAGCTCAGGAACCTTCTCGCTGTTCTCCTTGCCACAGCCCGCCATTCCTCCTGCCATGACAAATGACATTACCAGGCATGCTATTCTGGCGGTCATATTCTTTTTTGTCCGTGTGCTGCCTTTATGCATAATATTCTGTCTCATCAATTTATCACCACCTGCTCTCCGGCCTTCAGTCCTGATTTGATAACTGTATAATCATCCACCGTATCTCCAACGGTAACTTCTACCGCATTCCTGTATCCGTCCTCATTTACAGTGTACACATACTTCTTCTCACCCGAGCCGTCAAACACAGCCTTTTTATTCACATATACAACGTTCTTTACAACCGGCTTATCTATGACCATCTTGAGGGTATCCGCTTCGGTCACTCCGGTCATATCACTGACAGGCTGAAATGTAAGTTTCTGCATCTCCTCTCCGGTGGCAGAGCTTGTATACTTCTCACACTTCGTGAGCTTCAGTGTAAATGTTGCCTCCTGAAAATCAGCATCGTAGGTCTGCCCCTCCTTGAATTCGTATGAATCCGCAGTCTCTGATACATAATCAGACGAACCCGAATCCACCGTTATGAGCGTATCACCCGCTGTGACATATCCATACTGCAGATCTGAGTTGACATAAGTCACTGTTCCGTTCTTGTCTGCAATGACCTGATACTCCTTCATTCTCTCGTTCTGCTCTTTGATGTATGTATCCGCCAGATCCATATCCTCCTTCGCCGCGGATATGTCACTGGAGTAATCCTGGCTGCTGTCTATGCTCGCCAGCCTGTTGTAATGGTCTATAAGAAGCTGATCCCGCTCCTTCTGATCCGTATACTGATCTATGGTCTTCTGGATATCCTTGGCCTCAAACTGAATCATCACATCGCCTTTGGCCACCTTATCGCCCTCTTTTACCTTGACCTCCTGAACCTTGTAGTCAGACTGCTGTATCGAGTAATCATTGCTGCTGTAACCATCAGGCTTGAGCTCCAATGTCAATGAGGACTGGATATCTCCGCTCTTAACCTGATCCGTATTGAATTCCACCTTGCTATACGGCTCTATATTTATTCTGGAACTTCCTGTCTGTCCACCGGTACTGCCTCCGCAGCCAACCAGCGACACGGACATCAGACCGGCAATCGCTGCCGCCAGAACCTTCTTATTGAATATCGCTTTTGACACGCTCTATTCCTCCTGTTTTTATGAATATATTTGATTCTACCCCCTGTCAGCCCATATATCAAGGAAATCTCCCGGGAGTTAATATTAGTTAAAAAAAAGAGAAAGCTTATGTTTTAAGCTTTCTCTAGAAATAAAAAATGCGGGAGATGGGACTTGAACCCACACGCCGTTTCCAGCACTAGATCCTTAGTCTAGCCTGTCTGCCAATTCCAGCACTCCCGCATATTCTATATGTAATTGATAACCGCCCATTCTCTCACATCCGAAATTCCATAGGACTTTCAAAATAAAAATGCGGGAGATGGGACTTGAACCCACACGCCGTTTCCAGCACTAGATCCTTAGTCTAGCCTGTCTGCCAATTC
>NZ_JBCPDQ010000007.1:10467-15896 GCF_040915325.1 Coprococcus sp. RTP21281st1_F1_RTP21281_210402
TTCCAGCACTCCCGCATATTTATGTGATGTCGACTTCTGTGCTCGTCACCAACGAATAAGATAATACCATCTATCGAATACAAAGTCAACAACTTTTTTCAGATTTTTATCATATTAGTGAGCTTTCTGTCCACATCCTTCATAAGGTACTCCTTGAACGCTGTGTAATACTCATGTGTGAACTGTGTATACAGGAACTTATTCCAAAGATTACTGCAGTATGTACTGTCAAAATCATAATATGAATCAGTATATACCAGACCATTGCTGAACCTGGTCACATCCAGATACGGTTCCTTTCCTGCATAGTTAAGTCTCATAACGAGGTTCTTCTGCTCACTGCAGCAAGCAAAAGTCTCAAGAAACATCTTCATCTGATCCTTTGTTATTCTCTCTACGAACATATGTGCCTCCTACTCTGTGTCTTTACTCTCATTGGTCATCCCCCTAACCTCTATAATTATAGCATACGCCTCCGAATTATAAAACCTTTTCGCGCAACAAAAGAACCGGATGTGTAAGTTTATACCACATCCGGTTCTTTTTACTTATATATAGAAGATTCTATATTCTATATTATGATAACTGTGCCTTTGCAACCTCAACAAGCTTTGCAAATCCCTCAGCATCGCTGATAGCCATCTCTGAGAGCATCTTTCTGTTGATGTCAACACCTGCCAGCTTAAGACCATGCATAAGCTTGCTGTATGAGATGTCGTTCATTCTTGCTGCTGCGTTGATACGAGCGATCCAGAGCTGTCTGAACTGTCTCTTTCTCTGCTTTCTGCCAGCGTATGAAGATGTAAGTGCTCTCATAACTGACTGCTTTGCTACTCTATACTGCTTGCTTCTTGCTCCTCTGTAGCCCTTTGCAAGCTTTAATACCTTATTGTGCTTCTGCTTTGCGTTCATTCCGCCTTTAACTCTTGCCATTGGTTTTCTTCCTCCTGATCTATTAGATATAAGGTAATATCTTCTTCATTACCTTCTCGTTTGTTGCGTCTGTCATTGTAGCCTTTCTAAGATTTCTCTTTCTCTTAGTGGTCTTCTTTGTTAAGATATGACTCTTATAAGCTTTAGATCTCTTTAAACCGCCGTTAGCTGTTTTCTTGAAACGCTTAGCTGCTGCTCTTTTTGTCTTTAATTTAGCCATTTTACTTACTTCCTCCTTGAATTATATGTCTATAATAATTTAACGCTTTTGTGTTAAAAACATTATCATGCTTCTTCCTTCAAACTTAGCAGGCTTATCGATAACTGCTATCTCTGCAAGCTTCTCAGCAAAGTTGTCAAGAATAACCTTTGACTGCTCTACATGCGCAAGCTCTCTTCCCCTGAATCGCAGTGTAACCTTAACCTTATCGCCATGCTCAAGGAACTTTCTTGCCTGATTGATCTTGGTATTAAGGTCATTCGCATCGATGTTCGGTGAAAGTCTGACTTCCTTGACTTCCATGGTCTTCTGCTTCTTCTTGGCCTCTTTCTCTTTTCTGGCCTGCTCATAACGATACTTACCATAGTCAACTATCTTGCACACCGGTGGCTGTGCCTTAGGTGCTATCTTCACAAGATCAAGTCCTGCATCCTGAGCCATCTTGTATGCATCCCTGGATGACATTATTCCAACAAGCTGACCATCTTCTCCGATGAGTCGTACCTCTCTGTCTCTAATCTGTTCGTTGATCATTAAATCGCTAATGACTCTCTACCTCCACACTTTTAAAATTCAATTCTCTGACATAAGAAAAGTGGATAGAACCATCTATCCACTTTCTTAATACAAAGCATATTCAAACTCAGGAAAACCCTGTAAATCTTCTAAGCTAAATATTAACCCGAGTCATGTCAGACCATGCTGAGGTGAGAGTGGATACTCTGCTTCTATGTTCACTGTTTCACACAGCAATGGTAGAATACCACATCGCCAGCCGTGTGTCAACTGTTATTTTTCTTTTGTCGATATGCCTCTGTGCTGCCTTTATATCACTCATTATCGCCGTGGGATTCAACCGGGATGAACACCCTGTCATTGTCCTCTTCCTTCACCGGCTTCTGACTCTCCTGCGCAAGCTTCACAAAATACATCTGTGAATCAAGCTTTGCCTTGCCCCTGAGATCCTGCTTCGCATATGAGCCGTCAGGCTGCATGATGTGAGCCTTGAGTGTATCCTCAAGCTGTATCTTAAGGATATTCTTTATCTTCTTCTTAAGCTCCGGATCCTCTACAGGGAACGTTATCTCAACTCGCTTGTCCAGATTTCTAGGCATCCAGTCCGCACTTCCCATGTATATATCCTCAAATCCGTCATTATAGAAATAGAATATTCTCGAGTGCTCAAGATAATTTCCAACTATGGATCTTACTGATATATTATCTGAAAGTCCCGGAACTCCTGCCTTGATACAGCATATTCCCCTGACGATGAGTTCGATCTTTACGCCTGCCTTTGAGGCATCGTAGAGCGCATTCATGATCACCGGATCACAGAGACTGTTCATCTTGGCAACTATCCTTGCCTTTTTGCCCTGTCTCGCATTCTCTGCCTCACGGCCTATCAGCATGAGGAATTTGTCCTTCAGCCAGATCGGGGCAACTGCAAGCTTGTTCCACTTCTTCGGCTCTGAATATCCTGACAGCATGTTGAACACCGCCGTCGCGTCCTCTCCTATGGCATCGCTGCAGGTGAGAAGTCCCATGTCAGTGTAAAGCTTTGCGGTCTGATCATTGTAATTTCCTGTTCCCAGATGCACATATCTTCTGATTCCGTCCTCCTCGCGTCTGACAACCAGTGCGATCTTAGAATGTGTCTTAAGACCCACAAGGCCATAGATAACATGACAGCCCGCCTGCTCCAGCTTCTTGGCCCACGCTATATTGTTCTCCTCGTCAAATCTTGCCTTGAGCTCGACGAGAACAGTTACCTGCTTGCCATTTTCGGCAGCCTGTGCAAGTGCCGCGATGATAGGTGAATTGCCGCTGACACGGTAAAGTGTCTGCTTGATCGCCAGGACATCAGGATCATTTGCCGCCTGTTTTATGAACTCAATGACCGGAGTGAACTCATAATATGGATGGAACAGAAGGATGTCTCCCTTCTTTATCCTGTCAAATATATGGCTGTAATCGCCCATTCCAGGTACAGGCTGCGGTTTGTACTTAGGATACTTCAGATGGTCAAAACCATCTATGCCGTTCACCTTCATGAGGAATGTGAGATCCAGAGGTCCGTTGATCTTGTATACGACCTCGTCATCGACTCCGAGATGCTTCTTGAGCTCCTTAAGGAGCTTCTTGTCCATGGCCTCGTCCACCTCAAGTCTTATGACCTCGCCCCACTGTCTCTGCTTGAGCTGCTTCTCGATCTCCTTCAGCAGATCTGCGGTCTCCTCCTCATCTATGGAGAAGTCTGCATTTCTCATGATACGGTATGGATATGCACACACTATGTCGTAGTTCAGGAACAGCTTGTCAAGGTTCTTCTCGATAACCTCCTCCAGAAGAATTATCTCGGTAACGCCCTTCTCCTCAGAAGGAAGTCTCACGATCCTTGGAAGTACAGATGGAACCTGGACGGTCGCTATATCCGTCACGTCCTTTTTCTTATCGTATATGAGTGCACCTATATTCAGTGATTTATTGCGCACCAGCGGGAATGGTCTGGACGAGTCCACCGCCATAGGTGTGAGTACCGGGTATACATCCTTCTCAAAGTATTTGTCCACGTACTTTGCCTGCTTTGGAGTGAGATCCTCATGGTGTCTCACAAGCTTCAATCCGTTCTGGGCAAGCTGAGGGATGAGGGATCTGTTCAGTGTCTGATACTGGTTCTTCATGAACTCTTTGGTGCTGGCATGGAGTGCGTCAAGCTGCTCCCGCGCCGTCATTCCGGCTATATCCTTCTTGGTGTATCCGGCATGCACCATATCCGTGAGTGATGCTATTCTTACCATGAAGAACTCATCCAGATTGGATGCCGTTATACTCAGGAACTTTATTCTCTCAAACAGAGGAATGGTCCTGTCCTTCGCCTCGGACAGACATCTCTTGTCAAATTCAAGCCAACTGAGCTCTCTGTTATAAAATATCGGATTCTTATCTGCCATCCTTTACAACCCCCTTTTCTGTTTTAACACAGGCTTCACTCCAAAGACCTTTCTGAACAGTTCAGTCTTTGTCTTGAACACCCCTGCCTCAAGCGTAATATCATTCAGTGTATCTACCGTCATCGTGAGCACGTAGTCCTTGAAGCTGAACTTCATATCACTTATCTTCTGCCTGTGGCTCTTGTCAAGGACATCCGCAAGTCTCAGTATGGATGCCAGCTTGGCGACCTTCATGTAATCCGCAGTCATCAGCGATACCTGTGCCTTTGTCTGTGAAGGGAGATAATACTCGTTGAACTTCACAATATTTGCAATCTCCTCCCTCTCCTTGTGGGACAGTCCAAGTATCTCCGTGGACATGATTATGTGATAGGACATCATGGTGCCCACGTTCATATTTACAAATTTGCCACAACTGTGGAGCATGGCTGCGATCTGGAGCTGCAGTCTCTCTCTCCTTCCGAGTCCGTGGACGCTCTTGAAGGAATCAAATATATCCAGTGCGTTCTGCGTCACATTCTGCGTGTGCTTCCTGTTGACCTTATATTTCTTGGCTATGCTGTTTGCCGATGCAATGATATCCTCGTCGAAATTCTTATTCAGCAGAAGCGTTCCGTTCTTATCCATATAATCGGCAACTATTCCGTCACAGAACGTAACATCCGGCGTGATGATATCCTCCGCCCTTGAGTTGTCGAGGAATGACTGGTAAATGATCGCCATCGGAAGCATCAGTGTCGCCCTCTCGTATGGCACACCGTATTTTTCTGAAAGGACCTCCGGGGTGGTCTCAACTACCTTGTGATAAAGCACGCGGAACTGATCTCTTGTGATCTTGTCTGTGATATTCAGCTCCGGTCCGACCTTCTTCAGATTTGCGATTCCGTCTCCTATGGCTATTATGCTCTTGATGTCCTTATCGTTTATAAAGAGGTTCCTGAACTCCTCTATGAAGTTCGATACGAACTCCTCCATGATATTCTCCAGAGCCACCGTGTCTGCGCCGTATTTTGCCAGATAATCCCTTATTCTCACGGCTCCTATAGGAAGGTTCTGTGTCTGGATCAGATTCTGCTTGTCAAATATAGATATCTGAAGACTTCCCGCTCCTATGTCCAGAAGCGCCCTGTTCTTCGTGTCGGCATCCTCAAACTTCGACTTTGCCGCATACGCCTTGTAGTTCATGAATCTCTGCTCCGAGTTGCTGAGCACTGAGACGTCGATGCCTGTGTGCTGCTTTATCCTCTCAAGGACCATGACTGAATTCTCCGCCTCACGCACAGCGGACGATGCATACGCCTTGTATTCACGCACATCGTATTCCC
>NZ_JBCPDQ010000007.1:16046-20796 GCF_040915325.1 Coprococcus sp. RTP21281st1_F1_RTP21281_210402
ATCTCATACACCTTCATTGACAGCTCGTTAGAACCTACATCGATGGCTGCAAATACCTTACTTGCCATATCTACCCCACCTTTCATGTTACTTATCAGTATGTTCCAATTATCTTGAAATCCATAGAATCCTTATTTATATGGTCCAGCGCATCTATCGTCGTCGGGTCCATGAGACTTCCCTCAAGAGTTATGAAGAATGAATATTCCCATTTTCTTCCCCTGAGAGGCCTCGACTCAATGCTTGTCATATTGAGCCCGTTATGTTTTATATGTCCAAGTATACTGTAAAGGGTTCCACTCTCATGTGGCAGTGCAAAGCATACGGATATATTTCCCGCACTCTTCACATACTCCTTTTTCTTTGACAGTATGATAAATCTCGTTGTGTTGTTCTCATTGTTGACTATATCGTCCTTGAGTATCTCAAGTCCGTATATATCTGCGGCAAGAGCGCTCGCTATGGCAGCCTGGGTAATATCACCTTCATCCCTGACCTTCACCGCACCCACTGCAGTGTTCGCAACCGGGCACTGTGCGTATCCGGCTCTGTTTAAGAATTCACTGCACTGCAGAAGCCCCTGCGGATGGGAATATACAGTCTGTATATCAGAAAGCTTTGAGCCCGGAACTCCCATGAGCATATGTGCCACCTTGACCTCGTCTCCGCCCACGATGGTCAGGCCGCTGCTGCCAACCATATCATATATACCACTCACAAATCCGGCAGAGGAATTCTCTATGGGCAGGACTCCGTAATCAGCCTTGCCGCTCTTCACCGTCTCTATGACATCCTCAAATTTTGCAACATTTACATTCTTTATATCCTTGCCAAAATAGTCATGCATAGCCTGATGACTGTAAGCCCCCGGAACACCCTGGTATACAACCACCGTGTCTTTATCGACCTTCAGATGATCCACGGGCACAAACCCGCTCACCACATCAGAGCTTATATGTGCCAGCGCAATATCTCTGCCCTCAACACACGCTCTGTCGATAATCTCATTCTTTCTGGTGATAAGCTGCTGTATCTGCTCCTCCAGACTGTTTATCTCTTCCAATGTATTCATTCTATCTATCCTTCCACTTGAAGTGTCAATTTTGTCACTGTTTGTCCAGCCCGGCACGAAGCTCGGATATTGTCTTGCCAAGCAGCGGGTGCCTCTTGTATCCCGCTATCGCGGACAACGGTTCAAGTACAAAATCTCTCTTGTGCATCTCCACGTGTGGTATGTGAAGATCCTCACTGTCATACACGACATCATCATAAAGCAGGATATCGATATCCAGAGTTCTCGGTCCCCAGTGGATCAGCCTCTCTCTTCCCGCCGCTTTCTCTATTCCATTCACCAGTCTCAGCAGTTCCTCAGGAGTCCTGAGCGTCTCTATCTCCAGACAGCCGTTCAGGAAATCGTCCTGCTCAACGCCGCCATACGGCTCGGTCTCTATAAAATCTGATACTCTTGTCACCTTGGTGTATTTATCCTTGTTCAGCTCATCTATGGCCATGTCCAGATATGATTCCCTGTCGCCGATATTTGACCCAAGTCCAAGATATGCTGTGTGCTTTTTTCTGCTTATGGACACGGACACTGTATCTACATGTACCATGACCGGAGCCCACGGCTTCTTCACCGTCACATTTACCCCTCTCACATCATCGTAAGTGAGAAGTATCATGTCTGCTATCTCCTCAGCCACAGTCTCTATCAATTTATAATTTCTGTTCTTCATGACCTTCTGTATGCCATCGCACACGCTGCCATAGTTCACAGATTTTCTTATATCATCACTTCTGCCGGCCTCCTGGGTCGACACCTGCATGGATACGTCCACCACGAACTTCTGTCCAAGGACATTCTCCTCCCTGTACACTCCGTGATGTGCAAATACCTCAAGTCCTTTTATATTGATACTGTCCATACCGCACCTCCGCTATATTTTATCTGGCACTCAGCATCGCATGCGTCATCTTGAGTGCTCTGTAGTTGCTCTTCACATCGTGTACTCTGAAGAAATCGCAGCCCTTCACAAGCCCAAGCACTGATGTGGCAACTGTTCCCTCCTCGCGCTCGGTCACCGGAAGATCAAGTGTAAGTCCTATCATCGACTTTCTCGACGTTCCGAGGAGTATCGGGAGATCCCATTTGTGGAGCAGCTCCAGATTGTTCATGAGGAGCAGATTCTGATGCAGATCCTTTGCAAATCCTATTCCCGGATCCACCATGATCTTGTCCCTGTCTATGCCTGCTGCCAGAGCCATGTTAACCGACTCATCCAGATCTGATACAACATCAGCCAGATAGTCTGTGTAATCTGTGTTCTCCCTGTTGTGCATAAGACAGCACGCCTTGTCGTACTTCGCTATGACAGCCGCCATCTTCTCATCGTACTTCAGTCCCCATATATCGTTTATGAGATCTGCACCTGCATGTATACCAGCCTCAGCCACCGCAGACTTGTATGTGTCGAGTGATACTGCCACGTCGAAATCTCTCTTTATCGCCTCTATGATCGGTGCGGTCCTCTCTATCTCCTCCTCATCCGATATCTTTGTATATCCAGGTCTTGTGGACTCACCGCCAACATCTATTATCACGTCGTTTCCCTCTGCATACAGGGTGTATAGCCGTGGTCTTGTGGACTCACCGCCAACATCTATTATCACAGCACCCTCAGCTATCATCTTCTCTGTGGTAAACAGAGCTGTGTCCATGGTGTTATGCTGTCCTCCATCCGAAAATGAATCCGGGGTCACATTCAGTATCCCCATCACATAAGGTTCTTTTCCACTCTCAAATGTCTTGTTTCCTATTATCATCCTTTTATCCTCCAGACATTAAATATCCGCACATGACGTGCGACCCCTTGGTATTTCCCTTAATATTTTATCCCTGTATTGCGTGCACTCTCCAGCCAGTAACACTGGTCTGATGCCTCGCAGTCAAAACAGTTTCGAGACAGCTTATCCGCATTATACAACACATATGCCAGTCCTTCCCGCTCAGCACCGTCTGTATTGTGTGAGCCTATGGCATCACATATCTGCTCATTCTCCTGCGTGGAAAATCCGCACTGCTCCAGTATTCTGCCCGCATACTCAACACTCAGCTCATGATGCTTCCTGCCGGTGTCATCAGGATCTGCCCGTCCCACATCGTGAAGAAGTGCCGTGGCATATATGATCTCCCTGTCTATCGCATATCCCTGTTCGATATTCATTATATACGCTATCCTGGCAACATCCAGGCAGTGCTCAAGTCCATGCCGGCAGAATATCCTGTCGGTCTCCTTGTTCCGCACAGTCTCCATGAGACGTCTGTATTCATCGTTGTATATGATCCTGTCCACTCTGTCCATCTCTGTCTGCATCAGCTTTCTATATATCCTCCATGTTCCGCACGGTCTATGATCGGCCCAATAAATGACAGCGAGCCAAATACCATCACCACCGAATCCCGCCTGCCATCAGCCAGCGTCATCGCCTGCCTCACGGCATCGTCCACATCTTCCTGCTCATAGACTTCATCTATATATGTCCCTGCCAGCTTTTTCAGCTCATGCCTTGAAAGTGCTCTCGGGTTATCCGGCTCAACTGCTATGAACGCAGAAGCCCCCGGCATCATGATCCTGAGCATCTGCTCATAGTCTTTGTCCTTGAACACACCACATATATATATGAGGTCTCTTCCGGCAAAATACTCATCTATGTTCTGTCTAAGTGCTCTCCAGCCTCCCGGATTGTGCGCGCCGTCCACATACATTAGAGGTTTGTCCATAAGCTTCTGGAATCTTCCCTTCCAAAACGTCGCTTTAAGCCCTCTCCTTATGTCATCCTCAGTCAGCTCGTATCCAAGCCTCATGAGAACATGTGCGGTCGCAGCCGCTGTGGCACTGTTATATATCTGATATATGCCCGGAACCTGAAGTTCGTATCTCTGTCCGTCATATATATATTCACTTCCACCTACTGACTCTCCGCATATCTCTATATCCTTCTCCCTGATAAGTACCGCCAAGTCCGATATATTATTCTGCTCACATGCCATATCCCACATATCCTCAAGCTCTGAGGCAAGCGGGTACGCCACACATGGGCAGTTCTTTTTCAATATTCCAAGCTTCTGTCTGTATATATCCCTCAGGGTATTCCCGAGGAAATGCATGTGATCCATGCTTATACTTGCTATTATCGTACAGACCGGGTGGCTACACACATTTGTGGCATCCTCCAGGCCTCCCATTCCGGTCTCAAGCAACAGGAAATCGACCTTTTTGTCGCAGAAATAACAGAACGCCACCGCTGTCTCCGTCTCAAACGATGTGGGCCTTCCCCAGCCGTCCGACACCATGTCATCCGCTGCATCTTTCACCGTCTCTAGATATACGGCAAAATCCTCCTCAGACATATATTCCTTATCTATCTGAAATCTCTCAAGATATGTAAATATCGTCGGAGATATATATCTTCCCACACTGTATCCTGCACTCTCAAGTATCTCGTCCAGAAATGCGCATATCGAACCTTTGCCATTTGTTCCTGCTATATGTATAACCGGGACTGCGTCCTGCGGATCGCCCAGCCTTCTCAGCAGCTCCTTTATACTGTCAAGCCCCAGAACGCTTCCCATGGTGTCCGTATATTCTATATAACTTCTTGCCTCTTCATAAGTCATGGCATATATCCGTCCCTTCTCATCTGTGCCTGATAAGTGGTGCATTCTCATCTATAGGCAGCAGCTCATACC
>NZ_JBCPDQ010000007.1:20946-51209 GCF_040915325.1 Coprococcus sp. RTP21281st1_F1_RTP21281_210402
GCCACACACGGCATCATTGTTCAGCGCATTCCAATCATAATATATAAGCCCCTCGGCATTCACATAGTCTATCAGGGTGTTCATATCCACTCTGGATACCGTATTTGAACTGCCGCCCGGGAATCTGTAATATACACAATTTACACCTGTTACATCATACAATAAATTTCGCAATTCCTCAATATCTTCGGAGAAATCAGCAAGGCTTCCATATATTTTATCGTAATCATGGGTGTACGAATGAAGCCCCAGTGTATGTCCCCTATCCACTATATCCCGGTAGGCATCATAATAGCTCTTGTCGCGCCCCACGACAAAAAATGTTGCCTTCACATCGTATTTATCAAGGATATCCAGTATCTCCACTGTGTTCCCGGATGGCCCATCGTCAAATGTGAGATACGCCCTCTTCGTTATCTCCGGCTCCGCATCAGACTCCGTTTCGTCCTTCTCCGGCTGCATCTCCCCGGTATCATTTGCCCCATCCACCTCCGATGGTGTGCTCTCATCCGCCCCCAGGACATTTGCCTGCTGCCTGACCGGCCCTCCGGCAGTATAAAAGCCCCACCTCGACTGGCTGATTATGTAATAACAGCAGAAAATTATGGCAAGAAATATGGCAACCGCCAGCATAATATACTGCCATCTGTCAGTCACCTCCTGCACATTGTCAATTTTTTTCAAATGATCCTCGCCGCCTATAGCATTTTTTCTATTATATTATTTTTTATTTTTAATTATGTGTCTATTTTTTATGCCATGAATATTTCTCAGATATACGGAGAATATAAATAGCAAATATTAAAAAAAGGAGAACATGTACAATGAAAAAATACTTTTTACTTGTGATGTGTATGACACTCACCATGATCCTCTTCTGTGGTTGTGGCAATTCAAACGGTGCTTCAAGCACTGGCTCATCTTCAGCAGCCAGCACCCAGACAACATCTGAGGCTCAGAATGGTAACAGCTCTGAAGGAAACAGCACCGACTCATCTGACAAAGGCGTTGTAGGCGGAGCAGCCGACGCTGTAAAGGATGTCGCTGACGGCGTGGCCGACGGTGTAAAGGATGTCGCTGACGGCGTGGGAAACACCGTGTCAGGCATCTTCGGTTCATTCGATGATGCCCAGGACTGGTTCATGGATCAGCTTCCCGCAGGTGACGGAAGATTCGAGGTTGCCAACAGTGACAAGGATCTCACAGAATTTTCCGGTGGAAAAACAGGCTACCACATCGAGCTCCACGACAACAATAAAGAGGGCGACACCAAGGTCGGTGATTTCTATATCGACTCCAGCGATGGCAAGGTGTACAGATCCGATGAGCATGGGAAGACATTTGCAGAGTATGATTTCTCTGATTATAAATAGATGAAATATCCCGCATGAAAAAACAAGCGGCACGGAGGTATCTAAAAACCTCCATGCCGCTTTATTCTATGTTCTTATTCTGCCACATCCGCTGCATCATCAGCTTCAGTAACAGTCACTTGTTCGTCTTCACCCTTCTTGTCTGAGCTCAGCATCTCTCCTGTGAGCGGATTGATCTTGACTCCCATCTCCGACGCAATGAGATTGTACATGTCAAACTCTCTGTCTCTGGCATCCTTCTTTCTGGCCTTTACGCCCCTGGATCTGACCAGCTCCACTATTCCGAATCCGATCATCAGTATGCCGAAGAATATGAAGCCCGCCATATTTTTTGAAAAAAATGCATGAGCCACACTTATTGCGCCTATTCCGATCATCACGATACCCATAACGAAATTGAACATATATGCTTTACCGCCTTTCACCAATCATCTGTTTACAAACGCATCTATGCCCGCCTTCTCGAGCATTCTGTCGTATTGCTCATACATATACTGGACACTGTTCTCAAGAAGATGATAGTGCATTATGTATGGAACAAGCAGCACCATGAATGCAAGTGCAAGTATCAGCAGCGATATATTGGCCGTCACGACAAATGTTATACATGTTGCAACCGTCAATACGGCAAACAATACCAGCACTATGAGGTGGATAAGTCTCTCATGCATGAAAAATCCTACCTGCGTGAGATGTCTCTCTGCCTCCCGTGCAAAGTCCACATCATTCCTCTTTAAAAGCTCATCAATATATGTTATATACCGGCGTATCCTCTTTGCCATCTGCCGCATCTTCCTTTCCTGATCCCTGCCGAACCGTCAGGCTAGTTCATCACCTTGTTCATAAAGTGCTCCCACTGTGCGATCACCTTATCATAGTAAAAACTCAGAACATAGGATTCCTCATCCACATCTATTATCATCTGATAGCATTTTCTGTCAGCATTCTCCGAAGACTTGAGCATCTCCTTTGGCTGGCCCGAATAAAATACAACCTTGCCCTCAAAGCTCTTCAGCACATCCTCATAGTCCGCCCTGTCCACAGGCTTATCCGGTACTGACTCCTGGAGGACATCGTTCGCATCGTAATACTTATGACCCTCGAGCAGAAGTGCCTCGATCTCAGGCTCAGTGAATCTGACCTGCATATCACTGGCATATCTGTCAGTATAGAGCTCATTTGCAGAGTTGTCCTCTCTGACTACCGCGCCGTCAAATTCAAATTCCAGGATTCCCTGCTTCTCCGAATATATACATCTGATCAGAGTCGCATCCCTGAAAGAGAGCGTCTCGATCTCATCTACACTCTTGTACTTCATATCTGTATCTCCAACTAGTCCATTGCCTTCTTGATGGCCGCAAGAAGCTCATCGTATGTCTCAAATGCCTCAAGATCAGGATTATCCGCCTTGATCTGATCTGTGCTCTTGAACAGGAAGCCTGCCTTGCTCGCATAGATCATTCCCAGATCGTTGTGGCTGTCACCGCTTGCTATAGTGTCGTAGCCGATTGACTGCAGAGCCTTGACTGTTGTGAGCTTCGACTGTGGGCATCTCATCTTGAAGCCTGTGATCTCACCGTCATCTGCAACGATCAGCTCATTACAGAATATTGTAGGATAACCGAGCTTCTTCATGAGAGGGCCTGCAAACTGTGAAAATGTATCGCTTATGATTATCACCTGTCCTATGGATCTCAGCTCATCCAGAAACTCCTTTGCTCCAGGGATAGGATCTATCTTTGCTATAGTCTCCTGTATCTCCTTGAGTCCAAGTCCGTGCTCCTTAAGTATACCAAGTCTCCAGTTCATGAGCTTATCGTAGTCAGGCTCATCCCTTGTTGTTCTCTTAAGCTCAGGTATTCCGCTTGCCTCCGCAAATGCGATCCAAATCTCAGGCACCAGTACTCCCTCTAAATCAAGACATGTTATATACATATTATATTATCCTCCGTTCTTATAAATAGTGTGAATTAATGCATGTCATACTCCTCCCGTTTCTGACCACACAGATGCATTATAGCACAGTATCACGCAGACTAACAATCACTACTTTCAGGCATTTGCCCGGACTTCTTCCATCTGTCCAGAGCGTATCCATAATCCCGGATTATCATGTCGAGCTGCACCCTTTCCGTCACTCTCATGTGGCTTCCCTTCAGGTATACTCCGTCCATGAAACCGGTCCGTATCGTCATTCCGCACTCACCTCTCATCGCAGCCGGTCTCTTCACCACACTTGCACCCGCCGCCTTCTGAAGCTCTTCGTACCTTTCATAATTCTTCTGCCATGCCCTCATATAGGTCTCAACTTTCCTTCCCGGAATATTGACCCTCACTCCACCATAGCGTCCATCCGGCCCCGGGAAGAAATACTCTATCCTGAAGTCATTCTCACTTATTATTAGCGTACCGCCGCTCGCCAGCTCTTCTCTGCATGTTCTTCCCATAACTTATCCTCACACATTCCTGAGACTTTCAAATGTATTGTAAATGTTCAGCAGGCCATATCCCCACTCGGGATTCGGATACTGCCTGATCTCCAAAAGCCCGCCCGAACTTCCCGGTCTCACCGCTCCCCTTATCAGGTAGCCCCTTATCTGGTTGCCGTTTATATTCCTTATCATCTTTCTCCCATACGACCACTCAAGCATGATGGCACTGCAGCCCGCAGTGTATGAAGCCGCCACTGAGGTGCCGCTTCTTATAACCGTCTCCCCGCTGGCTCCTTCTCCCCTTATATTCACTCCGGGAGCGAGAAGATCCGGTTTCACCCTGCCGTCCGCCGTATAGCCTCTGCTGTTGTCTATATACAGATTACCATTTGAGTGATCATATGCGCAAGTGCATATCGCAGTCTCCGCCACCGCCGGGCTGGTTATGGTCACCCCCGGATCACTTGACACAAATCTCGTCCCCGGGGATACAAAGCTGCTTATGGGCAGCCACGCGTTAAAGCTGAGCTCCGTGGTTCCAACACCGTACACCCTTATCCGCCATATACCATTTGCCGGGGTTATAAATCTGAGCATGATGAGCTCCTGCCCAGCAGAATCCTCTATGAGAAAATAGTCGACATATATCATTCCACCCCCAAATATCGGACGGATGATCGAGCTCCTGTCATACCTCGGCGATATCCTCTCTATAAATTCCCCGCCGGGAATCTCTATGGCCACCGAGTAGGTATTGGTGGACTTACCCCATATCTCAAGTGTAAAGCTGTTGCGATCTGCCACATCGATCTCAACGACATCGTATGCCCCTGTGACGATCCCGGAATAATGATGTCCTGCTCTCCCCTCGTTGCCACCGGCAGCAGATACCGCAAGCCCCTGAAGCTCTCCTATGTTGTTTATATATTTGTCAAGTGCTTCCGCCCCCGTATGGCTTCCACTGTTGGTCCCAAGCGTCACGAGTATGCTCATAGGCATGCGCAGCTTTTTCTGCTGCTCAAGCAGATATGCTATCGCTGTCATTATGTCAACCTCACTGTACGCATTTGCATCCGATGGAATACCATAAAAACTGCGTAGATTCTGCTTTGCCTGCTTTAACTTCACCACCACCAGGTCTGCCGACGGAGCCACACTCACAGCCGTTCCCGCGCAGAAGCTTCCATGCCCGGTGGTATCCGTCAATATCCTTTGTCTCTCATCCACAGCAGCCTGTATCTCCTCCGTGCTATACTCCCTGCCGTAGCCGTATGATGCGTTGTCAGCCTCCTCCACTGTCTGATCCCACGCCGCAAGTATCTTTGTCTTACCCCCATCCCGCACAAATGAACTGCCAAATATATCGATCCCCGTATCGACGATGCCAAGCAGTATCCCCTTTCCGGTGAGTCCGAGTATATTTTCCTGCTGGATATTGATAACCCCTATAGCCTCAAGAGCCCCCACATCGTCCATCAGACCGTACACTTTTGGGAAAAGATTGTACTCAAGCCTTGAAAAACTCTCCATATACCCGGCCGGAAACGGCTGATATGCCACCGCATATCTGTCGTCTATTATGTTGAGCCCGTATGGCTGATACAGATCCATCAGAACTTCCCTGTCTCCGTTGTATTCTATTATATATTCCACATAATCCTCTGAGTAAACAGCATCTGATATCACCGCACATCCCTCCAGGGGCAATCTATATAGTATATGCAGCAAATTCCGAATCTTTACACAAAAATACCGCAGCACGGAAATTTCTCCGGCTGCGGTATGTCTCCATCTGTACATTATATGTACCGGCTATATTCTATTTTATTGTTTTGTATCAATATACTTCTGAACCTGCTGCTTCAGGATATTGAACTGGCATGGACCTGTCTCGAGAACGACTGTATTGAACTCCTTCAAGTCAAACTTTGATCCAAGCTGTTCCTCAGCATAATCCCTGATCTCCTGCATCTCATAGAAGCCTGTTGAATAACTCTGGTATACGGCAGGATCACCTATCATGGTAGTATACAGATCGTCGGCAGCATCGCCGTTGAATCCCTTTTCATTCAGGTAATCTTTTGCTTCCTGCAGTGACCAGCCCTCATAGTTGATTCCTATATCGATTCTTCCACTTATGAGATAATTGATCTCATCGTTTAACCTGTACAGTTTTGCAACGGTGTCCGAATCAGATGCCCCATCAAATGTGTAATAGTTTATGGCATCATAGCACGCATACATTGCCCAGCCCTCCTTGTATCCAAGGAAGCTTAATATGGTACGTACCGGTTCAGGATCTGTTGACATGTAGTATGCATTCTGCAGCATGTGTCCCGGATATCCCTCATGGGCAAGTGTGGTCCACATACCATCCGTATGTTTGCCATTTACCCTGATAAGGTTGTTGTCCTGGTCATCGATCGCAGGTGACATATAGTATGCCAGCGTATTCTCCTGAATATCCTCAAGGCTCTTATCAAGCTTCTTCGCCTGATACTTTATCTCTCCAAAGTCTGGGTAGTTCTTGGTGGCTGTATTCATGAGTATATCTATTATTTCTGAAGGCTCCTTTGAGTCACTGTCTCCAAAGAGGTCATCGTAGTGCTCCACAAAATATTCATATGAATCGTACTGTGTCATGGCTATGGAATACAGATCTGTCATGAGATCTGACAGGTTGTCATCCAGCATCTGTGCCACTTCCTCAGGTGTCTTATCAGTTCCCGCAGCGTCCTTCAAAAGGTAAGCGTAATACTCTTTACCACCTTCATAGCCACACACACCGCCCTGGTTCTTACCGGTTCCCTTGAGCGATGACAGCACATCTATAACATCCTCATATGCAGGTATAAGACTTTCCGCAACGGCCTTCTTATTCTGTTCCTCAAAGTCCGCTATCTCGTCCGCAGTCAGGAAGTCCAGCGCCTCGATGTTATCGTTGAACACCTGTATCATGAAGTGATTGTCCTTGTCCTTGATGAAGTCTTCGCACTGCTCGATGACCTTATCGCACACGGAATCACTCATAAAATATCCCTTCTCGGACTTTGTCTTCTCAAACTCTAGATTGTCATCAAAATAATCCCTTACCATTCCAAGCACCTGGAGATATCTCTCCACATCACCCTTGTCGTCAAAACGGTAGTCTGTGAAATATGTGGATATATTCGACTGCAGTCCCTTCATAGGTGAGAACGGCTCGCTGAGGTATATGTTCAGATAACCCTCTGACTCCGTCTCCAGATACTGATTAAGTATATCGTATGTGAGCTGCTGGCTCTCCGTGAGATCGTCCCTGTCAAATGACTTGAGCTTGTCAAAGGACTCATCAAACTCAGCCTTACGTTTTTTGATTCCCTCATCGCTCATATCCGAATCGCCCAGAGATACCTCCGGCTCAGGAATACCAAGGGCATCCCCATCCTTTATCTCATAGTTGTACGAGAGTGTGTCCGATGTCACACTGTCCACATACTCATCGTGCAGATATTCCTCGAACTCCTTCTGCACCTTTGTGTAGTCGTCCGCATTATCCTTTATTGTTCCTGTGATAGTCTTCTCATCAAACATATGAGAAGTACATGCAGTCATCGACATGGCCATGGCTCCGACAACAGCAGCCACGACAAATCTTCTCATATTCTTTTTGAATCTGGTCATACATCTACTCCTTACTTAATATATTGTCCCTTCACATAACCTATCTACACATTGTATGCCATAAACCATACTATTGTCCATTTATTTTATGTTAAGGTTACAATATACCGAGTCCGTCCAGAACAACCTTTACTCCTATGAGTATAAGTATGATACCTCCGGCAAGCTCAGCCTTTGACTTGTACTTTGTTCCGAATATACTTCCGATCTTCACTCCGACCGCTGAACATATGAATGTGATACATCCTATGAATAATACCGCAAGTATGATATACAGAGTGGACAGCTTGAGGAATGCAAATGACACTCCAACCGCCAGTGCGTCTATGCTGGTTGCAACCGCCAGAAGGAACATGACCTTAAAGCTCATATCTGCATCTACTTCCTCTTCCTCGCCAAACGACTCCTTGATCATGCTTCCGCCGATGAACAGGAGGAGCACAAATGCGATCCAGTGTGACCATTTGCTTACCAGATCTGCAAAAAAGCTTCCGAGGACATATCCTACCGTCGGCATAAGTGCCTGAAATCCTCCAAACCACGCACCTGCGATAAGCATGTGCTTCACCTTGATGTTGCGCAGGGACAACCCCTTACAGATAGACACGGCAAATGCATCCATTGAAAGACCAACTGCCAACAGGAATAACTCTGCAATACTCATAATTTTTCTCCTTGATATAGATTTGACGGATGCAGTCACAGACACATATAAAAAGAGACCTCCCGGGCAGCTAAAAGCTGTCCAGAAAGTCTCATCATCTACAGTAATACCAGATTCACGCCATCATCGACCGATGGTTGCCAATCATTATGTTGATATCACAACGCAAGCTCTGCGCTGACTACTCCCTTAATGAACGGTGATATTCTAGCATATTGATAAAATATTATCAAGTAGCATTTTCCTGTTATCGCATTATTGTCATTACAGATCTGTTCAGTCCTGCTTATCGATCTGAGTTGCGCTTGCCTCCTCAAGTGCCGGTGTTCCGCGCAGTTCTATGATAGGGCTTCCCTTGCCCTTTATATAATCACCTGTGATGGTCACCCTTCCTATGGTGTCATCCCTTGGGATCTGGTACATGATATCCAGCATGAATTTCTCTATAATTGCACGCAATGCTCTGGCTCCCGTCTTCCTCTTGATCGCCTCCTCGGCTATCGCCTCGTATGCCGAATCGTCAAATCTAAGATCCACCTCATCCAGTGCAAGGAGCTTCTTATACTGCTTTAATATCGCATTCTTAGGCTCTTTGAGTATGCTCACGTACATATCCTTGTCCAACGCATCAAGTGTGAAGAGTACCGGAAGTCTTCCAAGGAACTCAGGTATCATGCCAAACTCACGGAGATCCTCGGTTGTAACCTGTCTCAGCAGATTCGGATCATCATCATATTTGTCCTTGAGCTCAGCCTTAAAGCCCATTGACGCCTGCCTGCTTATTCTCTGCTTTATAATCTCCTCTATATCAGGGAATGCTCCACCACATATAAAGAGGATGTTTCTTGTGTTGATCGTAGTCATAGGAACCATGGCATTCTTGCTTCCTGATCCAACAGGCACCTCGACATCTGCGCCCTCGAGGAGCTTCAGCAGTCCCTGCTGTACGGATTCACCGCTCACATCCCTGCTGTTGCTGTTCTGCTTCTTGGCGATCTTGTCTATCTCATCTATGAACACGATTCCTCTCTCTGCCTTCTCCACATCATTGTCGGCGGCGGCGAGAAGCTTTGACAGAACACTCTCAACATCATCGCCTATATAACCGGCCTCTGTAAGAGTTGTCGCATCAGTTATTGCGAGAGGCACCTTGAGAAGTCTTGCTATGGTCTTGACTATATATGTCTTACCACAGCCTGTAGGTCCCACCATCAGCATGTTGGACTTCTCTATCTCTATATCATCCATGGTATCTGTGAGAACCCTCTTATAATGATTGTATACAGCCACGGATATAACCTTCTTGGCATATTCCTGTCCCACAACATACTCGTCCAGCATAGCCTTGATCTTATGAGGAGCCGGAATTGTCTTAAGCGTGAGTTCTTCCTCCTGCTTCTTTTCCTTTGGCGCCTTCTTCTTGACTTTCTGTGACTTTGGCACGTCATTCTGTGCCTTGAACTTGGACATATCTATATTGCCAAATGGCATATTTGTCAGATCTATGAACTGCATATTGCCAAGCCCCGGCATGTTGCCAAACCCGGAATTGTTGAAGCTGTCAAATGATCTCTGCATGCAGTCTGCACATATATTTATATCTCCAGGCATATGTATCAGCTTGCCGGCCACGCTCTCCGGTCTCCTGCACAGGTAGCAGTATTTCTCGTAATCGTCATCGTTGTCCTTATCATCCGATGCATGTCCATCGGTATCCACCGTATCCGGTGTCTTCTTATCTATATCATCATAATTCTCTGCCATATCTCATTTTCCTTTCCTGATTATACATATAGTCTCAGTCAGAAATATAATAACACACATATACCACATTTACCAACACCTGCAAATATGAAATTACTGTAAATTAACCGCTGGCACGCAGCGCCGCCCCGCTTCTGTCCTTAATATTATTAAGTCATTTGTCTGTTTTTTGTATTATTTTACCGCTGGCATCTTTCGAATCGTTTTAAAATTTCGGCATTTGCGAAGTGCTATGGAATTGGATTTTTCGCTATGCTATAATCATAAAAAATAAATCTAACGGGTAAAAGGAGGACTGTATTTATGAAGAAACTTGAAATCGTAGTTCGTTCAGAAAAGCTTGATGATGTAAAGTCAATACTTGATGAGTGTGAATCAACAGGTGCCATGGTATCAAACATCATGGGTTACGGTAATCAGAAGGGATATAAGACAACTTACAGAGGAAGCGAATATGTTGTAAACCTTATTCCAAAGGTAAAGATCGAGACCATAGCAGCAGACGATGTTGCGGACAAGATCATTTTCAAGGTTTGCGAGAGAATATCCACAGGTAAGATCGGTGATGGTAAGATCTTCGTATATGATGTGGCAGATGTCGTTCGTATCCGTACAGGCGAGCGTGGAGAGACAGCGCTCTAATAAGCACAGGTATCCAGTATCATTCCTTTTTCTAAATTGGCAGGCAGTGGCATTTGTCCACTGCCTGTTTTTTATCGTTCAGCTCTGTCTCCCAGTATCTTCAGCAGACTCCCCGGGGTCATCCCTGTATACCACTTAAACTCTCTCTGGAAATGCGCCTGGTCAGAATATCCCATGTCATCCATATAATCCGTGACATGTCCGCCCGGATGCTCCAGCATTTTTCTCACAGTCTCCCTGATCCTCACGATGCGGGCAAACCTCTTGGGGCTGACCCCCAGCTCCTCCACAAATCTCCTATGCACATGTCTAACGGTGCATCCCATCTGCTCAGCAAGCTCTAATATGCTTATCTTCCCTTTTGCCGCATATATGACATCCGCCTGTTTCACGATGTCCGAATCAGCCATGCCATTCCTCTGCCACAACGATCCGCATTTCTCTATATGCTCCGTGATCTCCTCTGTCGCACTCTCTATCGGATCTTCTGCACCATTTCCTGTAAATGCATGATCAGCCGTCAGCAGTTTTTCAAGCAGACGCATATCTTGGGTATCCAGAGTCTCCCTGCCAAATCCAAGATCCTGCTCCACAGATATGAAGCTGCAACTCTCCTCAATGCAAACAGCCGCCTCCAGTTCACCCGGATACACCCTTTTGATGTGTCCATCCATACATATCACACATATCCCAGCATTCTCCTGTGGCACTATTCTCAGCCCACCCAAGCTGTAACCAGCTCTCACATACACAGACTTCTCATTCTTTTCTATTAAATTAGTATGTACTTCACTGCAAAAATTAACATTCAATAAAATCTGACTATCCATACGCCATCTCCGCATAACTTTATTTATCTTTACCGTATCTTTGCTTTATTATATTAAGTCCGCGCAAAATATAATAAGGTTTATCGTTCCACGTCCGATTTTTTCAATATTTTACCATATCTCAATACTATACTCAACCCAAGTTAGTAATTGAGGTGTGGCACTGAGATACTTATTATCAGTCATATCTCAGTGACGTACGATCAGATATAATGTGCACAAAGATGTGTTTTGTCAGGAGCATACCTGGCGGGACGCATCTTTTTTTATTATCTGATCACTTCCACAACTACAATGTATTAAAAGGAGGAATGATTATGGAAGACGTAAGCACAATTGTATTTGGAGTATGGTTCCTTGTCGGAGCCGCACTGGTATTCTGGATGCAGGCCGGATTTGCAATGGTTGAGGCCGGTTTCACAAGAGCCAAGAATGCCGGAAACATTATAATGAAGAATCTCATGGATTTCTGTCTCGGTACAGTTTCATTCATGATCCTCGGTTCATCACTTCTGCTCGGCAGCAGTGACTGGGCACTCGGAGGTTTCATCGGAAAACCATCATGGGATTTGTTCCTTCACTTTGAAAACTATAACTGGTCAAGCTTCGTATTCAACCTTGTGTTCTGTGCAACAGCAGCAACCATCGTGTCAGGAGCTATGGCAGAGAGAACAAAGTTCTCTGCATATTGTGTATACTCAGCTATCATCTCACTGCTGATATATCCTATTGAGGCTCACTGGATCTGGAATCCAGGTGGCTGGCTTGTAAAACTTGGCTTCCATGATTTTGCCGGTTCATGTGCCATCCATATGGTAGGTGGAATCTCAGCACTGATTGGTGCCGCATTACTTGGACCTCGTATCGGAAAGTTCAATAAGGATGAGAATGGCAAAGTAGTAAAGGTTCACACCTTCCCAGGTCATAACCTTCCACTCGGCGCACTCGGTGTATTCATCCTGTGGTTCGGCTGGTACGGATTCAATGGTGCAGCCGCAACATCTGTTGAGCAGTTAGGTTCTATCTTCCTCACTACTACTATCGCACCTGCACTTGCAACAGTTTCATGTATGATATTTACATGGCTCAAATATGGCAAGCCTGATGTGTCAATGTGTCTCAACGCTTCACTCGCTGGTCTCGTTGCCATCACAGCTCCTTGTGATACAGTCGATGCTTTCGGCTCAGCTATCATCGGTATCGTTGCCGGACTTCTCGTAGTATTCGGAGTATGGCTCTGTGACCACGCATTACATGTTGACGATCCTGTCGGTGCCGTAGCCGTACATGGTGTAAATGGTATCTGGGGAACAATCGCTGTAGGTCTCTTCTCCACAACAACTGTTCCTGGAAATGATACATTAAACGGTCTGTTCTACGGCGGTGGCATTCATCCACTTCTCATCCAGTTACTTGGATTTGCAGCAGTTGCAGCATGGACAGCAGTTACGATCACCATCGTATTCCTGATCATCAAGAAGACTATGGGACTTAGAGTATCTGAGGAGGAAGAGATCAAGGGACTTGATCCTACAGAGCATGGTCTTCCTACAGCATACGCAGATTTCCTGACAACAAAGTAATTCATAATATATAGTATTATCTGCAAGCAAAAAGCCTGTGGTATGAATCAAAGTTCATATCACAGGCTTTTTAATATATTCACATCCACATGCCATGTATAAGCAGTATATGCGGATTCTTCCTGTCTCCATACTCGTGTATTGTCATCTCTTACCCCCTGTAAAAGCATTAGTTAGATTGTCCTAACCTATGACATATTATCACAGAAAGGCACTTATATACAACACAATATTGCACAAAGAAAAAAGATCCCAGTCATTACGACCGGGATCCGTCTTAAAACAAACATCTATAGATTAAAGACTGTAAGAACCTGATTCTCCATCAGCTGTATAATATACCATGCCTGTTTCTGGCTGGTAGTATACGTTCAATTCCTTAACTGTCTTATTGCCAATAACTTCCTTCACCTTAGCAACGATTGCTGCCATCTTGATCTGACCGCCAGCGAACTCAACAAATACATTCTCTGTTGTCTTAGCTGGAGCTGCCTTCTTTGCTGTAGCCTTCTTTGCAGGTGCTGCTGCCTTTGTCTCTTCCTTCTTAGCTGGTGCTGTTTTCTTTGCAGGTGCTGCCTTTGGCTCTTCCTTAACTGGAGCTGCCTTCTTTGCAGGTGCTGCCTTTGTCTCTGTAGCTGCTGTCTTCTTTGCAGCTTCCTCTTTCTTAACTGCCTCAACCTTAGCAAGTGCTGCTGCAGGTGTTGCCTTTGTTACCTTCTTTGTCTCATCTGCCTTCTTTGCTGTAGCCATGATTCTTTCCTCCCAAATAAAAAGTATCTATGTAATCTTATGTATTTATTTTCAAGCTAGGTTGATATTACTCCATTTTTTATATTTTTTCAATATAACCAAATTCTTTTCTCCCTTTTGTATCGTTTTGGGAATTGATTTACAATAAATGGCAACACTTTACACAAAAAGGCGGTCACAGATCGTTGTAAATCCGTGACCGCTTTTGTCATTTTGTACAAATACACACACTAATTCGTGAGAATATTAACCACTTCACTCAATTTCATTCCGTTTGATCCCTTCAAAAGCACTATATCCTCAGGCTTCATGAGCGCCATAAGGTATATCGCGATCTCCTCCGTGTCAGTGAATGACACAGTCTTGGCATACTTCGTATCACAGGCATCCAGAGCTTCCTTGATCTTCTGGGCATGCTCTCCGATGACTATGACCTCATCTATCTTCTTATCTCTGAGATACTCTCCGACTTCATAGTGGTACTCATCGCTCTTCTCTCCGAGCTCAAGCATATCGCCGAGCACGATATACTTCTTGCCCTCGCACTTCATGTCACAGAGGACATCGGTGCTAGCCTTCATGGAATCAGGGCTTGCATTGTATGTATCGTCTATGATCGTGTATTTGCCAGGAAGCTTGATGACCTTCTGTCTGAGACCTCTGAAATTCTCAAATGCCTTCGACGACTTCTCATATGGAACTCCAAGCTGATGCGACACAGCCATGGCCACCAATGAATTGCGCACGTTGTGCAGTCCCATCACTCCTACCTTGACAGTTACAACGTCATCCCCATGTACCATATCGTATACAGAATATCCATCCTCCATGCGGATGTTAGTTGCTCTGAAGTCCATGCCCTCGCCGCAGCCATATGTGTATACCTTACATGGTATCTCATCCTTGACCGCATACAGCATAGGATCATCACCGTTGATATACAGTGTTCCATTCTCGCCCATGCCCTTGATGATGCTGAGCTTCTCCTTGCGGGTGTTCTCCAGTGAACCCATATATTCTATATGTGCAACGCCTATGGTCGTTATAACGCATATATCCGGCTGAGCTATATCAGTGAGGATGTCCATCTCACCCGGCTCGCCGATTCCAAGCTCAAGAACAGCCACATCGTACTCGTCTGTCATCCTTGACACCGTGATAGGCTCGCCATACACCGAATTATAATTGCCCTCTGTGTGGAAGCACTTCATTCCAGCACTGACAGCCGCTGTGATCATCTCTCTTGTCGTGGTCTTGCCCACGCTTCCTGTAACCGCCACAACAGGCATATCGTATCTGTTCCTTATATACTTTCCAATGGCCTGCAATGCCTTAACAGTATCATCCACCCTGATATACGCCTTGTCCGACACCACAACATTGTCATGCTCCGATGTGAGTGTGGCTGCTGCAGTCTGAAGTGCTGATTCTATAAATCTGTGTCCGTCGGTTCTTGTTCCTATGATTGGAACGAACAGATCGCCCTCCTTGGCCTCCTTAGAGTTTATACAGATGTCAGTGAGAACAGTGTTCTCATCTCCGCAGAGGAGTACGCCTCCTGTAGCTTCCAGAATATTTTTTACTGTTATATCTACCATCACTATCCCCTTTTTTTCATATTGATAAAATATATACAACCGGGCTTTACCGCCGCTCCGGCTTCATCAGGTGTCCATTATAGCACTGTATTATGCTTTTGTATATTTAAATCTCTTTACTTTTATAATCCCAGAACTGTTCAAGGATCCCGTCCACATTTTGCATGTTGCATATCACGCTGTCATTCCATTCCACAGGAAACAGCTCCGTGTAACGCCTGGTGGCAAATCTCTCGTCTATCAGAAGTATTATCCCCTGATCCGTCTCCGTCCTTATGACTCTTCCGGCAGCCTGAAATACCTTGTTTATTCCCGGGTACTGGTACGCATATCTGAATCCATTCCTGTCGGATGCAGCCTCTTTTTCGTCCGCCGCGGTTCTGCTGTCGAAGTAATCCATCATCAGCTTTCTCTCCGTGCACACCTGGGGAAGACCGGGTCCGACTATTATCGCTCCTATCAGCCTGTCACCAGTCAGATCGATTCCCTCGGAGAATATTCCGCCCATGATACACAGTGCCAGCACATTGTCCTTCTCCTCAAATGCCCTCAGAAAGCTCTCTCTGTCGCTCTCCGTCATGTATTGTTCCTGGGCTATAACTTCCACCCCAAGAGACTCTGGAAGCTCTTCAGTGAGCACATGCACCTTCTCCAGCATGGCATACGATGGAAAGAACACCATATAGTTGCCCGGTCTCGCACTTATCACGCGCTCTATATAGCTGTAAATGTTCCTGTACATCGCCTCATTACGGTTCGTGTATCTGGTCGTGACATCATTTGCTATCATTATCTTCCTGTTCTCCGCAGAAAATGGAGACGGGATGTATATTGCCCTGTCCTCCGGGCAGTCCGACAGCATCTCCATATAATATCTGACAGGAAGTATCGTAGCCGAGAAAAACACCGTGGCAAGCCCTTTGTCCAAGCAGTTTCTTATGTTAACTGCAGGCTTGACGCAGTACAGTCTCACCACAAATCTTCCGTCATCCCTTATCTCGTCATACACGACATAATTCTCATCCATCATCTCCGCAATGTTCAGAAATGAAGTGAGATTAAAATAAAAGTTCAGGACTTCC
Organism: Coprococcus sp. RTP21281st1_F1_RTP21281_210402; assembly: GCF_040915325.1. NCBI lineage: Bacteria > Bacillati > Bacillota > Clostridia > Lachnospirales > Lachnospiraceae > Coprococcus > Coprococcus sp. RTP21281st1_F1_RTP21281_210402. Next base: position 37,328 of record NZ_JBCPDQ010000007.1, read on the forward strand.
TTTCTCTCCGGGATCTGCCTGTGCTCCTCCAGAAAGAGCTGTATTGCTTCATGGAGGCTGAGCAATTTCAGGTGAAGAGGTGCTATGCTCGAGAGCACCCTGTATCCCTCCTCAGGAACCTCCTTCTTCATCGTAAGCAGCTCTCTGTTGCAGCTTCCTATATGTCTTGCCATACGGCCGCCATACTGGGCTGTGAGCTTCTTGAGCTCCAGAAAGTCCTCCTTCACAATCTCCGCACTGTACATGGACGAAGCCCTGTCCACAAGGTTGTGCGCCTCATCCACAAGGAATACATAATCTCCCGGCTTACCGCCCTCCGCCGCAAAGAACCTCTTGAGGCTCGCCCTCGGATCAAAGACATAGTTATAGTCACATATCACCATGTCAGCAAACAGACTCACATCAAGGCTCAACTCAAACGGACACACCCTGTGAGCCTGTGCGTACCGTATTACCACATCTCTGTCAACCACCGTCTCATGTAATACCACGTCGTACAGCGCATCATTTACCCTGTCAAAATGCCCCTCGGCATACGGACATACCGCAGGATTGCAATCCACCTGTTCCTGACAGCATATCTTCTCTTTTGCCGTGAGTATTACAGTCTTAAGCCTGAGACCTCTGTCCTCCAGCAGCTCCACCGCATTTCTCGACACAGTGTGGGCTATGGTCTTGGCTGTCAGATAGAATATTTTCGACACATGTCCCTGAACCATGGATTTTATGGACGGGTACACCGCCGCCATGGTCTTTCCGATTCCAGTTGGTGCCTGGACATACAGATGTTTTTCCTGCTCAATAGCCCTGTACACATACAGAGCCATCTCCTTCTGGCCCTTCCTGTACTCAAATGGGAACTCCATGTCCGAGATGGACTGATTTCTCATGAGCTGATGCTTTTCCACCAGATCAATCCATTTGCAAAGCTCCGCCATCATTGAGCTGAACCATTTCTCCAGATAGCCAAATGAATATCTCCGCCTGAAGAACTTCTCCTTCTCGCTGTCAAGGTTTACATAACTTATCCTCACATCTATCCAGCTATAATTATTCTCTTTTGAATATATATACGCATAGCACATCGCCTGGGCCACGTGGACGCGCTGCGGGCTCTCCATGTCATTGAGGTTCCTGTATATGCCCTTTATCTCATCTATAAGCACATCGCTGTCATGGAAGTCCACAGCATACCCCTCTGCCATGTCAAAGCCGTCGTCAATATCCCCGGGCTCTTCCTGTTCGCCACCGCATCTGTCTATGATTCCATCAGCCCGGCCCTCCACAGTTATCAGATGTCCGCCAAGCTCCTCTGTATACCGGAGCGGCACCTCTGAATTATAATGAGACCCTGCCCTTTTCTGAAGCTTCCTGTGAATCCTGCTACCCGCATTCATCGCTTCTCTGGACAGAGTCCCACTACTGCTATCACTTATATCGCCACTGCGGAAGATGAATTCCACCAGGCTCCTAACTGATATTTTTATATTCATTATCTCTTATATACTATCTTCTCTGCGAGATCGTCCGCAGTCTGTCTGTCTATGAGTATCTCAACCAGCTTAAGTGCAAATTCTATGGCTGTTCCCACTCCTCTGCTGGTGATCACATTTCCGTCCACCACTACCGGCTCCGTGCTGTGGCGCTTCGCCATGAGCTGATCCTCACATCCCGGATAACATGTTGCATTCTTGTCCGCAAGCACGCCAAATGCGCCAAGTGCTGTAGGTCCCGCACAGATAGCAGCCACATAACCGCCTCTGTCATTCTGTGCCTTGACCATGGCCTGAACCTTTGAATTTGCCTTGAGGTTCGGAACCCCCGGAATACCTCCAGGAAGAACTACAAGATCGCACTGGTCATCGATCTCTGATAACTTCTCATCCATCGTGACCTCCATGCCTCGCGCTCCTGTCACTGTATCCAGATCGTCAGCCGACACCATCAGGCACTCAACTCCGGCTCTTCTCAAGAGATCCACCACCGTGAGAGCCTCTACCTCTTCATAACCTGTTGCAAATAAAACTCTTGCCTTCATCGCTTTTCCTCCTTATTCGCACTCTTTACAAAACTGTCTATATCACGTCTGTCCATGCCGCTCAGGGCGCTGTTCTGATAGATACCGTCCTCAGTCACATCCCTGCCAAACCACGTTGGCGGCACAAATGTATTTGCAAATTTCTCCTCCGGGAATTCAACCTCAGCATAGGTGAGTCCGCCAAATATCCCGTCGAACACGTCCAGCTCGATCTTCAGTTCCCTGTCCACTTCACTGTCACCACAGGTTCCGTCTGTATCGGAAAGCGGTATTATATACCGGTCCTTCTCTATTATATTGCCGTCTGCCTTACATCTGAGATTCCTGTATTCATCCTCGTCCAGATCCATCTCGAATTCCTGCCTGCTGAGCAGTCCCTTGGATTTGACCGTGAGCACACGTCTGTCGTCCGTTCTCCTGATCCTTATGACCGGCTTCACGGACACATACATCTGTTCCATGTGCTTCACCTGATATTTTGTCAGATCGACAGGTATCTCATGTACAAGGTATTTTCTCTCTATCTCCATATATGCCTCCACCTATTCAAACCAAATGACCGCCTTATCAGAACACATCTCCCGGCGGTATATCTCCACTCACATAGCTTCCTATAGCTTTGTTCATAAATACCATGGACACGACAAGTGCGATGATCCATACAACAAACGAGGATAACAGATATCCAAGAGCAGTGTTGACCGACATTATGAACACCGCCAGAGTCTGTGCATAGACACATATCGTAAATACCTTGCCGTAGGACAGTCCCGTGTTGAGAATTCTTGCAAGTCTATTGCCCGCTATACTGAATATCAGCGCAAGGAGAAGCTGTCTGCCCGCCGATGCCACCATCACCGCAATGAACATGATCACCATGTACATATAAAATACCGGTGTCAGTACCGCCAGCTTGCTATTGTTGAAGCCATCCGGCAGGAACATGTATTTGAGCGGTGTCTCCATGTAATCATAGCCCTTGCCATCTGAGACCATTCCCATGACTATATTCTCACTTCCTATGGCGATGTACACTCCATCCGTTTCCATGGAGTCAAGGTTCACTGACGCATTCTCCGTGTTGATGTACAGAGTAGCATTTCCTATCTCAAGCTGCATATCGTGTTCCATGTCGAGCTTATTGTCATGATATGTGAATGCCGGGATCTTATTTGTTATGAGATTCCTCAGACCTCCGACCTTGCCAACCCAGAATATGGCGTCTATTCCAAACTCTATAAATGCCAGTAAAAAGGATATGATCACCACAAACCACACAAGGCGTCCCGTCTTCAGCTTAACCAGTTGTTTGTAATTCTTCGGACTGCTGACCGCTATCGACAACTGATCGAGCAGCGTCACCTTCTTGTTCTCTTCCTGTTCTTCCATATAAATCTCCAACTCTAATAATTATTGACCGGCAAAATGAACCAGCTACTCCATCGGCTCTATGATCCCAAGCTTCACCATAGCCTTATATATTCCATCATTCTCCGCATCGTCTGTGACCATCATAACCTGTCTTTTGAGCTCCTCCGGCCCCTTCTCCATGATTATGCTGTTCGGACAATATAATAACATAGGTGCGTCATTGTTGCCATCACCAAATGCATATGCATTTTCAAGCGGAATATCAAAATAATCCAGAAGATACTGTATACCTGTCGCCTTACTGAATCCCTTGGGAACTATCTCGCAGAAATTTGAACCTCTGTCGATATAGTCAAAATGCTGTGATACATACTCGCGGAACTCAGGAACATTTTTATTGTCATCCGCGAACCAGCAGCAGAACTTGTCGAATTCAAAGTCATCCGAGTCCACATCCTCCCCAACAAATATTCCATTTGCCCGGAAGTATCTGACCATCTCTGCAAGGAGTTCATTTCCCATGTTCTGACCGTCCACGTACACCTTGTCTCTGTGCTCATACATTCCAAACATGTCATATCTGCGGCATGCATAAGCTATATCCCTGCACACATCCCTGCTGACATCATTGTGGAACAGCTCTTTGCCGTCATAGTAAATGGATGTTCCGCAGCCACACACAAAGCCGTCAAAACCCGCATCCTTGATCTCATCAGTGACATTACAGTAAACTCTGCCAGTGTTGATGAACACCAGATGTCCGTTGGCTCTCGCCTGCGCCAGCGCACGCCTTGCGCTGTCCGGGAAGTATCTCCTTCCGTCCTCGGTTATAAGCGTTCCATCTATATCAAAGAACAATATCTTCCTGTCTGTGCTTTTCATATATTATATCCATCCTGTCATATATTTACAGGCACATGTATTATAACTACACGTGCCTGTATCTTCTGTACGCATTATATTTTCACTTGATAACCTGCGCATGCATCAGCATGCTTCATTATATCGCATTTTCTGCAGTCTGCATTACAACTGCTTCATGAGGTCGATCATCTCAAGAGCTCCCATAGCGCAGTCATAACCCTTGTTGCCGGCCTTTGTTCCTGCACGCTCGATGGCCTGCTCGATATTCTCTGTTGTAACAACTCCGAACATTACAGGTACACCCGTCTCAAGTGATACTGAGGCAACGCCCTTTGAAACCTCGTTGCACACATAATCATAGTGGCTTGTCGCACCACGGATAACAGCACCAAGACAGATAACAGCGTCATACTTGCCGCTTGCAGCCATCTTCTTTGCGATTACAGGGATCTCAAATGCACCCGGAACCCATGCAACTGTGATGTCGTCTGCATTCACATCATGACGGAGAAGCGCATCCTCTGCACCGCTGACGAGCTTTGAAACTATGAACTCATTGAATCTCGCTGCTACTATACCTATCTTTGCTCCATTTGCTACTAACTTTCCTTCTACCTTATTCATCTGATTTATCCTCCTTATTCTATATCGGAGCTTACCCAGCCCCTCCTTATGAAATATTAGACTTCGTGTAACATATGACCCATTTTCTCTTTTTTTGTCTTGAGATAAAATGCGTCAAACTTGGTTGGCTCTATCTCTATAGGAACTCTCTCCACGATCTCAAGATTGTAGCCCGCAAGGCCGTATACCTTGAGTGGGTTGTTGGTGAGGAGTCTGATCTGTCTGATTCCGAGATCCACAAGTATCTGTGTTCCTATGGTGTAATCCCTTGCATCATCAGGGAAACCAAGCTTGAGGTTTGCCTCAACGGTGTCAAGCCCCTGATCCTGAAGCGCATATGCCCTGATCTTGTTGATAAGGCCGATTCCTCTGCCCTCCTGTCTCATGTACAGGAGCACGCCTCTGCCTTCCTTGGCAATGGCCTTCATGGCCGCATCGAGCTGCTGTCCGCAGTCACACTTCTGTGAGCCGAAGCAATCGCCTGTGAGGCACTCGCTGTGCACACGGCAGAGAACAGGCTTGCCATCAGCTATATCACCCATTGTGAGTGCCACGTGATGTTCACCGTTCAGCTTGTTGATATATCCACAGATCGTAAACTCACCATACTTTGTTGGAAGCTTTGCCTTGGCTACACACTCAACGAATACTTCATGCTCTTTTCTGTACTGCACAAGCTTCTCTATGGTCGATATCTTAAGGCCATGAACCTTTGCAAATTCCACAAGGTCATCCTTTCTCGCCATGGTTCCGTCATCCTTCATGATCTCACAGCACAGTCCGCAAGGCTTAAGTCCTGCAACCTTCATAAGATCAACTGTAGCCTCTGTGTGGCCGTTTCTCTCTATGACTCCGCCTGCAACTGCCTGAAGTGGGAACATATGTCCCGGCCTTCTGAAGTCATCCGGCTTTGCATTCTCATCCACAAATTTTCTGGCTGTGTAGCCTCTCTCCTCGGCTGAGATTCCTGTGGTTGTATCCACATGATCCACTGATACTGAAAATGCTGTGCAGTGGTTATCTGTATTGGTTATACACATCTGTGGGAGATTCAGCTTATCCGCATATGACGCATCCATAGGCATGCATATGAGACCTCTCGCCCACTTTGCCATGAAGTTGACATTCTCCGTTGTAGCAAATTCTGCTGCACAGATTACATCTCCCTCATTCTCTCTGTCCTCGTTATCGAGCATGACAACCGGCTTTCCCGCCGCAAGATCTGCAGCGATCTCCTCTATCGAGTTGAATTCAAAACTCATCACTCTACCTCCTTAAAATATCTGTCTACATAAATCCATTTTCTGCCAGAAACTTCATATCAAGTCCTGATCTATCTGAAGCATTTCCATTTGAAAGCTTTTCATCTGTATCGTCACCTTTGTATGGCATAAGCAGTTTCTCAACATACTTTCCAACCACGTCATTTTCAAGGTTGACCACCTTGCCCGGCTTGCCATCCAGCAGCGTCGTCTCTCCCGCCGTGTGCGGAATGATCGACACCTTAAAGCATGTATCATCGACATACGCAACCGTAAGGCTTATACCGTCTATGGCTATTGAGCCCTTCTCAATGATGTATCTGAGTATCTTCGGAGAACAATCTATTGTCACCCACACTGCATTGCCCTCCCTTTTGAGCTCTCTGATCGTTCCGGTTCCATCTATATGTCCTGACACTATATGTCCGCCAAATCTTCCTCCGGCCGCCATGGCACGCTCAAGGTTCACCCTGCTGCCACCGGTAAGCTGTCCAAGTCCGCTTCGTCTCAAAGTCTCAGGCATGACATCCGCAGTAAAGATATTCCCCGATATGCCGGTTGCAGTAAGACACACACCGTTTACCGCTATACTGTCTCCAACCTGGCTTCCATGGAGGACCTTGTCTGCCTGCACCGTGATGCTGCAGGAGCTTACGCCTTTATCTATCTTTCTTATAGTTCCTATCTCTTCTACTATTCCTGTGAACATGTATGACCTCTTTTCTATAAGTTCTTAAACCTTTTTGTATCTGAGCATCACATCTTCATCAAATCTTCTGACCTCGTCAAGTCCAAACATATGTGCATCCGCAGGCACATCAACACCCGTTCCGGATACCGGACTGTACTTGCCCTCGCCGCCAAATATCTTCGGGGCAATGAATACACACGCCTCATCCACAAGACCTTCAGACACCATGCTGTAGTTGAGCTCGCCGCCGCCCTCAAGCAGTATTCCGTCTATGCCTTTCCCGCCGAGGATCGTCATGAGCTGCCTTAGATCCACCTGTCCATCCACATCTTCGGTCTCTATGATGCTTACACCTTTATCCTTGAGTCTCTCACACTTTGCTGAGTCTGAAGCTCCCGCTGCCGTCGTGGCAACTATGGTCTCTATCTCCCCGGCTGTCTGTACGATCTGTGAATCCTCCGGAATCCTGAGCTTGCTGTCACAAACTATCCTGATCGGATTTCTGACATTATCAGTATCCCTGTCCGTGCTTTTCTCTATTCTGCATGTCAGCATCGGATCATCCGCAAGCACTGTTCCTATGCCCGCCATAATACCCTTATGTCTGTTTCTGAGTTCCATGACATACGCCCTTGATGCCTCACCGGTTATCCACTTGCTGGCCCCTGTGTGGGTAGCGATCCTGCCATCCATGGTCATGGCATATTTCATGGTCACATACGGCTGTTTATTTACTATATACTTAAAGAAAATACCGTTTATGGCATCGCACTCGGCTTTGAGGCAGTGTGTGTACACCTCTATCCCGGCATCACGCAGTCTCTTAAAACCTTTTCCTGCCACCATAGCATTCGGATCATCGGAACCACAGTAGACCTTTCTGATCTTGTGCTCTATGATCGCGTCCACACATGGAGGCTGCTTGCCAAAATGGCAGCACGGCTCAAGCGTCACATACATGACTGCGCCCTCGGCATCTGCCTGATCCATAAGACTGGCAAATGCTGCGCGCTCAGCGTGGAGCTCTCCATATCTCACATGATATCCCTCTCCTATGATCCTGCCATCCTTCACTATGACAGCACCTACAAGCGGATTTGGATTCACTGCTCCAGTGCCGCGCCTTGCAAGCTCTATGGCACGTCTCATATATGACGGATCAAATTCATCATCTATATCATATTTTTCCATATGACCACCATCCTACTTAATACCTTTACAGACAGACTATCGGATATTGCTCATTCAAGCCTCCGAAGTATCTGTTCAAAACACAAGAGAAAACCCCGAAGATAACTTCGGGGTTTTCTCTTGTTCTGGTATCCATCACCGAAATCCATCACAACGGACTTCCATCAGATACCCTGTTCTGAATATATAATACTTCTCTCATCCAGACTATACTGTCGGTCCCGGAATCACACCGGATCATGCCTCATGGCTCACGGACTTAAGGTTTCCCTAACACCGTCGGTGGAGAATTGCACTCACCCCCGAAGATCTATCATCATATGCAGTTGTCTCTTAAAAACGACTATATTGTATTCCATATGCCAACGGAATGCAACTGTTTTTTATGATGTATTTTACCGATAAATTTTAAAGCTGTGAATTGAACAGGCTCTTTATCTTGTAGATAATATCATCACTGTCCGCATTTATAGATGCCGCCTCATTTATTCCTGAGAGCTTGGCAAGCTCATCCGTGTCAGCATCTCCGCCGTAACCTATCGTGTATACAGGTATGTTCGACTGTCTGAGCGCACTTGTTATCTCATCCATGGAATATCCCACATTGGCATATCCATCGCTGAGAAGGAACAGCATACACTTTGCATCCGGGTGCTCTGCCTTTGCATCGGTTATCATCTTCATCGCAACCACAACGGCATCATACGAAGCCGTTCCGCCTGAAGCCATCAGATTGTTGACCGATCCCTGGAAATATGATCTCTGGTTCAGGTCAAACTGGGCGATCGGAACCTCCACTGTAACTGAGCTTGAGTAGCTGACAAGCCCAACATAATTGTTGTCATTGATATACTGCGCACCGTTTGTCAGACTGTTCTTGAGCTGGTTCATAGGATCTCCGTCCATGGAACCGCTGCAGTCCGCAACAAACACCGCGATGATGTCCTTGCCGTTATCCTTTGTCTTCTTGTATGTCTTGAGTCCCTGTGTGACCTGTGCACCGGAGAATTCTTCCGTCGCAGTATAATCATCGTTGGCATTGAAGCCCTTCTTTGTCGCGATCGTCTGCATATCATCACTCTTGCAGTAATCCACAACGAGCTGTATGGCCTCAAGCTCTGATGCAGACTTTCCCGACTTATTACATATGTATACAGGATTGTCATGTCTCACGCCAAATGCAATGAAATCATACATTGACACGAGATTGCTGTCATTGATATATGCCTGATACTCTGACAGCATAGCATCGAGTGTTCCGTTTGATGCACTATCTCTCATCTGCTGTGTTGTATATGCAACGTATGGTATGTTTGAGTTAAACTTTGTAAAGTTATCCTCGCCGTCCTGAAGCAGCGTGAGCAGGAGGTTAAGTCCTGTGGCACTTGTCTGTGGGTTCGTGTATCCCATGGTGATCTTGTTGTCCTGAACGGCCTTTATGGCATCGGCAGCAGTAGTGTAACCGCTGTCCTTCTTCACAAGGATTCCCGCTGTATTTCCAACCAGTCTGTCCGCGTAAAGCTCAAGGCTGCCGCTGTTCGACATCGCATACTCTCCGAACAGGGTGTTGCTCGGGGTGTACAGATCCGGGAGATATTTGCCGGAAATGATATAGTCAGCGGCTGTACCGGATGGCACTGATCTCACGCTCATCGATACCGACTTGCCGTCCGCTGTCTTCACACCAGAACCGTTGAAGGAATTTGCAACATCTATAAGCCATGAGTCGTTGTCCTTTCCCGCCTTCTCACCTGATGTAAATATCTCTATATCCATGTCTCCATTGCCCTCAACTGCCAGTGGATATTTGTCTATCTCAGGCAGCTCCGCATACAGATCCGGAGTGTCCAGAGTGACCGTACCCTTTACAGGGGTCGCTTCATTTACATCGAGATCTGCATATAACTCATCAAGAGTCATATCCGATCTTGATGATCCTCCATTTCCACCGCCTGCTATGTTGATAACCTTCCTGCCGACTATTCCGATAATGACCGCGATCATCGCAATTATCACCAGCACTCCGACTACCACTAATCCTTTTGTCCTCTTATCCATTTCTTCCTCCTTTTACATTCCCTGACTGTGGACATCCTGCCTCATGCCATTCATGCACTCTATGACATCATCCACATATTTCATATCCAGCGAGCTCAGGTTGGTGTCAATATCAACCATCTTCTCCACCAGAATATTGAACTTTCTCACCAGCTCGTCGCCCTGTCTGCACAGATTGTCGAGGTATACCGGCTGGGGTCTAGTGTAATAATCGTATGTCTGTATAAAGCCTATGGCACTGTCCATGTTACTCTGTGCCTGCTGCTTTATATCCTCGTACAGATTGCGAACACCACTGCCCTCCTCCACATTCTCCTGGAAGTATTCCTCCCTGGACATTATGCTCTCATACTGTCTGTTGAGTCTCTCTATCTGTGCATCAAACAAATGTCCCCTGGCACTGTCCTTGAGCTTCTCCGTCGAGCGTCTTCCCTTGAGTATATGTACATTTGCTGTTATGGTGAATGTCAGCCACACTACACTGATCGCAACACCTATAGCTATTCCCACCATACTGTCAGCCAGCACAAACATTACTATTGCCAGTATGAACATTATCAAGCCTATGATATTGACCGCTATCAATCCCATCGTTTTTCCTCCTAAAGTCAATATATATCACACCGCATCTGCATGTTCATTGTCTCTCTGCAATACGCTGAGCCTTTGTTTTGCAGCATCGGTGACCGTAAGTCCCGAAAAGTCAGCAAATTCCTTCTTCTCATTTCTTATGAGCATGACCGCAAACTCCCTGTCCGTCTCCTCCGCGCAGGACAGCAGTTCATGGTAATCCACCGGCCTATCCTCATATATTCGAAGCGCAACAGCCTCCGGCACAACAATAAACGTCATGGACGTGTGCGTCTTATCCTCTATGTATATCTCCGCCTTGTCCGCAAATTTTGCAAATTCCTCCGCCTGAGTCTGAAAGCCTCCACTCTGAAGCTCCGCCAATATCCTGTCTCTGTCCTCCATGAGACTGTCGAGATACAGATAGCCCTTCAGCAGCAGGAGTCCCATAAGTCCATCTGACATATTGAAGTCAAGTATACAGCCATGTCCCTCGTCACTGTCCGTCAGTACATGACACACGCACTCCGCTATATCCTCATCGCTGAGTCCGCTGTATTTATACGCCTGCTCAATCCCATCATTTGTTATGAGCACGGTCTCTACATTTCCCCTTACAGACTTTTTCTTCCTGATGCTCTCAACAGGACGTGCAGCTATCTTGAACGCCTTCAGCGCATTTATAGCATCATCTATGCTCTTCTTCCCTGATATAGAGGTCTCAAACCGTCCCTGATCCGTAGCTACCGCCTGCACATTCCTGTATATCCTTTGTACAGAGATCTTATTTCTCCTCATTATCGCACTTAAAATGTCAATATCTGACTTCTGACCGGCCAGATATCTCTGAAGCTCCGCTCTGAGCTTTCTCCTGAAATCAAGCTCGTACTCAGTGTTGGTTATATCCGTTCCTGAATACCACCGTTTCTCCAGATATTTGTAATTATCCGGATCCCTCAGTCTGTCCAGCGCACTGTTCTTCAGACTGTTCACACCTTCCTCATCGGTCTCCAGCTCACAGGCAAGTTCCGGCACACTGCATCTGTCATGTCTGTAGCCATAGAGCTTATCTATCACTATCTTCTCCCTGTAATTCAGTTTGTCTATGAGTTCATCGAACATCCGCCTGCACATACCATCCTGTGAATAGGACAGCGTATCCGCCTGCACCCCAAATACAGAACTGTACAGTGCTTCATACGAACTGATAACATCCAGCATATATTTATTATTTTCTTTTCTTAGAACATACGCCCTGTGCAATATCCCACACCTCATTCTATATAAGTTCTTAATCCAATATGCAAACCGGCATACATATCTGATATGCCCATCATCATTTTTACTTATATCTGAACTTAATCATTTTCATTATACATGTTTTGCCACAAATTAAAAACATAAAAGTGACGGGATATGGTATTTTATTATTTTATTAAGTGTTTATACAACTGTCTGTCCACCTGTGGTATAATGAATCGACAACAAACTGGGAGGATATCTATGATCAGATTTTTGCCGGATGAATACTATTCATCCACATACAAGATAGATTTCAAAAAGTATTACGACATGGGATACAGAGGTATACTGTTCGACATAGACAACACTCTTGTGAGACATAATGAGCCGGCCACATCCAGAGCGATTCAGCTCATGGAACAGCTCAAGGCCATGGGCTTCAAGGTATGTCTGGTATCCAACAACAAGGAGCCAAGGGTTGCCGCTTTCAACAAAAAGATGAAGGTGAATTACATATTCAAAGCCGGCAAACCATCGAAAAAGGGCTACATCCGTGCCATGAACGAGATAGGCTGCAACATAGACAACACGATCGCCGTGGGCGACCAGATCTACACTGACATCATCGGAAGTGCCAGCCTTGGCATACACACTATCCTTGTCAAGCCTATAGACACAAGCCACGAGGAGATACAGATCACCCTCAAGAGGATCATTGAAAAGCCGTTTATTTTCTACTTCAGGAAAAAGCATGGCATGGTAAGATAATTTCTGTTATTCATAACGCAACACAAAAGGCCGTATTCACATATCTGCCTGATATGTGAATACAGCCTTTTATTAAATATCTCAGTAACATATACGTTCTGTCATGATGTTACACATCTGTGTGATCCACAGAACGTATGTTAGTCGTTGTACACCTTCTTGAACTCTGTGTATCCCTCTGACTCCAGCATGTTTATCTGCTGCTTCATGTTCTTTCTCATCATCTGGATAGTCACTGTCTTACCTGCCTGGCGAAGTTCCTTTGCCTCCTTGAAGATCTCAAGCTTCTTGTCCAGTGTCACATCCTTGTGAATGAGGATAGCCACGTTGTCAGAATCTATCTTGTATCCATTCTCAAGCTTGTCCTTGAGGATGGTGATTATTCTCTCAAAACCTATTGAAAATCCTGTTGCAGGAACATCCTGTCCACAGAAGTTCCCAACCATCTTGTCATATCTTCCGCCGCCGGCGATGGAGAAGTTGTAGTCATCTATTGTAACCTCAAAAATAGGTCCTGTGTAATATCCCATACCTCTCACAAGAGTAGGGTCAAATACGATCTTTACGCCATCTGCAACCATGGTCTTTGCACTTGATATGATCTCGTCCATATTGGTTATAACCTTTGGATCAAGGCACTCAGCGTCTATGTCCCTACAGAACTCAGCGCAGCTCATATCTCCAAGGTTCTGGTATATCTCAAGATACTTGTCCACCATCTCTGCGTCGTATCCGTTCTCTGTGAGCTCTGCTCTTATGCCATCCAGACCTATCTTGTCATACTTGTCAAGGCTGATGAGTATTGAAGCAATGTCTTCCTCTGCAAATCCCGCATTCTTCGCAGCACCACGGAGTATCTGTCTGTCGTTGATGTGGATAGTAAAATCTGTTATTCCCACCTCAGAGAATATTCTTGAGAGCATATCGGATGTGGCTGCCACAAGCTCTATCTCCGCAAGGTTTGTATTGTCACCAAGTATATCTATATCGCACTGGGTGAACATTCTGAATCGTCCCTTCTGTGGCTGATCCGCACGGAATACAGGTCCGATCTGGAGTGCCTTGAATGGGCTTGGAAGCTGCTCCTTGTTGTTCGCATAATATCTTGAGAGTGGAAGTGTAAGATCGTATCTAAGTCCGCTGTCTGCCAACTCTCCCTTACCTGCATCGATGGCTCTCGCAAGGTCTGCGCCTCTCTTCATC
>NZ_JBCPDQ010000007.1:51359-84951 GCF_040915325.1 Coprococcus sp. RTP21281st1_F1_RTP21281_210402
CTCTAAGCCTCATATCAGCCGGAAGCTGATCACACATACCTTTTACCGGTGTCTTGATGAATTTTGCCATTTCTTATCCTCCTGATCTTATATCTTTATTAAATCCAACCTATTCTAGCATATACAACTATATTTTTCCACCCTTAAAAAGAACACCGGAACAAACTTATAGTTTGTTCCGGTGCTTTTCACATAATATATTGATATTTTTAATTGTCCTGTAATATCAGATTACTTGAGAAGATCATAGTTGAGCTTCTTGATAACAAGGAAGGCCTTGTTTCTGAGTTCCTCACCTGAGAATTCATCAAGCTGTACATTCATATCCCAGTTGTACTTCATGAGTGTATTCATAAGATCCTCAATGTAATCCTTTACATACTTGACGTTGCTCTCACTCTTATCCTTGAGCTGGACAACTATATTGTCTATAGCCTCGATGATTCCTGACTCCTGCTTCTCTAGTGCCTGTCCTGACTCATCGTTGAGCTCTATAACCTTACCTGTCTTGGTTATGATGACCTTCTTGTTAGGAGCTGCAGCAGCCTTGCTCTTCTTGTTGATCATATGGTTGATACACTTGATCAGACATGCTACAGAGTATGTCATCTCCTCGTTTGATGGCTTGTCTATTCCCTTGAGAGTGTGCTGATGGTACAGGTACTCTGACTTGCACAGCATCTCCTCAACAATAGCTACCTTACACAGTGATACCAGATCAGCCGGCATAGCCTGCTGCTTCTTACCGAAGAGACCACCGCCACCCTGCTCATTTTCCTCCTTATACTTCTCAGGAAGAGCTGTTCTGACATATGTCTCATGCAGGTACTTCTTGGCTGTGTTGATATCGTAGCTTGATGCAAGAACCATCTTCTTGGTACTGTTGAGTCCGTTAACGACCATATCCTCAGCAGCCATGAACAGAAGGATCTTCTGTCTATTGTCAAGCATTGAGTAAACCTCTTTGTTCTTGTTGTTCTTCTCAACAATTGACTTCTTTCTGACATCAAATACCTTTACCTTCTCCTTTACACTGAAGAATGCCTTCAGCATTGAAGGATTGGCGTTCAGGAAGTTGCAGCACCATGTGAGCTCTATGTACTGATCCTCGATCTTGTTCGATACCTCATACAAGCTGTATCCCTCAAACAGTACATTGAGTGCCTTGGAGAGGATCTCCAGACTCTCATACTTCTCCTCATATGACTTCTGTGTTATATCAGAGTTAACATATGCCTTGATTCCACACTCTATGAAGAGCTTGTTGTACTCATATGCTCCCTCAGGAATGTTCTGACGTCCGCTGAGCTGTGCTCCTGAACCAAGTGTCTGAAGTACCTTCTTGACCTCCGGCTCATTCTCGATGGCCTGATATACCTTCTTGGTAAATGCGCAGGTCTCATTAAGCAGTGAATCTATCCTCTTGTTGTATACCTCCTGCTTGGAGATCTCTGAAGCCACCTTGCTGCTGAGGATCTTTGCTGCCTCTGTGCTTGTGACATTCTTGATGAGCTCCTTGAAGTTGGAGTATACTGACAGGTTATCTATAGGTATGTACTCTGCGTTCAGTCCGTAGAACTGGAATGCCTTCTCATACTGCTTGTTCGCAATGTAGATAGAGAAGAGATTGATAGATAACTGTATCTTGTAATCGTTAGGTGCATGTGCATCCTCGATGACGTAATCATAAAGTACCTCGAGGTTGTTGATATATGAATCAGATCCTATGTCTTTGGCTGAGATATCCATCTCCATAACCACATTGATCAAATCCAGGTATCCGAGCAGAGCCTTGTCAAAGTTCTTTGGTCTGTCATCATCCTCAAGTATCTGGTATGAAATGTTTATGAGAAGTGGAGCGATCTTATCCCCGATCAGTCTCATGCACTCTGGGATCTTCTCAAGCTGTAAGAGATACAGCAGCCATACACTGTAACGATAAACACCTGTAGCTGATACAGGCGCATCTATATCGGTAGGGTCAATATCACCATATACAAATCTGAATAAAGGCTCTATCCACTCTTCGATCGCATAGTGTCCGGTCGCCTTTATATTGAAGTCTACAAACTCTGCAAGCTCATACAGCTTTGTACACTGAGCACGAACCTCGTCATCCACTGTCATGGTCGACAGATCAAAATTAGAATCCTTCAGGCTGTCTATAACCAATGTATAGAATCCGTCCTCAACCTGATCATTCAGATAACGAATAAGTGTTCCTTTATTACTGGATGCCGCTATTGATAATGCGTTATCCCCTGCCTGTCCTATATTTGCTGGTAACATAATATGTCTACCTCCTTTTGTTTTCGTATGTCTGGCTTACGAATATTCTTGTATTATTCCCCTCAAATCACTACTCCAAATATAACATATTTGGTAAAATCATTCAACAAAGTTTTTGGTTATTACTGATAACTGTCATTGTGCATAATTACCCAAAAATTATAGCACTAAAAAAATCGCATTTTTTGTGCATTTTTACTGTTATGCCAGATAATGCCATTTTTCAGCATCAGTCGAGTCCTGCCATGTGAAGTATCGCCATGGCATTTGTCGTGGTACACCTGCCATCCTTCTTCTTATAGTCGAATTTCAACTGGTCTCCCTCGTAATATTCCTCGAAATGATAGTTCGCAGCAGGTGTTCCGTCCTCCGCCTTGAGATCACACAGCTCAAAATCGTGTGTCGATACCAGTGTCATTGAACCCGCTCCCGCAAGCTTTCTGATGACCTGTGTTGCTCCCACTATTCTGTCAGCAGAATTTGTTCCCTTGAATATCTCATCTATAAGACAGAGCATAGGTCTGTTCTCTTTTCTGTACTCAACCATCGTCTTTATCCTGAGTATCTCTGCATAGAACGTTGATATTCCATTGCTGACATCATCGGTCACCCTCATGGATGTGAATATCTTCATCCTGTCAGCCTCCATATAGCCCGCACACACTGGAGCGCCCGCATATGCAAGCACCAGATTTATACCCAGTGTTCTGAGGAAAGTCGTCTTTCCGGACATATTACTTCCGGTTATTATCGTGGCACCGCCCTTGAAGTCCGCATCATTTGCCACGACTGTATCAGGGCTTATCAGAGGATGTCTCATATCCCTGGCGGTGACATGCACTCTGGCATTTGCGCCGACCTGTGGATAGCTCACTTCCCTCGTTCTTGAAAGGACAGCAAATGACATGAGTTCCTCCATATCAGAGACAGCCTTTATCCAGCCCTCAACGCTCTGTCCATTCTTCTGTTTCCATTTGTCCATCATCCTGCCTATGTGGAAGTCCCACATTATAAGTCCACACAGTATCTGATGAACTATAGGATTGTATCTGATATTGAACGCCGCACTTATCGTCCTCAGTTTTCTTATAGCCGCCAGGGCACCAGAGTCATTTGACAGATGCGACTTGATATCATTTAAAAGTTCACTGTCGAAATTCTCCCTGGAGATCAGCTCGAACATTCTTATATAGTCCTCTATCACATAGCCAAATGAGATCATCGGCATGACAGCCTGACCCGCAACTCCGCCAAAAAGCCAGGAGAACAAAAGCACAACAAAGAATGAGACAAGCGTCCAGCCTATGTTTATCTCACCCATTATTCCAAGTATAAATGCCACCAGTGTTATCGCCGGCAGTAAAAATCTCAATATGTTGAACACCGCAGGTATATGGTCATCGCCATTGCAGTATGCCACAAATTCATCCGCGGTATATTTCTTCTTTTTGCCCATTCCGGTCTTCACACCGAGGGTCTCAAAATCCATCGAGAACTCTCTCTTTGAAGTGAGCTCTTTTATCGCCTCCTGGCGCTTCTCTATGTCTGCTATATCGTACTTCGGATCGCGTATACTCTCGGCGAGAGCCCTTTTTCCCTCCTCGGTTCCCGCAACACAGATAAACTGATACAGAGAGCTCTGTCCAAGAAGGTCCATATCCCTTGCAACCAGATCGTCATCGCCGAGATACTGTGCACCGTTGTCCTCAAACTTCTTCCAGCCGTCGCCGAATCTCTCTATATACCTCCTGAGCACCTCCGACTTGGCTTTCTTATATTCCAGCTCCTCACTAAGCTTTCCGTGGATAAACACCATTGCGACAAATGCCACAGCGGCTATTATTCCCAGGATCAGCACTGTCACTCTGTTGTCATATATGCCTATTATCAGCCCTGCCAGAGCTGCAAGGAACATCACAAATCTAACCCCTGAATACGTTGCAGACTTCCCCTCAAGCGCCTTGATGTCCTTCTCCAAAATGTCCCTTTCGTCCTTGTATTCGTTCATGTTATCGTCCTTTCATAAAAAACAATATATTTACTTTTTGTCCGGCTTGTCCTTCTTCTTATATGACATCACACCATCCTCTGATACATCTATCATGTCCGGCTTGACAACGAGCACGATACCCATTACCCCAAATACCACACACAGCACGATGCATATTATTCCGATCACCTTATATGATGTAAATGCGAGCATTCCAACTCCCACTGCCAGTGTGAGTGCCGCACATAGAAAATAGTTTTTCTGAAGTGCCTTTATCGCCTGTTCTTCTTTGTTGTAATCCTGTCCACTATTATTCATGTTCCATTTTACCTCCACATATACATTCCATTATAGATGAATATATCATACACGGTATATCATTCGCAAATATTAATTCCTGTGAATCAATCCACCACACTTATTGCATTTGACACGAATACATATTAAAATAAATGGACAGGTTATATTCTATGGGAAGGAGATTTTTATCATGAACAAATTGGCAAAAATGGCGCTCACTCTTGCCGCTGCAGGAAGTGTCTGCTACTTATTCAAAGACAAGATCAAGACAACGAAAGCTTACCAGACAGTTGAGAACAATGATACTGTAAAGAAGGCAAAAGCCACAGCTACAGATACTTACCACAAAGTAAAGGACTCCGAGACAGTCAAAAAGATCAAGGACTCTGAAACATACCACAAGGTAAAGGACTCTGAGACAGTCCAAAAGGCAAAGGATACGATCAAGGATACCTACAATAAAGTAAAAGATTCCGAGACAGTCCAGAAAGCAAAGAATACAGTATCCGACACATATGACAAGCTCAAGGACAAGGTTAAGGAAAAAGCTGCTTCCACCGAAGATGGCGACCGTGAATATTTCACACTTCACGAAGACACCACCGGAGCAGAAGAAACCACATCCGAAGAAGCCGCAACCGAGGATGTTGTAACCCCGGAAGCCACAGCGGATATTCCGGATGAGACAACCGCAAAGGCCGTAACCGAGACCGTAGCTGAGGCTGAGGATGTTCTCGCCGAGGCAACTGGTGCCGTTGCAAATGCCGCTGCTGCTGAGACATCAGAGGTAATCGGCGATGAGTACATGGGACTTTCAGATGTATCTGAGGATCCATCAGTGCTCTCCGATCAGGACAAGCTTGACGTATAGTCTGCACAGTACAATAGGCAAAACAAAAACAGTATGTGCGATCCGTTTGATAACGAACCGCATATACTGTTTTATTTTTTCCCTGAATCTCTCAGATATGACAATGCTTCATCTATGGCAGCCTCCGTCTTGAAGTCCTGCTCATATGTCACGCCATCCACATCCACCATGAGTAGTTTGTATATCTTTTTGTCTGCCGGCCCTATATTCGCCGATGTTCTGAGCTTCTTGAACGTCTCTATGGTGCTGAGTTCCACCACATCCGTATGCCAGGTTCCGTGATATACCAGATATTTGTCTGTTATGGCTATACCATCCTGATCATAGTAGAGATTGTATCTGAGCTGTTCATCTATATCCCTGACAGTATTTCTGTCTGCCTTTCCGCCCGATACGACCTGCATTCCTGACACCTTCCATGGACAGCACACACTGTATATACATCTGACTATATTATATAACGCCCACAGAGCCGTCAGCACAAGAACCAGCAGCATCATATTATAATAGATCCTCGGAAAATCCACCTCACTTATTATGAGTGGATATACCTTGCTCTCAAGCTGCTGGGATGGTATCCCCATGTCCTGTGCAAGGCCATCAACTATCGATGTATACACATCATCCGCAGAGACTACTCTGCCTCTCAGCGTATAATTCAGCAGTACATCTTCGTTACTCCTGATGAGCAGGATGGCATATCTGCCATCCTGCTGACAGTAGTAGTACCTGCCCTGCCTCTCAGAATCCACATAATAATCGTATCCTATATAATCCGCCCGATCCACGGTTATCGTCACATCCCTGTCGTTCGGATTCGCCCTGGATTCCACATCAGCTATACTTCTGTATGTCCTGCTCCTTATCCTGTCCGGCAGACTGAAATGCCACGCCATGATGATCATGCATCCCACCATGATCAGTGATAGAATGATCCCGGGTATTCTGTTTTTTAGAATATAACTTTCAAACTTCCTGTTCTTCATAATATGTCTTTCCCGCGTACGGTCAGATTTTTAGAAATGGCTTCCGCCACCGCCATGACCACCGCCACCGCCTGATCCACCAGAATCTCCTGAGCTGCTCTGGATAGTCACGCTGGTTACTTCCTTACGTATAAATATATCTCTTCTGTCAAGCTCCTTGGCATTTCCATCGCTGTATGTAGAAGCTGTTGTGGTATCTTTTCCTGCTTTCTTCGACAGATTCACGATGCAGAATGCGATGGCTGCTCCCAGAGATACAAGGAAGCATATAAATGGTGACAGGAACTTTAATCCTCCTGTGCTGCTCTTCATAGCCGTCTCTGTTCTTGACATCATTCTCTCAAATGCTCCAAGAGTATCCGATCTGAGTATCTTTCCACCGTATTCCGTTATGGATGTCGCCTTGGAATCACTTATTCTCTTCTTCGCCTTGCCGGCTGTGCACAGATAAACATATCCGTCGTTCTCCTGCCAGTTGGCAACTATAACTACGCTTGTGCTGGCATCCCTGCCGTCAAGATATGTTCCTGCAGGCCACTCTTCCCAGCCGAATCTGTAATAATCACAGATCTTCTCTGCTATATCCTTTGTGTTAGACTCTATGTCATATGAAACTGCATCGGCATCATATTCTGACAGATCTGTGTACTGATCCATGGTAACGACAACAAAGTCCATACCCACTTTATCTTCCAATTCTGCTATCTCCCCGCGGAGAGTCTCCTCCTCTGAATCAGACAGCTTATCTGCATAGTCAAACACTCTCTCATTTGTCTTACATTCTGTATTATTTCTGGCGTCATGCTTGAGATTGGCATTTGATTTCACAAAGTATCCTATAAAGAACACTATTCCAAGTCCAAGTACCACGAGCATTGCCACGATAAATTTCTTTACTGCATTCATTTACAACACCCCCAATAACATAGACAAGCCATCAAGCAATACAAATGCTGCGCCAAACAAAAGTGCGGTAAGTCCAACTGCCTTACTCATGCTCTTCGGCTCTGTTCCAACACATTTTCCAGTCTGTCCGTTGACATAGAACTTATAGTTTTTGCCCTGGAAACGGTACTCATATACCCACACCGGCATGAGTCCGAACTTTGTTCCCGTGAGTCTGTTGTTGTTTCTGAATCTCTCATTTGTAAGTGATGAATATCCGGTTGTGGTGCTTCTCACCCAATCTCTGTTTGCCTTCTCCGCCTTTGCCTGAGCCCTCGGCTCCACCTCATTCGGCGGCATATTGTAAGTCTCCGCATCGAATCCCGAGAGGTACTTGTTGTCATGCTGCATGAGCTCTTTGTAGTTGTACGGCTCCATGAGATCCATGATTCCATCCTCCATGGCTATGGATGCATCAACCGGTATGCCCTCATAATTCACATGCAGGCTTCTTCCGACATCAAAATATGAAGTCTCTGTATATCTCTTGTCTCCAGACGTCCATGATCTGACCTTTGTTCCTATGGCCTCATAAGCCACATCCGAATCATAATCGTACATCCAGAATGGGACATACACTCCCTTAAGCGCCTCAAGCGTCTTCTGTGAAAGGAATGTTCCCGGTATAAATAGCTTTTTACCAAATTCATTCCTCAGCTTCTCCTCAGCCTCATGCTTTGATATCTTAAAAGGAAGTATCACATCAGCCCCATACGGATAATTTACTTTGTCATCCCTGAGCAGATATGTTCCACATGAAGGGCATCTTCCCGCAGACTGATACTCCGTGTAAGGTATCTGTGAACCACAGTTTATACATATTACAGGCTCCTGTGATGGAACCAGTTCCTGACAGTCGCTTCCCCCGCAACTAAGGCAGACCATCTTTTTCTTCGCAGGGTCGTACACTACGTTACCCCCACAATTCACACAACGATATAGCAAGTTATCTTCCCCCTGTCCTTTTTTATCGTTTTCCTTCCAAACTTCCTACGCTGATTCTCAGCGTACCTGCGCTTATTATAGCATAGTAAATCTGTTTTTAGAACATCGAATTGGATGCCTTAAGGCGGCTTTATAACACATTTTAGATATCTTAAATGAAACAAAATATTTTTTGAACAAATGTGTAACACATCATGTTCATGCGAATATGTTAAACCATGAACAAAATAATGGAGGCTTACCATGAGTGATTTATCAGCAACACAGTGTGCCTGTGGCGGTTGTGGCTGTGGCGGCAGAAATGGACTTTCTTGCGGAGGTTCATGTGGATGCAACAGTTGCACTCTGATCATCATCCTTCTCCTCTGCTGCGGTGGCTGCGGCGGCGATGGTTTCGGTTTAAACAGCGGTTGTGGCAATGACAATAGCTGCATCTGGATCATCCTTCTCTTATTCTGCTGCGGTGGCTGTGGCAATAACAACGGATGTGGCTGCGGTGGCTGCGGCGGCAATGATTGCGGCTGCTGCTAACAGCGGATTCACCATTATCCATAAACGGGATATCGGGCAGAAAGGTTGTCCGGTATCCACAGAAAGTGGCCAGCAGAAGCAATTCTGCTGGTATTTTTTTTACTAAAAATCAATAGAATATAGTATAGCTGTCTTACCAAGTGATCACTGCATGAAACGGAGCTTCATATGTTTAATGGCAACTTCCATCATCCACTGGACAACTTAATAAAAGATGACCGCCTGTTCATGATGGAGGCCATTCTCCCATTTGTGGACGACCGTATGAAAGCTCCTCTGGCAATGTACATAAAGATCATGGAACTTCAGACCATATTGAATGCTCTGCGCGATACAAATTATGTAAACTCCTGTGGACTCCACAAAGATATAAACAATCAGGATGATATACTGTCATCCCTTGCCGGGTGTGGATTTCCCGATATCAGGAACCAGTTTGCCAGCATGAAAAAAGCCATGGATATGATGAAGACCATGGAAGCCATGAACACACAACAATCCACGGATTCTCTGTACCGGCACTATCAAAGCAGAACTGCCTCTGAAACCGAGGGCGAAGAAAACTACGACAACACTGAATCCCAGTCATCCCAGGATATATACAGCTCCGTCAAAGACCTGTTTGAAAAATATGATATGGAGGGATATTAAACATGAATCTTCAAAATGACCCAAGACTAAAAAACATGCATCCGCTAAAAAGGGAAATTCTTCTCAGATTATCCAACTCCCAGTCCACCATGACTCCGGAGCAGATGCTCCCCCAGCTAATGGAGATCAACAAAGAACTGCAAAAAAGGGATCTCTCCTTCAGCAGATCCGAGTCCGAGATCGTTCTGGATGTTCTGAGCGAAGGCATGTCTCCACAGGAAAAACAAAAGATAAATATGATAAAGTCCATGCTGTAAAAAATGCATCTCACTGAATGTAACACAATTTCATTTTTGTAGCTATCAGCTATAGTTTCACATTTTTGTACCTGATAGTTTCTGGCTGACGATACCGTTATTGGCAGATACTATTTGCATAAAATGTAGCTGATAGATATTGTTTCAGCAAGATGGAGGTTATTGTGATAGATATCTTTGACTTGGGATTGCGGATAAGAAATGTGAGAAAGGCTCATAATCTTACTCAGGAACAGCTTGCCGAGAAAATAAAAGTGTCTCCTCATTATGTGTATGAACTGGAACATGGATACAAAAGTATGAGTATATATACTCTCGCCAATATCGCAACTGTTCTTGATGCGCCACTGGATTTTCTGGTGTTCGGAAAGGAACCGGCCACCACCCCCGAGAACAAGGATTATATCACTCATGACGATCTTGACAGACTGGTGGAATCGATACCACTGTACAAACGTGACAGTGCATACAGCGCACTCAAGAATCTGCTGCCTTATCTGAAATAAATGATAATCCGATATATATTTAACATCAAGAAAGCCACATGGATTTTTCTCCATGTGGCTTTCTCATGTTTATAGTTTTTTATTTCATAACAATATTCACAATACGTCCAGGAACATAGATCTCCTTGATAACGTTACCTGTGAGCTTGTCGGCGATCACTTCCTTAGCCTTTGCGATAACCTCATCCTTTGGATCCTCCTTGCCGATCGCAAGTGTTGCCTTAGTCTTACCGTTGATCTGTACAGCGATCTCTACTGTTGACTCTACTGTCTTTGCCTCATCGAACTCTGGCCATGTCTGCTGATATACATATCCGCCATAGTTCTTTACTGACCACAGCTCCTCTGTGATATGAGGTGCAACAGGGTTTAACAGGATGAGCAGTGTCTTGAACTCATCTGCTGTAACGCTTCCCTTCTTGTAGAAGTCGTTGAGAAGTGCCATCATGGCTGCGATAGCTGTGTTGTACTTCAGGTTCTCGAAGTCATTTGAAACCTTCTTGATAACCTGGTGCATCTTGGTCTCCATATCCTTGGAGTAGCCCTTCTCGTCTGTCACACTGTCCTGAAGCTTCCATACTCTGTCGAGGAATCTTCTACATCCCTTGACACCATCCTCTGACCATGAAGCTGCAAGGTCAAATGCTCCGATGAACATCTCGTAGGTACGAAGTGTATCTGCGCCATATACATCTACGATGTCGTCAGGATTTACAACGTTGCCTCTTGACTTACTCATCTTCTCACCGTTCTCACCGAGGATCATACCATGTGATGTTCTCTTCTGGTATGGCTCTGATGTAGGAACTACGCCCTGATCGTACAGGAACTTGTGCCAGAATCTTGAATACAGAAGGTGGAGTGTTGTATGCTCCATTCCTCCGTTGTACCAGTCAACAGGAAGCCAGTACTTGAGTGCCTCCTTGCTTGCAAGAGCCTCTGTGTTGTGAGGATCTGTATATCTCAGGAAATACCATGATGATCCAGCCCACTGTGGCATGGTATCTGTCTCTCTCTTTGCAGGACCGCCGCAGCATGGACATGTGGTGTTTACCCAGTCTGTCATAGCTGCAAGTGGTGACTCGCCGTTGTCTGTCGGCATGTAGCTGTCTACCTCTGGAAGAAGCAACGGAAGCTGGCTCTCGTCGATAGGTACATAACCACACTTATCGCAGTGAACGATAGGAATTGGCTCGCCCCAGTATCTCTGACGTGAGAATACCCAGTCACGGAGCTTGTAGTTTGTCTTTGCCTGACCGATACCCTTCTCCTCCAGGAACTTTATCATCTTCTCCTTTGCATCCTTTACCTCAAGGCCGTTGAGGAAATCTGAGTTGATGAGCACTCCTGTTGCCACGTCTGTAAATGCAGCCTCATTTATATCTACTTCCTCGCCATCCTTTGCAACAACCTGGATGAGTGGAAGTCCGAACTTCTTTGCAAATTCCCAGTCTCTGTCATCATGTGCAGGAACCGCCATGATAGCACCTGTTCCGTAGCTCATGAGTACATAGTCTGATACGTATATAGGGATCTCCTTGCCATTTACAGGGTTGATGGCTGTGAGTCCGTCTATGCATACACCAGTCTTATCCTTTGCAAGCTCTGAACGCTCAAAGTCGCTCTTCTTCGCTGCCTGCTCACGGTATGCCTCGATGTCTGACCAGTTGCCGATCTCGTCCTTGTACTTGTCAAGGATTGGATGCTCTGGTGAAACAACCATGTATGTTACTCCGAATAATGTATCGCATCTTGTTGTATATATGCGGAGCTTGTCCTCTTTGCCCTTTACTGAGAAATCTACCTCAGCTCCTGTTGAACGTCCGATCCAGTTCTTCTGTGAAACCTTTACACGCTCGATGTAATCCACGCCGTCAAGTCCTTCAATGAGCTTGTCTGCGTAATCTGTGATCTTGAGCATCCACTCAGACTTAACCTTGCGGACAACCTCGCTGCCACAACGCTCACATACGCCATTGACAACCTCCTCATTTGCAAGACCAACCTTACATGATGTACACCAGTTGATAGGCATCTCCTTCTTGTATGCGAGACCAGCCTTGAAGAGTTTGAGGAATATCCACTGTGTCCACTTGTAATATTCAGGATCAGTTGTGTTGATCTCTCTGTCCCAGTCGAATGAGTATCCAAGTGAGTGGAGCTGCTTTTTGAATCTTGCAACATTTGTCTTGGTTACTTCCTTTGGATGGATCTTGTTCTTGATCGCATAGTTCTCTGTAGGGAGACCAAATGCATCCCAGCCCATTGGATACAGAACGTTGTAGCCCTGCATTCTTCTCTTTCTTGCTACTATATCAAGCGCTGTGTATGGTCTTGGATGACCTACGTGAAGTCCCTGTCCTGATGGGTATGGGAATTCAACTAACGCATAATACTTTGGTTTTGAATAATCATCTGTAGCAGCAAATGCCTTGTTGTCATCCCAGACCTTCTGCCACTTTCCTTCAACGACTTTGTGGTTGTATGTCTCAGCCATTTTTGAAAATGCCTCCTTGAAATTTATCTTTTCAGGCTTTATAACGCTTTTTCGCCCGATTCCTCTCTAATCTTAACTATATTAGCATATATGCTGTGTTTTTCAAACTGTTTTTTGGTATAAGCAACCCGGCTTATTCAAACACTTTCTTGATACTGTCATAATGAAGGAAGATTCCCTGCTCTGCATATTCTTTTATCTCATCCAGCGTTGCCAGTTTAAAACCATCGGTCTCCGCCTCCTGAGGCCTGATATCTATTTCCGAAAAATCTCCAGTAAACTTATAGACATCCACAAAGTAGTTGTCCTTCTCATCCGGGTTATCTCTCCTATATGTAAACTGCAAGCCTCCATCGAAATCACTTACGTCTATGCCTGTCTCTTCTATCACCTCTCGTCTGACAGCCTCTATGGATGACTCTCCTGCCTGCACTCCGCCGCCGGATACCTCCCACCAGCCTGCTGCCCACGCCTTTGTCATGACACGCTTGGTTATTAGATACTTTCCCTCTCTGTTCTGGAGCACACCGAGCACTGTGAGGTGATAATCCCCCGGCTGCATATTCCAGTCATTTCTCTTCATAGTGCGTCCTGTAGGCTGCTTGTTCACATCGTAAATATCCCAGTATTCCATCTCTACTTGTCCTCTTTCTGATTTTTATATTTGTTCTGCCCAGTAACATAATAAATGCTATTTTAAGTTTCTTCAACAATCATTCGAATTTTATGCATAATTATTTATTGCAGTTTACTATAAAACTTAAGCTGTGGTACAATTCAAACTGTTATCAAGAGATTTGACCAGCGCAGGCTGAAGGAGGAAGCATGAACGCTTATGAGGTATTTGCCAGTGTCTATGATGAACTGATGGACAACATTCCATATGATGACTGGTGCACATATATAATAGAAGTTTTGAGAAAATACGGAGTGGACGAAGGGCTCATATGTGAGCTTGGATGTGGCACCGGAGAGATAACGGAAAGGCTGGCGGATGCCGGATACGACATGATCGGTATCGACAATTCATATGAGATGCTTGAGGTGGCAAATGAAAAAAAACTTGATACAGGTCACGAATCCATCTTGTATCTCATGCAGGACATGAGGGAATTTGAGCTCTTCGGCACGGTGAATGCCATCGTATGTGTGTGTGACAGCATCAACTATCTCACTGAGCTTTCAGATATCACACATGTATTCAGGCTGGCAAATAACTATCTCGAATCAAAGGGCATATTTATCTGCGACTTCAAGACCCGCCATTATTTCAAGGATGTGGTTGCCGACAGCACCATAGCCGAGGACAGGGACGACGTGAGCTTTATCTGGGATAACTACTACGATACGGAAACCGATATAAATGAGCTGGCTCTCAGCCTGTTTCTCCCAGAATACCCAGAATCAGGCATTGAACCGGATGATGAGTGTCCTCTATACAGGAAGTATCAGGAATTCCATTATCAGCGAGGCCTGACCCTTGATGACATGAGGACATGCGTTGCTGACTCAGGCATGGAGCTCGTTGCCATGTACGATGCATTTACATGGCTGCCAGCCACAGATTCCAGTGAAAGGGTATACGTGGTTGCAAGGGAGACACACCAGGATAACAAACACTATGAATAGGCTTGTCTTATCATCATTCATAATATAAAATGGTGAAGATTGTCCAATATATCATTAATTATAATGCGATTATATATAGAGATAACCGGACAGATTTCAAAATGTAACAAAACTAATCAACATAGAATAGCGAGGTATACAACATGAGCGATCATATAATAAGAGGTATGGCGGCGAACAATCAGGTAAGATTCTTCGCCGGAACAACAAGAGATATCGTGGAGACTGCAAGATCTATCCACAACACAAGCCCTGTGGCTACAGCCGCACTTGGAAGACTGCTCACAGCAGGAGCACTTATGGGAGCACAGTGCAAGAACGAGTCCGACGTACTCACACTTCAGATCCAGTGCAACGGACCGATCGGAGGACTTACCGTAACTGCAGACGCACATTCAAGAGTCAAGGGATATGTCAACAATCCAAACGTTATCCTTCACGCAAATGACAAGGGTAAGCTGGATGTTGCCAAGGCACTTGATCTCGGCGTGCTTTCAGTTATCAAGGATATCGGTCTCAAGGAGCCTTATGTCGGTCAGACACAGCTCGTGTCCGGTGAGATTGCCGAAGATCTTACTTATTACTTTGCGACATCTGAGCAGATTCCTACATCTGTTGCCCTTGGTGTTCTCATGGAGAAGGACAACACCGTCAAACAGGCAGGCGGCTTCATCATACAGCTTATGCCATTTGCATCGGATGAGCTCATAGACGTTCTTGAGAAGAGACTTAACGAGTTTTCTTCTATCACCAGTCTCCTCGATGCGGGCAAGACTCCTCTTGACATCATCAAGGATGTATTTGAAGGATATGACGTTGTAGTGACCGATGAGTTGCCTACCGAGTGGCACTGCAACTGCAGCAAGGAGAGATACTACAATGCGGTACTCAGCCTTGGCAAAAAAGAGATCGCAAGCCTTCTCGAGGAGGGCGAGCCTATAGAGGTCAACTGCCAGTTCTGCAACTCTCATTACAAGTTCTCACCTGACGAACTCAAAGAGATGCTGCTCAAAGCGGCTGCAAAATAATCATTTTTCCGCCATTTGCCCTCATTTTTACAACATTTTTGTACATTATAATTATTGCATTGGTTTTTTCACTATGCTAGAATGTTAACCGTTGTAAAGTAGACTAAATTTGAAAGAAAGAGTGAAAATTATGAAGATAACAAGAGATGATATCAGAAATGTGGCTATCATCGCCCACGTTGACCACGGTAAAACAACACTTGTAGACGAGCTCTTAAAGCAGAGCGGTGTGTTCCGTGACAATCAGGAGGTCGCTGAGCGTGTCATGGATTCCAACGATATCGAGCGTGAAAGAGGAATCACTATCCTCTCCAAGAATACTGCCGTAACATATGGAAGCACCAAGATCAACATCATTGATACTCCGGGTCATGCAGACTTCGGCGGTGAGGTTGAGCGAGTTCTTAAGATGGTAAACGGAGTAATCCTCGTTGTTGATGCATTTGAGGGTCCTATGCCACAGACCAAGTTCGTTCTGAAGAAGGCTCTTGAGCTTAATCTTGCAGTTATCGTATGTGTAAATAAATGTGATCGTCCTGAGGCACGTCCTGACGAGGTAGTTGACGAAGTTCTTGAGCTCCTCATCGAGCTCGATGCAAATGAGGATCAGCTTGACTGCCCATTTGTATTTGCTTCTGCCAAGTCCGGTTATGCAACACTTGACTCATCCAAGCCAGGCACAGACATGAAGCCTCTGTTCGACACTATAATTGATTACATTCCTGCTCCTACAGGCGATCCTGAGGCAGGTGTACAGATGCTTGTCAGCACAATCGACTACAACGAGTACGTTGGACGTATCGGTGTCGGCAAGGTCGACAATGGTGTCCTCAAAGTAAATGAGGATCTTGTCATAGTAAATGAGCATGACCCGGACAAGCTCGAGAGGGTTCGTATCGGAAAGCTTTTCGAGTATGAGGGTCTTAACAAGATAGAGGTTAAGGAAGCACAGATAGGTTCTATCGTTGCTGTTTCAGGCATCGCAGATGTACAGATAGGTGATACTCTCTGCTCCCCTGAGAATCCTGACCCAATTCCTTTCCAGAAGATTTCTGAGCCAACCATCGCCATGACATTCATGGTAAATGACTCTCCTCTCGCAGGCAAGGAAGGTAAGTTCGTAACATCAAGACATCTCCGTGAGAGACTTTTCAGAGAGCTGAACACAGATGTCAGCCTCCGAGTTGAGGAGACTGACACAACTGAGGCTTTCAAGGTTTCAGGCCGTGGTGAGCTTCACCTGTCAGTCCTCATCGAGAACATGAGACGTGAAGGTTATGAATTTGCAGTAAGTAAGGCTGAGGTTATCTACAAGGAAGATGAGCTCGGACATAAGCTTGAGCCATTTGAGATCGCTTATATAGATGTTCCTGACGAATTTGCAGGTACTATCATCAACATGCTGAACCAGAGAAAGGGGGAGCTTCAGGGAATGGCTCCTACAGGAAATGGAACCACAAGACTTGAGTTCTCTGTTCCATCCCGTGGACTTATCGGATTCCGTGGTGACTTCATGACAGCTACCAAGGGTACAGGTATCATCAACACAACATTTGACGAGTATCTTCCATACAAGGGTGACATGAGCTACCGTTCAAAGGGATCACTCATCGCATTCGAGTCAGGTACTTCGATCACATATGGTCTTTTCAACGCACAGGAGCGTGGAACACTGTTCATCGGACCTGGTGAGCAGGTTTACGCCGGTATGGTTGTAGGTGAGAATCCTCGTGCTGAGGACATGGAGGTCAATGTCTGCAAGAAGAAGCAGCTTACCAACACACGTTCTTCAGGATCAGATGATGCTCTCAAGCTTTCACCTCCAAAGGTGATGAGTCTTGAGCAGGCTCTTGACTTCATCGACACTGATGAGCTTCTGGAGATCACACCAAAGTCATTCAGAATCCGTAAGAAGATTCTTGACCATACTCTCCGTTACAGAGCCAACAGGAAATAAGGACGGACGAAAAGTCCTTTTAGATAGTGAAGCCCGTACACTGTAAGGATGTGGATCCATCACGGGATATACAACAAAAGCAGAGACAGTTCACACATTCTTTGTGTTTTGTGTGAGTTGTCTCTGCTTTTTTTGTGCGTAAAACTGTATCTTTTTTGCTTATTTTCCTCTGAATGATTCAACTTTTCTGTTTTTTGTATCTTTCTGGCTTTTTCTTTATGTTTGCGATAATTTTGTGACCTTTTACCTCCTTGTCACGGCGTCTATTGGTCTTAGTTTTGAGGCCCATATTGCTGGGAAATAGCCTGCTGCCACTCCGAGGATCACGGAGCCGAGGACTCCGGCCAGTGCAAGCCACCATGGGATCATGGCTATCTGGGTTTCTTTTGCAAGGTTGAACATGGAGACGGCGGCTTTATTCACCACTATTCTCACTCCGTAGGAGTGATAATACTCCGAGGACGCCTCCGACAAGTCCTATCACTGCGGCCTCCATGAGGAACAGAAGTCTGAGCTCGTCTATGTCGCAGCCGAGGACCTTCAATATACCGATCTCGTTTACCCGGTCGAATACAGAGGTCGTCATGGTGTTGCTTATTCCTATGACAGCCACAATAAGTGCTATCATTCCGATTCCGCCGAGAAGAAGCTGTATCATCTTGAGGTACTTCTGTATC
This sequence comes from Coprococcus sp. RTP21281st1_F1_RTP21281_210402, assembly GCF_040915325.1. NCBI lineage: Bacteria > Bacillati > Bacillota > Clostridia > Lachnospirales > Lachnospiraceae > Coprococcus > Coprococcus sp. RTP21281st1_F1_RTP21281_210402. Next base: position 69,419 of record NZ_JBCPDQ010000007.1, read on the forward strand.
GTGTCCAGATATTCCTTGAAATTCTCTGTCTGATACCCCATGTCCTGAAGCTTTTTTACCATCGCATCGACGTTATTTATATCATCTACGATCACCACCGCTGATGTGTAGACAAATTCACGGTAGCTGTTGCCATTGCCATCCACCGGCTGACCGTAAAGCTTGCCATCGGCGCTGACCTTTCTGAGCAGGCTTTTCAGTGAATCCATATCACAGTATATCGTCTGAGACTTCTCGCTGTAGCTGTCAGAGATGTCCAGCGATTCGTCAGACTCTTCATCCTGAACTTCACTGTCATAAGAAGTGTCAGCAGAAGCATTGTCAGAGCTGTTATCCGTATCTCCATCAGATAAAACCCCGGCGAGTTTCAGTTTGAATATCCTGTCACTTTCACCGCTCCATCCAACGGTCGTGTCAAATCTCTTTCCGACAAGGGATGCAATACTCTTCTTCTCTCTCTTCTCGTAACTGTCAAATGTCTTTTGATTGAAGAACATTTTGCCCACACTGCCGCCCGAGATCAGTTCAGGTGTCCCATGTGAAGAATTGCTGTTTTCCCCATAGGCCAGACTCCAGCCATCAAGCTCATTTCCCGGCACACCCACAAGATTGCCAAAGTATTCATACTCCTCATACTTCATACTCACAGGCACCTCATACAGAGGATAACAACCATCCACATTTGCAAGATCTGTCAATGTAGATATCGTTCTGTCCGTTATCATTCGATCCTTATGCTTACTTCCGGTCTCACTGTATATCGTTATCTGGTTGACACTTCCACTTGCAACCGCAGAATCTATCATCTCGTTCTTGACTCCGATTCCCACAGCCAGAAGTGCTACAACCGATATAACACCTATCATCACGCCGAGAACGGTGAGAAATGTTCTGATCTTTCTTCTCTTCATATTCATAAGACACAAATGCCATATCCACCCCATACAATCTATCTCCTTATAAACTCTCTCTCCGTGACCGGAATCTAAAGTTCATCAAGAATCTCCTTTTTTCTCCTGTGCTTTCTTATCGCACATATACAGAACAGAGCTATCACTATAACCACAGCAATTACACCATATAACACCTTCTTATCACTGCTTTTTGTGCTGTCCTTTATCTTCTCTACATTGGCATACACCGAAGATTCCACAGTCGCCTTGAAATTCCCCTCAATCGTCGTCTCATTCCCCTCTTTGTCCTCATATGTAACTATCACCTTTGACATATCACCGCTCGCAGCAGTCGTCGCCACGGCATTCGTGAGGATATCTATGCTTCCGCTCTTTCCAGACTCTATATTGCCTATATACGTCTCAATCTCCTCCATACTTCCCAACAAGCAATTTTCAACCGACGCACCGCAGGACGGGAGGGCGAAAATACGGAAAAGGGTACTCTTTTCCTATGCTTGCTAAGAAAGTTTTTTCCTCACTTATCACTACAACGGAACTCCCAGTATGCCAAAAAGCGCAAAAGAAAAACGCCGCAATTCTGCGACGCTTCATTCACTTTATGCAGACAAAAACGAGGGAACTTTATTCCCCCGTCCTGTCATTGTTGGCTTCCTCTATGCCTTTTGCAGTAGCAGACATGATTTTTAAGTCTGTTTCGCTCATTGTGTCAAGCATGGTATCGAGCTGACGGCGGCGTGTGGACTTCTCTTGTTCCCGTTCCGGGAAAAAGAACTGGTCTACTGATACGTCAAGCAGGGTTACAAGCTCATATAAAATCTGTAAACTTGGGTGCTGCCCGCTGTTTTCAATGGACGCGATATACCGGGGCGCAATATTCAGTGTGTCGGCTAACTGATTGCGTGATATTCCCTTTGCTTTTCTTGCTGCTTTAATGGCTTGCCCGAAAGCCTTAAAATCATACTTCACTTTATCCTGCTTCATATTTTTCACCCTATTACATTTTACTGTTCCTCTTTTCTTTGAGATATGATTACACATATCATAGTATTGATGGTAATAGAGCATAAAACATGCAGAGTAAGGTTGCTACAACTCATATTGCCATATATAATATCTAATGACATCGAAAATTAAAGAAATTGATTAGAAATAGATTTTTGTTTGATAATCTTAAATCAGATATTCACAATGGAGGCACATTTATGTCGCAGAGTATTTTAATTGTAGACGATGAAAAAGAAATTGTATCAATGCTGTATTGCTATTTCAGCAAACTTGGATATACGGTATATACTGCAACAGCAGGAAATGCTGCATTAAAAGAAGTAGAAAAAAAACCTGACATTATTTTGTTAGACGTTAATATGCCAGATATTGATGGATTTACTGTTTGTGAAAGAATACGGGATTATGTTTCATGCCCTATAATTTTTTTAACAGCACGCATTGAAGATAGTGATAAAATAAAAGGATTTTCTATTGGCGCAGACGACTATGTAATAAAACCATTTTCTGTTGATGAATTAGAAGCTCGCATTGCAGCACATCTTCGCAGAGAAAAAAGACACAATACATCTTCAAAGGTGCAATTTGATGAAGATATGGTTATAGATTATTCCTCACGTATTGTGTTTTATCATAATAAGGATATGGCTTTTACCAAAAAGGAATTTGATATAATATCTTTCCTTTCACAAAACAAAGGAATTGTTTTTGACCGGGAAACTATTTATGAAAAAGTTTGGGGATTAGACGGCATTGGTGATAATACAGTTGTTACAGAACATATCAGACGTATTAGGGCAAAATTTTTATCTTTAGGCGATAGACCTTACATTGAAACTGTTTGGGGGTGCGGATATAAATGGAAAAATTAAAGAGAATCAGATGGTTCAATCGGTTAAATAGCATGAGTATTAGGATGTCCTTTGTTCTTTATGCTTTGTTTTCGTTGTTGATTGGAATAATTATTTGTATACTTTTAATTTCAATGGTTGACAAATACAGAATAAATTTGAACTATAAGTATGAAAATATGTCAACAAGGTATGATATACCGGAAAATGGTTCATTTACCGCCGCTTATAGTAATGACCAAACAAAATACACAATATTTGATACGAAAGGAAACGAGATATGCAAGTTCAATGTTGATTATCAAAAAGAACGCCCAGTACACGAATATGTCTATCCGAACCATGTTTCATATATCGAAGTTTCACCTAATTTTACAAACCGGGATAGGCTTATTGACAGTGTTTTAGGTTCATTAAATGTTGCAATTATTCCTATCGTATTATCTATTAATATGATATGTTGTGTAACATTTTTTTATAAAAAAAAAATATCGAAACCTATTAAGCTATTAACTAATGCGTATCATAAAATTGAAGCAAATGACTTAGATTTTACGTTATCATATCCATTAAATGATGAAATGGGAAAACTCTGTCATGCCTTTGAAAAAATGAAAGACTGTTTGGCGAAAAATAATGAAACTATGTTTCGACAATTTGCTGAACAGCGCCGTCTAAACGCTGCTTTTTCACATGACTTACGCACTCCTTTGACTTTACTAAAGGGTCATGCTACTATGCTGCTTTCCTTTATTCCCAAAGGCTTAGTATCACAAGAAGAAATATTAGATGAAATATCAGTAATGTCAAAAAATGTTTCACGTCTTGAAAAATATGTAAATGCTATGACGAACTTATATAGGTTAGAGGATATTGATATTCCACGGCAACAGATTACATTTCATGCACTTATTGATAATTTTAATAACACAGCAGAAGCACTTTGTTATGACAAACATTTTTCAATTACTACAAGCGGTGATAATATAACCTTGTTTATCAATTTAAATACAGTCATGCAGATTTATGAAAATTTACTCTCTAATAGTATTAGATACGCAAAAAGTGATATTGCTATTAGCGCAGTAATAGAGAATAATAATTTAGTTATATCTGTTTCAGATGATGGTTGCGGGTTTAAAAATATTGATATTGAAAAAGCGACATTACCATTTTATAAATCATCGAAAGATATATCTACTGAACATTTGGGATTAGGGCTGAATATTAGTAAGATTTTAAGTGAAAGACATGGCGGAAATATCCAAATTGCTAATAATGAAGCAGGGGGAGCATGTGTTACAGTAAAAATAAATTGCAATGAAAGTTGATTGAAAATAGACATTTTATTGCTATTATAAATTTAAAAGAAAGGAGATAAGGACAAATGAAAAAAATAATATGTATGTTTCTAAACTTATCGTTATTGGTGTGTATTGTTGGGTGCAGTCAAGCAAAGGACAGTGATAACCATGTAGTACAAGATTATTCCGAAGAATATGAGGTTTCTCCTTATGGAAGTGAAGAAGCACTTGACACTTTGGGTGATTTGAAGATTTCAATGAGTACAGAAAAGGATTTAGATTTGAAGCACCTTTCATTTCTAATAGAAAATACTTCTGATAAAGAATACCGATATTCACCAAATTATTTTGAAATAGAAGCTGAACAATCCGGCACTTGGTATCAACTTAAACAGCTTGATGACCCCTCAAAGAGCAATGAAAAGGATTGTTTTATTAAGCCTAACGAACGATTAACATTAGAAATTGATGTTAAAAGTTTTTATGGAGAATTGCCTGCTGGACACTATCGTTTGATTAAACAATTTGCGTTCTTTGAAAGTGAAAGAGATTGGGATTACGATACATATAATTTATCTTGCGAATTTACGATAAGGTAAAAATTCTCTACTTCATAAGCATGAAATAAAAAAACGCTTATGAAGTAGAAAGTTCGACTCAGAACTTTTGAAAAGATAGCCAAAAATTACTTTGTGATTTCAGAATAAACATCATGGACTTTTCACACGTGTTTTCTTTTTTCTACATCCCTTCGTTTATGATAACACTCTTTATACCTGAGACACTGTTAAGTGCGTTCAGTATACCCGTTACCGCCATGTTGCTATTTTCTTCTGATACACCGCCAAGGTCAAGGTATATCATTATCTGGTCTTCACCCTTATATATATCAATATACCCCATATAGTTTTCTTCATCACCATTTTGTGAAGAATAACCCGACATCACCTGCTGGATCTCTTCAGCTTTCTCATCTGTCACACCGCCGTCAAAATACACACTATATAAAAAGCTCTCTCCGTCAAATCCTGCAACATGTGCCTCGTAGTTCAGGTCAAGCTGATCTATCCCCAATATACTGTCAAAGTCGAATTCTCCGTCTTCTCCAAATCCATATTCTCCATAATTTTCTGCCATAGCATCATCCATATTATCTGCCATTTCACTATTCCCCCTCTATCTCATTTTCTTTCTCTGCAACCTCCGTCTCATCCTGTTCTTCCGCTGCAGCATCCTCAGGACTTCTCTCAAACCTCGCATATCCGCTGTCATATTTCAGATAAATGACATTCTTCTCAGTTGTGCTGATATATATTTCCTGTCCAGCTTCAAGATCCACGCCTGCTGCCGCAAAATTCTCTGCAGGATAGTCTTTGCTGTCGACCTTTTTTATCGTTCCCGCGATCTCGTATCCTTCCGGCAATTTCTCATCTCTTCCGGTTGCATTGTAATAATAGATATACCCATCATACATAACCTGTGGCTGCTCTATCATTCCGCTTTCCACACCGGTCGAGGTCTCCACGCCATTTGTTCCTGAAACATTTCCCTCAGAACTACCGCAGGCAGTACATGCCATAATCGAAAGCGCCGCAGCACATATAAATATTTCTTTTCGTATCCCCATACAATTTTCCCCTTTTTAATACTTATTTATGGATGTTATTGTAAACCAGCTAACTGTATGTCCATATTAACATGGCTTTCCCAGCTCTGCAACATACATATTATTAAAGTTGTCACCATATGCTCACTTCCGTCCATCCATATCCTCATCCCGGACATATCTCGCATTGAACTCCATATTGATCTCACGGAGCTCCTTCTTCCCATCAATATAATCCTGGTACATCTCTGTGATACCGCACATGCATCCATCGCAGTAAGCATCTATATTTCCCAAAGAATCGGCAACTATCTGCTCTCGTTCTTCCCTAGTTGTGTCCTTTATAAGAAAACCTGCCATCGTCAAAAGCCTCCTCTTACAATTCTCATAAAAACAATTAAAACCGTTTTTATACACAAGTACATGTCAAAAAAACAGGCACTTGTAGTTCTTGATACATAAGATATGAAACATATCCATATCTCGAACTACAAGTGCCGTCCGGCCTTTTTACTGTCTGACCTTAATGTGAACCTCACGGAGCTGCTGCTCTGTAACCTCGCCAGGTGCTCCGCACATAAGATCCTGTGCATTTCCATTCATTGGGAATGGGATGACCTCTCTGATATTCTCCTCGTTTCTGAGAAGCATGATCATTCTGTCCACACCAGGAGCCATACCTGCATGAGGTGGTGCTCCGAACTGGAATGCATTGTAGAGTGCTCCGAACTTCTCCTTCAGATCATCCTCTGTGTATCCTGCGATCTCAAATGCCTTAACCATGATCTTCATGTCGTGGTTTCTTACAGCGCCTGATGAAAGCTCGATACCGTTGCAGACGATGTCGTACTGGTAAGCCAGGATATCAAGTGGATCCTTCTCATTTAACGCCTCAAGTCCGCCCTGTGGCATTGAGAACGGATTGTGAGTGAAGATGATCTTCTTGCTCTCCTTGTCATACTCGTACATTGGGAAGTCATTTATATAACAGAAACGGAATGCGTTCTTCTCGTTGAGGTCAAGTCTGTTGCCAAGCTCAATTCTGATCTGTCCTGCAAATGACGCTGCAAGCTCCTCCACGTCTGCGATGAAGAAAATAGTATCTCCAGGCTGAAGGCCTGCAAGCTCTGCGATCTCACCCTTCATATCATCAGGAATGAACTTGTCGATAGGTCCCTTGTATGACATATCCTCAAGTATCTCCAGATATCCAAGGCCGCCCATGCCGATGCTCTGTGCAAACTTGAGCATCTTCTCATGCTGTCCCTTTGAAAGCTTCTTGTGTACATTGATGGCACGTACCGTCTTGCCGTGGAATGGCTTGAATGTACATCTCTGGAAGAAATCTGTAAGATCTATTATTCTAAGTGGGTTTCTGAGGTCAGGCTTATCCGTACCAAACTCAAGCATAGCCTGCTTGTAGCTGATGATCGGATATGGAGCCTGTGTAACAACTGCGCCCTCAGGTGCAAACTTCTCAAATGTTGCTGAGAGGACTTCCTCTCCAATCTTGAATACGTCCTCCTGTGTTGCAAAACTCATCTCAAAGTCGAGCTGGTAGAACTCTCCTGGTGAACGGTCTGCTCTCGCATCCTCATCTCTGAAACAAGGAGCTATCTGGAAGTATTTGTCAAATCCTGATACCATGAGGAGCTGCTTGTACTGCTGTGGTGCCTGTGGAAGTGCATAGAACTTGCCCTTGAACTTTCTTGATGGCACGATGTAATCTCTTGCACCCTCAGGTGATGATGCGCAGAGGATAGGTGTCTGGATCTCAAGGAATCCCATCTCAGTCATCTTCTGACGAAGGTAGCTGATGACCTGACTTCTGAATATCATGTTGTCCTTAACCTTCTTGTTTCTGAGATCAAGATATCTGTACTTGAGTCTCACATCCTCACGTGTCTCCTTGGATGTCTGGATCTCAAATGGAATCTGCTTGTATACCTTACCGAGTATCTCTACAGTCTTCGCCTCAAGCTCGATAGTACCTGTAGGGATCTTAGGGTTGTATGTCTCCTCATCTCTGTGTTCAATGATACCCTCAATCGATACACAGTCCTCCTTTGTTATTCCGTCAAGAAGTGATGTGTCTCTCATTACTACCTGGAGCACGCCATACATATCACGAAGATCGATAAATGATACTCCACCATGGTCACGGATATTCTCTACCCATCCGGCAACCTTAAGTGTCTGTCCCACATCGCCCTCAGTGATCTCGTTCATTGTTCTGTTACGATAAATGTTCTCGATTGTCATCTGTTCTCTCCTTTTCTTTACTATTTGCCTGTGGCTTTATGTCCACTTTGGCTTTTTCAGGATTACGCACTGGCTGTTATTTCTCTTGCAAATAGAAAAAGCTTATGTTCATCCTGAATCAGATGCACATATATATATATGCAAATATTCAGGACGAACATAAGCTCTCTCAAACTACCTGTCGGTTACTTGTCTGCTTTAATGTCCGCGGTACCACCTGATTTACCGTTACACGATCTTCGTATATTCAAAGCATCGCGTCCCAGTCCCTCTCAGTCACCTTGCTCATGACCTCTCTGCGTATCGTGCAGCTACGGCTCCCCTACTCGACATAAAACACGTATCCCGCTATGGGCTATATCTTTCAGCTTGCGGCTGGTAAAGTGTTATTCACATATATTCACTCCGCCGGACTCCCACCACCACCGGCTCTCTGTGGGCGATAATCTATGCTACTTCTCTTCGTCATTGCCTTATATATGGCGTCAGCACATATCTGACGCCACATTATTATATTCTAGTGATTCAAGTTCTGTCAACTATATTTATGTATATTTCCACCATCATCCCACAATCTCTGCACCAAACGGCATGAGCGACAGTTTGGCGATCTTAAAGAACTGAAGCCCAAATGGAATTCCGACTATCGTTATGCAAAGCAGCAGCCCCAGGCAGGCATTCTCTACCGCCATAGGTATTCCGCAGCAGAGCAGCCATATGATATTCGCGATCAGCGAGCCAGCCCCGCCTCCATACACTATCTCTTTTCCAAATGGAAAGAATGCAAGTCCTGCAAACTTAAAGCACTGCATCCCAATCGGAATCCCTATTATCGTTATACAGCACAGCACCCCGCTTGCCACCCACGAAAGTCCGCTCAATATTCCGCCACATAAAAACCATATACAATTTCCAAGACATCCCATGATATCATCTCCTAATCATCAAAACACAACTAACATATAGTAATCCAAGCATACACTCATACAATACACCCCATCATACTAAATTCATTTCATCTGCACAGTGCAGCCAGCATCCTGACTGCCGCCTCATACTCACCATTATCTCTAGTCTTCCGGATCTTCTTAAGAGCCCTCTCAGCTCCCTCCACATCACAAAACAGCCTCGACCAGTAAGCCCACAGCTCCTTCATCTTGAACATCGTGTTGCCCCTGCCCACATCCGACTCACAGTAATTCCTGTAAAGTTCATCGTGAAATATGAAGAATCTGTTCCAGTCATATGTACTGTCGCCACACTCTTCTTTTATCCGCTCCGCCAGACAAGGATCAGCTATTATCCCCCTGCCTATCATAACCTTACTTATATCAGGAAAATCACCCGTGAACCTGTCATAATCCGCCACACTGTTTATATCTCCGTTGTAGCACACTGTGTCTGGTCTTCCATATGAAGCCACACCTTCGGCAAACACTTCCATGTTTGGCGTATTCTTGTAGAAATCCGTCTGTATTCTCGGATGTATGATCAGCTCACTTATCGGATACTTCTTATATATTTCTATGATATCCTCAAACTCCACAGAACTGTCTCTTCCTATTCTGGTCTTTATAGACACATCCATCACGTCGGCGGCAAATACTTCATATAAGAAGTTGTCAAGCCTCTCCGTATCGTATATCAAACCCGAGCCTTTATACTTCGTGACAACAGTTTTTGACGGACAGCCGAGATTGATATTCACCTCGTTATATCCAAGCTCCTTCAGGAACTTTGCGGCCTTCACAAATCCCTCGCCGCTGTTGGTCAGAAGCTGCGGCACCACATTTATCCCCTGATTGTTTTCCGGCAGCACATCCCTTAGTTCCCTGTTTCTGAGAGGACGTCCTTTCGCCGGGGCAATGAACGGCATAAAGTATTTGTCAACGCCGCCGAAATATTTGTGATGTGCATTTCTGTATATGTATCCTGTTATCCCCTCCATCGGGGCAAGATATATCAAATCATCCCTGTTGTTCATCCATCATTCTCCCATTAAATCCGTAAACCCGGTATAAATATCCTGCAATGACATTCCTTATGACAAAAATATAGAGGCCTTCATCACTCACATGACAAATGCCTCTACATTATAAACTATATTGTTCTATTTGAACAGATTTGTAACAAACTGTACAAAGTCAATTCCAAATGACTGGAGAAGCAGCAATGCAAGCAGTATTGGTGCCACAAACTTTACCATGACAATATAGAGCTTCTTTCTTCCAAACTTCTCGCCATTTCTTGTAACCTCGTCTATAACCGTCTTAGGCTTCACTACCCAGCCGATAAGTATACATGACAGGATAGCCACAAGCGGCATGAAGATGTTGTTACTCAGGTAATCCATCACATCGAGGATCTGGGCTGTAGCTCCATTTGGAAGCTTGAGCTCAAAGTACCATATGTTGTAACCGAAACATACGACCAACATTCCGACAACCGCATATACAGTTGTTATGACCGCACTCTTCTTTCTCGTGAGATGGAACTTATCCATAAGTCCTGACACTATCGCTTCCATGACCGATACTGAGGATGTAATCGCCGCAAATGTAACCATGATGAAGAACAGGGCTCCGATGACTGTTCCGACCTTACCCATGGCATTGAATACCTTTGGCAGAGATATGAACATAAGTCCAGGGCCCGCTGACATGCCTTCCGTTCCAGAGAACACATACACCGCAGGGACTATCATCAGACCAGCAAGGAAAGCCACTGCCGTGTCAAATATCTCTATCTGATTGATCGACTTCATAAGGTTAACATCCTTCTTAACATATGAGCCATACGCAACCATGATACCCATAGCGACACTTATCGAGAAGAAGAGCTGTCCCATGGCATCCATTACAACCATGAATATATCCCTGAATGTCATTCCCTTAAAATCAGGAATCAAATATACCTTCAGTCCATCAATTCCTGTTCTGATCGTACCATCATCACCGGTATGCTTGATCGTCAGCGAATAGATTGAAATTCCAATTATAAGAATTACCAATATCGGCATGAGCACCTTGCTAAACTTCTCTATTCCCTTTTCAACACCACAGAATACGACAACGCCTGTGGCCGTAAGGAATATAAGTGCAAATACTATAGGCGCAGTCTGGGCTGTTATAAAACCGGTGAAATAACCGTCACCAGTGGCAGCCTCTGTCTGACCTGTAAAATATGCTGTCATATACTTCAGAACCCATCCTCCGATAGTACAGTAATATGGAAGGATTATGACCGGTACGATCCATGCCAGACCGCCAAGCCATTTCCACTTCTTATGTATAAGACCATAAGCGGTGAGCGGTCCCTGCCGAGTCTTTCTTCCTATTGCAATATCTGTTGTGAGCAGTGTGAATCCAAATGTAAGTGCAAGTATTATATACACAAGTATAAACACGCCTCCGTTGTCCTTTGCCGCAAGATATGGAAACCTCCATATATTTCCAAGTCCTACCGCACTTCCCGCTGCTGCCATAACAAAGCCCAGCGTCCCCGTAAAATTACTTCTTTCCTTCTTATTCATAATCGCCCTTTCTGTTTTTGCTTTTATTTTTTGCTATCCAGTCCCCTGTCTGGACATTTACTTTTCCTTTTTGCCTTCAGCTTTGCCGATGCCGCAAAGTATGCGCGACATCTCGCAGGATAATTTCGGAATGCGCCATATATATTGTATAAATAAAATCCATACGTCAGGAATTTACCGGCAGGTCCTATCTTGTCCTTCAAGGTCTTCGGGTATCTCTTTCCGCCAACCTCGGGATGATTGCCGTCATTTATATAATTTATCAGATCATCCTCCGAATGTATATAATCCGGAAGATATGTACCTGCAAGTCCGACACAGTTCTCCTTATGGGCATCGCTTCCACCAAAAACAGGTATATCATAGTATGACGCAAGCCTTCTGGCCATCTTATTCCTCTTGGCTGATTCACAGCAATTATATCCCTCTATGAAGTCAAAATGCTGTGCATATAGTCTGTGCTCTATCACGCCAAGCCTTCTCGTGCTGCCAAAGCTCATGAACTTCTCGCCAAATGGATGAGCTGGGCCAAGTATACCGCCGCACTCGTGCACAAGCCATATCACCCTGATAAGCGCCATGCCCCTATGTTCAAACAGGTCGTACACCTCCTCAGGTGTATCTGATGGCAATACGATGAGGAAATGTCCATAGTCAAACGTATCATACTCGATACCTCTGAGCACAGAGAAATCCTTCACCTTATCTTTCTGCCTTAAGTACGCTTTGTATCCGGAATATGAATCATGGTCTGTGACCAGCATTCCGTGAAAACCACGCTGCTTTAACAGATCAATATAATCAAGAATCTTTACTTTGGCATCGGGTGATCCCTCAGCCGTATGACAATGCATGTCAAATCTTACTCTGTTCATGTGACCATCTCCTCTGATTATCCATCATGACATACAATCTAATACTCTGCTCCGTTTCCAAGCCATGTTATCTGTGAAAATGGGAAATACACAAATTCTGCTTTGGCAAGTATTTTGTCACGCTTCACATAGGTATTCTCCCAAAGTCTGGCATCCGCTGAGTTTGGTCTGTTGTCTCCCAGCATAAAGTAACAGTCCTCAGGAACCTGATACGGCCCAAACGATCTTACGTCAGTCCTTGCCTCATCACTCAGATAATCCTCCTTGAGCGGAGTATCACTTCCATTTATATATACCTTACCATCTATGATCTCCACGGTCTCACCCGGCAGTCCTATGATTCTCTTGATATATACCTGGGACTCATCGTCCGGCCACTTGAATATGGCTATATCGCCACGCTCAGGATCAGAGAACTTATATGTAAGCCTGCTTCCTATTATATTGTCTCCAAGCTGTATTGTCTCAAGCATGGAACCAGTAGGTACATTACAGTTTAATATCACAAATCGTCCCAGCAGAAATGCCAGTACGGCGGCCACAACTACTATCACTATACAATCAATCACATCCTGCTTATAATCACGTTTTATATCTCTGCGCCTTATCCTCATCTGATGCCAGACGACACCGCCATGCTCAGATTCACTCACGCCCTCATCCACAAAACCAAATTGTTCGTAGAATGGGATCATGTTCTCTTTACATGTGAGGACGACTCCGTCGAGTTTACATTTGACCGTCTCCTGAAGAACCTCATGCATTATCTTCGCCGCATATCCATTGTGCTGATAGTCCGGCAGAGTTGACACGCCGAATATCATAAGCCAGCGACCCTTCTTGTCGTAGAAGTCCTCGCCCGTATACATGGCATCGCTCAAATCCTTCTCATTAGTAGTAATACCATTTATACCTGCTATTATTCGTCCGTCCTTCTTGAGCACCCAGAAAGTTTCTCTGTGCGCCTTCAGTCTTCGCTCTATAGACTCCCGGCTTGCTGCCTCAGCCTCAGAAAATGTCTCCTGCTCAAGCATCACAAGCTGGTCAAGATCTTTTTTACCTGGATTGTTTACCTTCATAAATATCCAAACACCTCTTTTCTAAGACACCTATTCTCCATTATCTCACATAACAGAACGGTGTCAAGAAAAAAGGATGCATATCTGACAGATATGCATCCTCTTATCTGAAATCATCTATGCAAATTTCTATTACTCTACACTGTAGTTAGGAGCTTCCTTTGTGATATGGATATCATGTGGATGGCTCTCCTTGAGTGAAGCTGCTGAAATCTTGACGAACTCTGCCTTCTCATGAAGCTCTGCAATGTTCTTTGCTCCGCAGTAACCCATACCTGAACGAAGTCCACCGATGAGCTGGAATACTGTATCCTCAAGTGATCCCTTGTATGCCACACGGCCCTCAACGCCCTCTGGGACAAGCTTTCTTGCGTTCTCCTGGAAGTATCTGTCCTTAGAACCATTCTCCATGGCTGCTATAGATCCCATACCTCTGTATACCTTGTACTTACGTCCCTGATAAAGCTCGAAATCACCAGGAGCCTCATCTGTACCTGCGAACAGGCTTCCCATCATACATACGTTGGCACCTGCTGCCAGAGCCTTTGTGATATCTCCTGAATACTTGATACCGCCATCTGCGATAACAGGGATTCCGGCATTCATAGCTGCATCATATGCCTGCATGATAGCTGTGATCTGTGGTACACCGATACCTGCAACAACTCTTGTTGTACAGATAGAACCAGGTCCGATACCGATCTTGACTGCATCTACACCCATGTCGATCATAGCCTGTGCGCCTGATCTTGTTGCAACGTTACCGGCAATAACCTGAAGGTCAGGATACTTCTCCTTAACCATCTTGAAGGTTCTCAGAACGTTGGCTGAATGTCCATGTGCTGTATCTATAACTATCGCATCAACCTTTGCTGATACGAGCTCTGCAACTCTGTCGAGGATGTTGGCTGTACATCCTACTGCTGCTGCACAGAGAAGTCTGCCCTGTGCGTCATGTGCTGAATATGGGTACTTGATCTGCTTCTCAATATCCTTGATCGTGATGAGTCCCTTCAGATGGAAATCGTCATCAACGATAGGAAGCTTCTCCTTACGAGCCTTTCCAAGGATCTCTCTAGCCTCGTCAAGTGTGATTCCCTCCTTTGCTGTAACAAGACCCTCAGATGTCATTGACTCCTTGATCTTCTTGGTGTAGTCCTTCTCAAACTTCAGGTCACGGTTGGTTATGATTCCAACAAGCTTGCCATCCTCTGTGATAGGTACACCTGAGATTCTGAACTTGCTCATAAGCTCGTCAGCATCTGCCAGTGTATGCTCTGGAGATAAGTAAAATGGATCTGATATTACACCGTTCTCTGAACGCTTTACCTTGTCAACTTCCTCTGCCTGCTTCTCTATGGACATGTTCTTGTGGATAACTCCGATACCACCCTGACGAGCCATGGCAATAGCCATTCTGTGCTCTGTAACTGTGTCCATACCGGCACTCATAAGAGGAATGTTCAACTTAATCTTCTGTGTCAGCTTTGTTGTAAGGTCAACGTCATTTGGTAATACCTCAGAATAAGCAGGTACCAATAAAACGTCATCAAATGTAATTCCTTCGCCAATAATCTTACCCATTTTCTTCTCTCTCTTTCTGTAAAATATTTAATAAGAGCATTGTGCTCATTATGTACGTCAATTAGCCTTAATAGAGAAAACACATCACCCAACACTTATCGCGTTGGGTGATGTAACTTTTTAAACATGCTAACAAATTATATAGTTCTTGTCAAGGCAGTTCTTCCGTCTCCGTGGTCACATTTGTCTCTGTGTCCTCCGGATCTTCAGGATCTCCCTTATATACATAAGTGTCTTCCACTCCGAAATCTATACTGTCGTCTCCGACCTGCGCCACGGATATCTCCTTGCCCGCCTCAAACGAGTCCTCATATGGAAGAAACAGCGTATCTCTGTCTATATAGATAGTCTCCTTCAAAAAGGCATCATCTATCCACACAAATGTACATTCATTGAAGTTGCTTCCGTGGATATAATATCCATTCATAGGCTGTGGCTCCTCAGCACTCTCACCGTCCCCGGAACCATCATTTGCCGTGAAATCCGCTTCTTCATCAACCGGTGGCACATACACGCCC
>NZ_JBCPDQ010000007.1:85101-87142 GCF_040915325.1 Coprococcus sp. RTP21281st1_F1_RTP21281_210402
GGCTTGTACTTTGACTGGAACTTCTGCACATAGCTCTTCTCAAATCCCAGCATATCAAACACCTTTGTGCTGAGCTGATATGCCTCTATATCCTCATCCTCAACCGGGAAGTTCTTCATATTGCTCCAGACAAAATACTCTGTCTGGTAAAGGTCTCCGTTGGTTATATCGTCCTCTGTGATCTCAAATCCAGGAAGATGGTCTCCATACATAACGAGAACGACCGGCTCATCGTACGCCTTAAGTCTGTCTATAAGCTTGCCAATGAAATCGTCCATCTCGTGGAGCTGGTTACAGTAATATGTCCACTGTGTATCAAGGCTCTCATCGCCTGTTCCGGCAACCTTTATAGGATAACTGTAATTCTCCTCGTCAAGCTCTGATGGGTATCTTCCATGTCCCTGTACGCTGACGGTGAATATGAAATCCCGTCCATTGGTGGAGTACAGAGTCTTCATGATCTCACCAGTAAGGACATTGTCCTTCTCCCAGTTCTTCTGAGTATGCTCCAGATTGTACATATACTCCATCGGGGTAAATGTATCAAATCCCATGTTTTTATACACCTTGTATCTGTCATAGAATGTACCATCATGATTGTGCATGGCATGTGTTGAATAACCATCAAGCTTCAGCTGTGTCGCCATGCTCTCTATGGTCTGCTTGCCAAGTATGGTCTTATATGGATACTCACCTGCACCGAAATATGCCACGTTAAATCCCGTGAGCACCTCAAATTCCGAGTTGGCTGTACCTGCACCGATCGCCGGCATCGTCAGGAATCCTGATGTACATTCCTCCTTCAGCTTTGTGAAATTCGGAATAGGATTCTCATTGAACGTGAGGCATTTTACATATGACGGATCCATGAATGACTCAAGCTGTACAAATATAACGTTTGGCTTGTCCTTGCCAAGCTTTGAATCCGTTGTGCCAACACTGTCCAAATCGTCCTTTATCTCAAGCATCTTATCCTCGCTGTAATCACTCGGCTGTCCTATACCTACATCGACCACACTGTTTGAGAAACAGTATACAAATCCATAATTGTTGTATGCCGTTGCAAGGTTTGCAAAATTATCTGATATAGTCTGTGCATTGAGCGCGATCTTGGTGAAGAGCATTACACAGAAGAATGTCGCAACTATAAACACAGTCGTTCTCGTTCTATATATATTGCCCGTAACCGTCGGCGATTTTATGAACAGAACTATGATGGCTGCCAGCGCAACGAACAGAAGCGCAGCTATGAGCACGATCTGCCATACATTAAAATATTTGTCTATGATAGTTATCGTATTCCTCGCCATAAGCATATCGATAGCTGAAAATGGCGTTATTCTGAATCCCAGAACTATGCAGTTCGTGATTCCAAGTATCAGCCATGCAAACGATATAACGCAGTATCCGAATATTCTCTTTCTCATGAGCAGCGAAAGTGTCAGCGTAAAGAAAATGATCGAACAGTTATACAGGAATATGAGCGGCTGATTCCACACATACGATATCGCCTTAAACAGCGAATGTCTTCCAAGAGCTTCCAGAACAACGTCCAGAACAATTGCAAGAACCAGACAGATAAAAACTGCTGAATGATGAAAATTCTTAAGTCTCTCTTTCATAATTTAATCATTACCTCGTAAAAATTATACTTTTTCTGATATTCAACGATTGTGATTGATTATATCACTACATGTCATTTATTCAATAGTAAAAATGTTTAAATTTTATTACCAATCGCTTCTGAGGGCAAAAAAAAATCAGGATTGAATCCTGAGTGTGAATTAATATAAAAGAGCGCGAGACGGGAATCGAACCCGCGACCCTCTCCTTGGCAAGGAGATGCTCCACCGCTGAGCCACTCGCGCTTATCTGTTGTGTTTTCAACAACAATATGGATAATATCACACCGCCAGCAAACTGTCAACAACTTTTTTAAAATTTTAGCAACATGGAAATTATCCAGAGCGCGAGACGGGAATCGAACCCGCGACCCTCTCCTTGGCAAGGAGATGCTCCACCGCTGAGCCACTCGCGCTTA
>NZ_JBCPDQ010000007.1:87241-167106 GCF_040915325.1 Coprococcus sp. RTP21281st1_F1_RTP21281_210402
CTCTGTTGTGTTTTCAACAACAATATGGATAATACCACATCTTATTCGAATTGCCAACAATTTTTTGAAAATTTTTTACAATTTTTTATTCAAGACTTTATCCTATACCGGTTACTGAGTATCCACACCTCTCTACACAGCTCTTAAGCTCATCATCAGATACTTCTCTTCCGAGCTTAACGACAGCCTGCTTCTTCTTGAGGTCGACTTTTGCGTTCACCTGGCTCAGACTGTTCAATGCATTCTGTACACGATCTGAACAGTTGCTGCAGTGCATTCCCTCTATGTAAATAGTCTTCACGGCGACAACATCCTTTATCTTGTCACCCTTGACCTTGACGGAACCACCGCCGCCACAGCAGCCTCCTTCTCCTTTAAAGTGCTTTGCAGAACTGATAACTGCACCCACTACTATAAGCACCAGTATGCACACTACCAATATTGTTCCACCCATTGTAGATCATCTCCTTCGTTATTAACAACATGAGCCACAGCCACAAGGCTTTACATTGACACCTGTCACCATCTGATTCTCAATATATCCGCCAGCCATAAGTCCTGCACGGATTATCCTGTTCCACTCTTTGGCCGAAAGCTCAATGCTGGATGAATCATCAAGCTCAATGACACAGGCATCCTCTATACCACAGTTGGCACCACAGGCAACCTTATACATGTTTTTACGGTTGATGGCTCCTATATCCTCCAGTGTATTCACCATTCTGTACACTGTAGCCGAGCCTATACGACTGTCCTGCTTGACCGCCTTATAATAAATCTCCTTGCAGGAAGAACACTCTTCCCCGAGTATTATGTCAAGGAGTATCATTCTCTGTCTGGTTATCCTGCATCCCCTTTCCCTGAGTCTGCTGATAACGATCTCTTTCTGCATCTCTGTACGCTGGATACCTGTATCATCTATACTCTTCTTGTCCGTCTCTAATCTTTCGTTAGTCATCATACACGCCTCCTTCTGATTGTTGATAATATTATCATCAAGGTTAGTATGCCCTAACTCAAATTAGTTGTCAATAACATTTTTCAATAAATCATGTTAATTTAATTTTATAAAGTACCATTATCTGTAAATATTATGGCCGCTTTGAACAGATCTCCGTCTATGCTTATAGTAAATCTGGCATTCATCAGAGTACACAGACTGTTCGCTATAGATAATCCCAGTCCGCTTCCCTCCGTATTTCTGGAGCTGTCTCCACGGACAAATCTCTCCATGAGCTCATCACTGGACACATTGAGCGGATCTCTGGATATATTCTTAAACTCCATCCTTACCTCGCCATCTCCGCGGATAACCGATGCGTAGACTCTCGTTCCCGGCATCGCATATTTGCTTATATTTGCAAGGAGATTGTCGAATACTCTCCACAGATGCTGTCCATCTGCCATAACCACCGCAGGTGTATCCGATCCCGTAAATACGACCTTAAGCCCTGCCTTGTCCAGTTTGTCTCCATACTCTCCTATTGCCTGTTCCAGAAGCATATTTGCATCTATCTCTGCCCAGTTTATCTGGATATTGCCGGTGGATGCCTTGGATGCCTCGACCAGATCCTCTATGAGTTTTTTCAGTCTCGCGGACTGCCTTGAGAGAACTTCTATATATTCCTGTCTTGTCTTCTCATCCATATCGCCCTTCTGCAGCAGATCAACATAGTTGATTATGGATGTAAGCGGGGTCTTTATATCGTGGGATACATTTGTTATGAGTTCTGTCTTCAAATGCTCGCTCTTTATTCTGGCCTCAACAGCCTTTGACATGCCGTCTCTTATCTGGTTGAGGTGTTCACCATGTGCGCGGAATACCCAGAACATTTTGCTTGTGTCCGCTTTCCTGTCCAGATTGCCCTCCGCCATCTCCTTTGCGCACTTATATAACTCTTGTGTCTGTATGAGATATGCCACTATTCCGACTATGCACAGCCATTTTAAAATGATATAAATCACCACCCAAAGAAGGCCTCTCATGCTGCCTGCTGCCAGGATTGCCACAAAAATTATCTCTACTATAGTTATACCTATATAAGCCCATACGCCCTTCTGCGTCAGGGACATATGACTTTTCACATACCTGAAACAAGCTTTCGTCTTTCTTGCTATCCACTTCAGTGTGCGGATTATCAGGCAGTCTGCCAAAAATGTTCCCGCCTTCACCTTAGCGACTATATTATTAAAGAAAAACAATGCCACAGAATATAGACATGCCACCGGCACCAAAAACGCAATGTACTGTATATTTTCTGATACAAATGTGTAGTTCCTATACTGGTTCACACATATGGATGCAATACCGCTTTCAACGCAGATCCCTACTGCTGCAGCAGCAGAGCATACTGCCATAGCCAGCACAAGCTCAGTCGGAGTTCTCTCAAATCTGCCGAGAGTTATCGTCTCCTTCCCTGTCTTTACGCCGGCGTTGACCATTGAAAATATTGACATGACGATGCACAGCAGCAACATGACTGCAAATCCTGCCAGTACCCCCTTGCTCTTCATCCTCCATATTCCAATGTATTGAACCATTTCCGGATTTGACGCTTTGATGTTGTCTACAGCAGCTGCCACGTCCACATAGCACTTTCCCGTGATATTTATAAATGAATATGCATCATAGCTTAGCACAAGACAGTAGCCATTCCCAGATGAACTGCCAATCTCGTCTGTGTCGTCAAAATACAGTTTTTCAACTGAACTCGGGTAATAATCGCCATACATGATATCCTGTGTGGTGATAGACTTGCCATCCGCTGTCAATACAGAATCTGTATCATTCTCCACAGTATCATTTTCGTCATTTTCTTCATTATACGTGTATTCGTCATAATATGGATCGTTCTCCCCCAGCAGGGCATTGATATACTGCTCACCCTGTTCCATATCACCTAGATTGTTAAACACAATATATCTTTTAACAGGCACTTCTATCGTGCTGTCATAATCGTTCGTATATATATTGTCGTCCAGTCGGGCTTCGTCATTTATCAGCTTTATATTTCCGGTCGTTACTTTTATCTTTCCAGTATTTGCATTTGCATCATCACTGCAGGCTGCCGTCAGCATATAGCCGATATCGCCTCGTTCGCTCATATCCGCATACCGGTATGACGACTTGATCGCAGATGTTGTATCCGCGTTGGTCAATCTCCGGAAAACATCAGCCGCGGTTATAACCTTATCTCCGTTATGATCGGCGCTCACGAGCTGACTATATGTTGTAATGCTTTCCAGCTGCGACCTTGTATCCTGGATGTAAGCATTCACCTTTTCGGTAAGCGCATAATTTGTGTCCTCCACATAATCATTTACAAGCCTCTCATACGGCGTCGCGCCCTGATCATCATCACTGTACACTCCAAGGTAGCTTCCCTGCAGCACCAGACCGCCTGTATACAGCGTTCCATATGCCAGCACCGCCACAAGAATATATATTCCAAGTTTGAAGAACACATTTCCTCGTATCTTATATATTGCCTTATCCACTATTTGCCCTCCATTCTGTATCCTCGCCCCCAGATAACCTTTATGTATCTCGGATCCGAAGGATTTATCTCTATCTTTTCTCTTAGATGTCTTATGTGGACTGCAACGGATCCTTCCGCTCCCATAGGATCCTCCTTCCACACCGCCTTATATATCTCCTTTGTGGAAAATACCTTTCCCACATTCTGCATAAGAAGTTTCAGGATGTCATACTCCGTCGGGGTGAGGGGCATAAGTTCACCGTCAAGTGTGACCTGTTTGGATTTGTCGTCAAGTTCTATACCTCCGATAACCAGCTTATCCTTTGGTGTCTCTCCGCCTCCCAGCTGCATGTAACGCCTGAGCTGGGACTTAACCCTTGCCAGAAGTTCCACCGGATTAAATGGTTTTGTCACATAGTCATCTGCGCCGACCTCAAGTCCCAGCACCTTGTCGGTATCCTCACTCTTTGCCGTAAGCATGATAACCGGCACATTGCTGCTCTCTCTTATCTTTGCCATGGCTGTTATACCGTCCATCTGAGGCATCATGACGTCCATGAGTACAAGCTGTATGTCATTAGAATTTACCATATCAACTGCCTCCATACCATTGTAAGCTTTATACACCGAATACCCGGCTGTCTTAAGATATATCTCTATAGCTGATACTATATCTTTTTCATCGTCACATATTAATATATTGTACATTTTTCTTGTCCTCACCTTTTTCGTATTTATCCTTAGCTTACCACAATCACCTCCTGTTCTCAATTATCGCCATACTGCCATTAAGAAACAACCATTATAAAGTTTAAGATATCTTTAAGACTTGTCATTATTTGTGGTATACTTAGGAGGCGGTCTGTCATTGCAGATGTTATAACGCAAAATATATCACTATATAGAAACGGAGTTTTATTTATGACAAAAAAAGACGTACTTGAGATAAGACACCTGTTTGCTCCAAAGGAATGCTCCATAAGCAAGATCCGCGGATGCTACGTGGACGGAGACTGCAACAAGGTGGCGACCATCAACGAACAGTTTCTCACCATGCCGGAAGAAGAAACATACAAATATTTTGAAATACTGAAAAAGACTTTATCAGGAAGCATTGGCAAGAATCTTGTCACCATGCCATTTCCTACCTCACAGGAGTTTGAAGGCGGCACACAGGAATTCCTGAATAAACTCAGAAAGAGCAAGCTTGAGAACGATGAGCTGATAAATGAGTTCTATGACAAGGTCATCGAGAACTACGATTACACCGGCAACTACCTCATACTGCTCATCCACGATACATATGATGTTCCGGGCAAGACAACCGACGGCATCATGATGGACGATGCATCAGACGAGGTGTATGACTATATCATGTGCTCCATTTGCCACGTCAACCTGTCCAAGGCGGGACTCAGCTACTTCGACGTTGAAAGCACATTCCACAACAGAGTCCGCGACTGGGTGGTCGACATGCCGGACATAGGCTTCCTGTTCCCGGCATTTATCGACAGGAGCACGGATATCCACAACGTTCTGTACTACACCAAAAAACCGGAGGAGCTTCACGACAGCTTCATAAGTAACATCCTTGGCACTTCTCTTCCTATAACTGCGGGAGAACAGAAAGATGTATTTCAGGAGATTGTTGCTGAGACTCTGGGAGATGACTGTAATTACGATATGGTAAGAACCATCCACGACAATCTGAACGAGATGATAGAACAGAGAAAGGACAGTCCGGAACCGCTTACTCTCTCAAAAAACACTATAAAGAACCTACTGACAGAGAGCGGAGTATCAGACGAGAAGATGGCAGATTTTGACGCCCACTACGAGAAGGTAACCGCTGCGGCAGCACCGCCTGAGCAGCCATCTGAGAACCCGGAGGATGAACCGGCCATAGTTGTACCGCGTGAGAAGTCAACTGTCATGTACGCGACAAATGTTGCAAACACAAAAACATTTGAGGTAAAGACTCCTGATGTGGTCATCAAGGTGAATCCTGAGAGAACTGATCTGGTAGAGACCATGGAGATCGACGGAAGGAAATGCATCGTCATCCAGATATCCGATCAGGTCGAGGTAAACGGAATACCTATCAACAACAAATAACAAAGGCACAAAAAAGGACCACCGGCAGCAACAAAACCGCCGGTGATCCTTTTTTCTATCTGCCCTACTGTTTGAGCATCTTCTTTTTCTTCAATATAATAGCGATAACTATGCTTATCACAAGTATGATACCGCACACTATCTCAAATCCATATGGTACATTCGCAAATGGCATCCACTTCGTGCCCACATTCATTCCATACACACCGGATATAACTGTAGGCACAGCCATGACGATGGTTATGGCCGCCAGAAACTTCATGGCGTTGTTCAGTCTGTTGTTGATGATGGTCGTCATGAGCTCTCTCGTACCACTTATGATATCCCTGTATATCTGTGTCATCTCGATAGCCTGCTTGTTCTCCACCAGAACATCGTCCAGCAGTTCCTTATCCTCCGGGTACTGCTTGATCCTGCCGTATCTTGTCAGCTTATCAAGAACTACTCCATTCGCTCTCAGTGATGTGGCGAAGTATACGAGGTTGGACTCCAGCTCGTGAAGATCTATGAGATCCGCATCCTCGGTCTCCTCCTGGATACGCTGCTCAATAAGGGTTCTTCTTCTGTCCATGACTCTCAGATAATACTGGTATGTGGTACAGTTCCTGTAGAGTATCTGGTACATGAACCTCATCCTCTTCTTGGTGCTGAACTCTCTCACCTTGCCCTCCATAAAGGCCTCAAGCACAGGAGTCTCCTCGGCGCATATGGTGATGATGCAGTCTGCAACCAGTATGATACCAAGAGGGATTGTTGTATATGCCTCTCGTTCATTTCTTATCTCTATAGAAGGAATATCCACGATTATCAGTGTGTAGTTGTCCTCCACCTGAACACGTGAGCTCTCCTCGTCATCCAGTGCGGCTCTGACATCCGCCAGATCTATCTCAAACCTCTCGGCTATGCTCTTACTCTCATCTATTGTTGGCTTAGTCATGACTATCCAGGCACCAGGACCATATTCCTGTATTTCACTCAAAATTCTGTCATCCGTTCTGTACAGTGTGATCATTCCCTGCGCCTCCTGCCACATAGATTACAGCATGCCTCAAATGCACATTACCGCCTGATAATATTAACATAAAAAACACGGCCTTTCAACAAAGTTTTGTGTAAAGACCGTGTAATATCTATGTTAGTCAAGTGCCTTCCTGTGAGCTACAGTAACTGTCTCCTCATAGCATGAGAATGCTTCCTCAACCTTCTTCTGGTCAGGCTTCTTTGTGAACAGACTCACAATAGGAACGATGATAAGTCCTCCAACCATGGCAACCGCACCGCAGTTGATAGGTGACTGCATCATTGCAGGGAACTTAAACAATCCCCATGTGTTGCTTATGAAGTTCAGTGTCATGATTCCTGTTCCCCATACAAAACATGTCCAGCAAGCTGCAACAGTTGTCTTCTTCCAGTATAAGCCATACAGGAACGGAGCGAGGAACGCACCTGCTATAGCGCCCCATGAAACGCCCATGAGCTGTGCTATGAATGTGATACGGCTTGAGTACTGCACGATGGCTATGACAGCCGATACGGCAACGAACATGACAAGCATGATCCTCATGATAAGTATCTGCTTCTTCTCATCCATCTTAGGCGCAATGACTGGCTTTATAAAGTCTATTGTAAGCGTTGAGCTTGATGTAAGAACCAGAGATGAGAGTGTGGACATAGATGCTGAGAGCACAAGTATGACCACTAGGCCCATAAGGGCTGCAGGAAGCTTCTCAAGCAGATGTGGAATGATAGCATCAAATCCCTCTGTCGCAACATCTGTACCTGTGAGTCTTCCAAATCCGCCGAGGAAATAACATCCTCCGGCAACTATCGTAGCAAAAAGTGTCGACACAACTGTACCTGTCTTGATGGATCTCTCATCCTTGATGGCATAGAACTTCTGTACCATCTGTGGAAGTCCCCATGTTCCAAGGGATGTCAGCACGACAACACAGAACAGATTGAATACGTCAGGTCCCAGGAATGATGCAAATACACCCGGTGTATCTGACACTGCAGGATCATTTATCCTTGCCAGGCTGTCAAGTGCTCCTGTGAGTCCGCCGTAGTTGTTGAGTACCGCATATATGACTGCCACGATTCCCACCAGCATGATGAGTCCCTGGATGAAATCGTTGATAGCAGTCGCCATGTATCCACCAACGATTACATATATACCTGTAAGGGCAGCCATGACGATTACGCATATCTTATAGTCAACATTGAACGCCATTCCGAACAGTCTTGAAAGTCCGTTGTACAGTGACGCTGTATATGGAATGAGGAAGATGAAGATGATGATCGACGAGAAAAGCTTCAATGACTTGCTGGAGTATCTCTTCTCGAAGAACTCCGGCATAGTTCTCGTGTCAAGCTCCTGTGTGAGCAGTCTTGTTCTTCTTCCGAGAACTACCCATGCCACCAGTGAGCCAAGCAGCGCATTTCCAATTCCTATCCATGTGGAAGCAATTCCGTACTTCCATCCAAACTGTCCGGCATATCCAATGAATATAACCGCTGAGAAGTAAGATGTTCCATAGGCAAATGCTGTGAGCCACGGGCCAACGCTTCTGCCCCCAAGAACAAATCCATTCACATCCTTTGTGTGTTTTCTCGAGTAAAATCCAACTCCAAGCATGATCGCAAAGAAAACAACAAGCATAATAACTTTGAGTACCATAGTATCCTCCCAATACATTTTTTATCCGCGGTTTGCTTTATCACGTCAAAGCGTGTCAACTTTAAAGTTTTGCGGTTTAAATTGCTATGTCTGATTATAAGTTATACCCATACCATAGTCAAGAAATATCCACAAAAAATACAGCGTGCGGCAATCGCTACACGCTGTATTTTTTATTGAGATCTAATCAAGTTCATCTAAATCATAAAAATCATCCATACTGTAATAATCCTTGTCATCGTGACTTGTTATACACACCAACTCTTCCGGTTCATAATCATCACATAAATGACTATACCCCATTCATTTGATATCTGCTACATATAATTCTTGTACATAATATAAGCAAAATATACCGCATACACAGCCAGCATCACTATTCCGCCCGGCCTGGTGAGCTTCTTCTTTCTGACGCTGCACACCCAGAGGAGAACAGCAGCCACTATTGCCATGATGCCATCCAACAGGAAGTTCTGCTCAAACTGCACTGGGGTTATGAGCATTGTAGTTCCGGCAACGAAAAGTATATTGAATATATTGCTTCCAACTATGTTGCCTATGGCAATATCTGTCTGCCCCTTTTTTGCCGCTGTGCATGATGTCACAAGCTCAGGAAGAGATGTGCCAAATGCCACTATTGTAAGACCTATGAGTCTCTCTGTCATACCGAGCTTTCCAGCTATATATGATGCCGCATTTACAGTGAAATTACTTCCGACCACGACCAGCGCTAATCCTATGATTATAAACAGTATAAGTCTCGGAGTCTTATCCTTCTCCGTGAGTTCTATAGAATCACTCTCGCTGTTGCCATTCTTCGCGCTGATGATCAGATATACCAAAAATCCAATAAACACTACATAGAATATCACACCCTCAAGTCTGCTGAGCACACCATCAAAATATCCCATGCAGAGTATCATGATCGACGCCACGATAACAAATGGTATATCTATCCTAAGTGTATTTTTCTTTATAGGAAGTGCTGCTATGAGTGCTGTCACTCCAAGGATGACAAGTATGTTAATAATGTTGCTTCCAAGCACATTTCCAACAGTGATCCCGGCTCCCGCAGGCGAAAGTGCCGCCTTTATGCTGACAGCTGCTTCTGGAGCACTAGTGCCCATGGCAACTATTGTTAATCCAACTACCATCTCTGGTATGTTGCATTTGACAGCTATTTTAGACGCACCATCTACAAATACATCCGCTCCCTTTATCATAAACACAAATCCAAGCACAAGAAGCAGTATCTGACCTAACATTTTTAATATCTCCATACATTCCCTCCATTGTATATATGCTACATTTTCACCTCAGCTATATAAGCAGCTTTTCTATCTCTATCATGTGGCATATGACGTATTACAGATCTCTTCTGACAATTATCATGCCCGCAACGCTGTCCAGCAATTCCTCAATTCCAAGGCCTTCCGCTTTGATATTGATATGACAGTACTTCTCATAAAGCTTTGTCCTCTCATTATACAAATCTTTCAGAGTCTGTCCATCCTTCAGCACCACGCCTCTTCTCTTGATATTGCCAAGTCTGTTCGCTATCTCCTCATATGGAAGATTGATATATATAACTGTATCCTCCGCCATGTATTTCTTCATGGCCTCAGTACAGTACACAGCGCTTCCACCTGTGGCTATGACTGCATGTTGGTCTGTGATACCCTTGTTCACATCATTCTCTATCTTTAAAAACCCATCATCGCCATACTTTGCTATGATCTCCCTGAGCAGCATTCCCTGACTGTTCTGTATGAGAATATCTGCATCGATGAACTTATAACCGAGAACCTTTGCCAGAAGAACCCCTATAGTGCTCTTGCCCGCTCCCGGCATGCCTGTAAGTACTATGTTGTTCATTTTTCCTTTACCTCCGGTATAACTGATACTTCGTCCTTGAGCGTCTTGAGAACAAAGTGCGTTTCAGTTGCTGACACACCCTCATATCCCTTCACAAATCTATACACCTCGTCCAGACCTGCAGCGGAATCAGTCACTATCTTCAATATAAAGTCAAAATCTCCTGTCATATAGAAGCATGCGACTATGCTGTCATTTGTCTGTATAAGCTGTGCAAATTCATCATAATATTTCGGATGTTTCAGTCTCACTTCCATGATGGCTACCATCTCATTGCCCAGCTTTTTCTGGTCAACCTCAATGGTATATCCCTTTATTACCCCGCTGCTCTCCATCTTCCTTATTCTCTCTATCACGGCCGAGACAGAGAGATTGATCTCCTCACTGATGGCCGATGCTGTAAGTCTCGCATTGTCCTTCAGGCATCTCAGTATCTTGTAGTCAATGTTATCCATTAGTTAAACCTCTGTATAATAAAATTAGATTACTCCCAAACATTTTAACACAAACACCCACAGAGTCAACGTCACTGACGATAATAATGTGGATAAAACGATAATATTCGATGACAGCACATAATCATTGTCCATATTCTTCGCCATGATGTATCCCGACACCGTAGCCGGTGCTCCAACCATTATAAGTATAGCAACAATCTCACTCGGCCCAAAGCCCATACCAATGGCAACCGGAAGGAATATGACAGGAAGAATCACAAGCTTTATGACCGTTGCCACAAGTGACGGCTTGAGCCTGGTCAATGCCTGCTGTGAGTCAAATCCAGCACCTATGGCTATGAGCGCTATAGGAGTCGCCGTCTGTGCTATATAACTGATAGTTCTTGTCGGTATGGCTGGTATCGGTATGTCAAATACAGAGAACGGGACTCCAAGCAATATTCCTATGATGATCGGATTCTTCAATATATTGACGAACGCTTTCTTGATACCCGCTGTTCCCCTCTGTCTGTCGTTTCCGCCAAATGTCAGAGCTATTACAGATATAATATTGTACATCGGCACCGCTGACACTATCATGAGAGGCGCCATGCCCGAGTTGCCACAGATATTCTCCACAAATGCAACGCCGAGAACCGCAGCACTTCCTCTTGCTCCCCCCTGCACAAATGCACCGATCATGGTTCTGTCCTTACAGTATATCAGTGCAAACACCCATACCAGCCCAAACATTATGATCGTTCCAAAGAAGCAGAACAGAACAAACTTTACATTGAGGTCGTCCAATATGGAGGTCGTCGCAATATCCCTGAACAGCAGAACCGGAAGGGCTACCTTGAACACATATTTATTCGCCACGTTGGCGAACTCTTCTGTTATAATATGTATCTTCATCAGAAACCATCCCAGAAGTATCACCAGAAATATCGGTATCGTTGCATTTATGCTGAATATAAAATTATCCATTACTACACATCCTCACAATTTTCAATTTTTTTCAAAATACCTATTGACTTTCGCTCCTATAATGCATATAATGCAAAAGTCGGTTTGATGAATAGGCGATAACGTCTGATTCAATATAACACATCAGCAACTGATTTTCAAAAAAAAATTAAAAAAGTTGTTGACAAACATTACCGACTTGTGTATAATAGGTTTTGCGTTGGTCGCAAAGGACTAACGGGGTGTGGCTCAGCTTGGCTAGAGCGCTTGATTTGGGATCAAGAGGTCGCAGGTTCGAATCCTGTCACCCCGACTTATAATCCAAAACACTGTTAAGCATTATGCGGGTGTAGTTCAATGGTAGAACACTAGCCTTCCAAGCTAGATACGTGGGTTCGATTCCCATCACCCGCTCTTTATTTTCGCTAACATATACATATAGCGGGAATTGGTACGTGTCCGTAGCTCAGCTGGATAGAGCAACGGCCTTCTAAGCCGTGGGTCGGGGGTTCGAATCCCTTCGGGCACATTTTTGTATCTTAGCTACTACTACTGTTAGCAGGCTAAGATATATTTTTATAAAATAGCAATTATTTTATAAGCCTATGGTGGGTATGGCGCAGTTGGCTAGCGCGCCAGATTGTGGCTCTGGAGGCCGAGGGTTCGAGTCCCTCTATCCACCCTTTTTCTTTATCGCACATATTAGCGATGCTATTGGGTTATCGCCAAGCGGTAAGGCACAGGACTTTGACTCCTGCATTCGCTGGTTCGAATCCAGCTAGCCCAGTTATTAAAGTCCAGACTTATGGGCCATTAGCTCAGGCGGTAGAGCACTTGACTTTTAATCAAGTTGTCCGGGGTTCGAGTCCCCGATGGCTCACTATTTCCCTTCTGATATGAGGGGCTATTTTTATTTTATGAAGAATTAAGCGGATATGGCGGAACTGGCAGACGCGCTAGACTTAGGATCTAGTCCTTCGGGGTGCAGGTTCGATTCCTGTTATCCGCATTTTTTATACCTTTTATCATGACGTTTCGTCCTATCTTCTATTTTTTTAGTAGATGACAAAAAAATACGCTCTATCCTCAATGGATAGAGCGTATCTTTATACTACCATATTCTTCTATATAATACAATACGAATTACTCAGCGTCTGCCGCCTCGGCTGCTTCTGCTGCTGGCTCTGCCTCATCTGTATCTTCCTCATCATCGAAGAAGTCATCGTCGAAATCATCGTCGAAGTCATCATCAAAATCATCAAGGAAGTCTGGTGTAAGATATGAATATACTGCATATGCAATACCTGCAATAGCAGCAACGGCACCAATGATAACCAAGATCACAAATAATGTGCTCTTTGCCTTCTCTTCTGTTGCATCGCCTTTAACTAAGATTACGTCACTACTCTTCATCGTTACATTCCACCCTTTCTTAACCCTGTAACGGGTTTCATTATATTATATTGATTTGAGAGAAGAAACATACAGTTATTATCTCCCAATACATACCAAAATTATAGCATACGGTTTTGATTATTTCTATATGTATTTTATAAATAAATCTAACATGCGGTTTAATTGACTACTCGCATTTTTTGAGCTTTGCAAACGAAGCAAACATCTTCCTGACACCGCATCTGTCGAAATTCACTGTAACCTCGTAATCCTTATCGCCCTTCTCCAAAGCCTCCAC
Organism: Coprococcus sp. RTP21281st1_F1_RTP21281_210402; assembly: GCF_040915325.1. NCBI lineage: Bacteria > Bacillati > Bacillota > Clostridia > Lachnospirales > Lachnospiraceae > Coprococcus > Coprococcus sp. RTP21281st1_F1_RTP21281_210402. The sequence continues at coordinate 100,484 of NZ_JBCPDQ010000007.1, forward strand.
AGTACCCGGACCAAACTTAATATGTCTGACTCTGTCTCCAACAGCATAATCAGGCTTGCCAACACTGTTTACCACAAAGGCTTTGCCGAACGAAGGCTGGGAAGACGGCTGCCCGTATGACTGCTGTTTTGCATAGCTGCTGTATGGATTCTTCTGTCCATAGCTTCTGCCTGAGGCCGCTCCAGCGGTTCTTCCACCGCCATAGCCGGCATATGTATCACCATATGAACTTCCATACGCATCTCTGCGTCCTTCACCTCTGTTATATCTGTCGACAGACTCCGACTCTCTTCGCTTTGCCATATTCTTCATATCAGCTTCATGCTCAAACAGCATAGGCGGGATCTCTCTTATGAATCTGGACACATCGCTGTACACCCTGTTACCATGCATCATTCGTTCCTTCGCCGCACTCAGGTACAGCTTTTTCATGGCTCTGGTTATACCCACGTAACACAGACGTCTCTCCTCCTCAAGAGCATCGGGATCATCTGAGTTGAGTGCCATTCCACTAGGAAATACTCTGTCCTCCATTCCGCATATAAATACGTATGGGAACTCCAGACCCTTGGCACTGTGGAGAGTCATCAGCTTGACCTGATTGTCATCCTCCGACATGGCATCGAGGTCAGACACAAGCGCTATCTCCTCCAGGAACTCGCTGAGCCCTGCCTCCTCATTATCCTCTGTGAATTCCACCACCTTGTTGCGGAGTTCATCGATATTCTCAAGTCTAGTCATGGCCTCCTCTGTGTGCTCTGCTATGAGCTCTGACTCATAACCCGTATCCTCAAGGATCCTGTCGTACACCGAGTCAAGGCTCTCACCATCCGCCAGCATATCCCTGAATGATGTGATAAGCTCCGCAAACTGCCTGATCTTGGCCGAGGTCTTGGCAGCCATTCCCGGTATCTCGTCAGCTCTCGCCGCAGCATCCATCATCGACAATCCATACGCATCCGCAAATGACTCAACCTTGCTGAGACTCGCCTCGCCTATACCTCTCTTCGGAACATTTACCACTCTCCTGAAGTACAGGTTGTCAGTGGAATTGTTGATGACCTTGAGATATGCCAGAACATCCTTGATCTCCTTTCGGGCATAGAAGTTTGTGCCGCCATATACTCTGTATGGTATGTTCGCATACACCATCTTCTCTCCGAGCACACGGGACTGTGCATTCGTCCTGTAGAGGATAGCTATATCCCTGTAGTCCACTCCCTGTCTGACAAGAGTCTTGATACGGCTCGCCACCATATCTCCCTCTGCATATTCCGAATCGCACTGCTCAAACGAGATCTTCTCACCGGCATCCTTATCCGTCCACAGAGCCTTATCCTTACGGCCTGCATTGTGCTGTATGACTGCATTCGCTGCGGCAAGTATATTGCCACAGGATCTATAGTTCTGTTCCAGCTTGATAACCTTCGCATCCTCATATTCCTTCTCAAAGTTCAGGATATTGGTTATATTCGCTCCTCTGAACTTGTATATGGACTGATCATCGTCTCCCACCACACACAGGTTCCTGTATTTTCTCGCAAGCATCTTGACCAGCAGAAACTGTATGTGATTAGTATCCTGATACTCGTCAACCATGATATATCTGAATCTATTCTGATATGTATCAAGGACATCAGGATTGTGCTCGAACAGCTCCACCGTCTTGTAAATAAGATCGTCAAAGTCCATCGCATTGTTCTTCTTAAGACGACTCTGATACTCAGTGTACACCTCTGCAGCCTTTGTTCCTGCATAGTCTGCAGCATTCTTTTTTGCGAATTCATCAGGTGACAGATACTTCTCCTTGGCCTTGGATATCTCCGCCATGAACATCTTCTCGGGATACCTCTTCGGGTCTATCTGAAAATCCTTGAGTATACTCTTCACCGTACTCTTCTGGTCATCCGAATCATATATATCAAAGTTCTTGCCATAGCCGATCTTATCAGCATATCTTCTGAGTATCCTTACACACAGCGAATGAAATGTGCTGACCCATACCCTGTCAGCTCCGTCCCCAACTATCAGATCAACTCTCTCCCGCATCTCACGGGCCGCCTTGTTGGTGAATGTGATCGCCAGTATGTTCAGAGGATTAACTCCTTCGTGCTCCATGAGATAGGCTACCCTGTGTGTGATAACCCTGGTCTTTCCGCTTCCTGCTCCCGCAAGTATGAGCAGTGGCCCATCCACATGCTCACAGGCCTGTTCCTGCATATCGTTAAGTCCTGCCATAATTCCTCCTGTATCCTGTGACGTAAAAAACGCCGTTATATATACCAAACATATGTTTTATTCCATCTGCCTAGTATATCATAACAGCGTTTATTTGAAAATATCATTATTCAATTATAATGTATTTGTCTTTAGATCAGCTTCGTTCCACAGTTGCCACAGAACTTCGCACCGTTAGTTGGCTGTCCACAGTTAGGACAGAACTTTGGAGCTGTTCCGGTTCCTGCTGTCTGTGTTGCTGCATTGTTCATCTGGTTCATAGCTCCGGCCATCTGACCTGCCATAGCCATTCCCATCTGCATTCCTACCATGGCATTTGCCATATCCGTTGCATTGCTTCCGGCTGTTCCTGTACGGCCACCCCTTGCCATGGAATCAACCATATTCACCTGCTGGAATCTGTTCATATCCCCTATCATAGAATACTCAGCAGCCTGATCAGCACGCTTCTGTATATTCTCAGGATATGTAAACTCGCTTATTCTGAAATCAGTTATCGTAAGTCCGATTCCCAGAAGTTCCATGTCCAGATCTTCCTTGATACCCTTAGCTATATCAACGGAATTGGCCATAAGATTGAATACGTCTCCGCCAACCTTTGTGATCCACTTCATCAGCAGTCCGTCCAGGATACCCCTTATCCTGTCTCTTATGTCATCGACTGTGAACTGCTGCTTTATACCTGCAACCTTCTCTATTAGAACATTATAATCGTCTATCTTGAATGAGAATTTACCATTTGATCTCACAGGAAGTCCGCCCGGAAGTCCCGGTGCCTGAAGTCTGATCGGTGAACTGGTTCCCCAGTTACATGTAAACTCTTTTGTATTCACAAACAGAACCTCTGCGCGAAGTCCTGAATTGAATCCGAACTTAAATCCCTTCAATGTTGAAAGGAATGGTATGATCTGTGAATCAATAGTGTAGTTTCCAGACTCGGTAAATATACCTTCAACCGCTCCGTTATAAAGGAATATAGCATCCTGTCCCGGTTTGATTATAAGCTTTGAATCCTTCTTGATCTCTCTATTTGTCCACTTCCAGAAGATGACGTCATCTCTGTACTCTTCCCATTCTACAACATTAGCAAACTGATTTGAAAATAAACCCATGTAGTGCACTCCTCTCTGTTCTGCAATATGTTTGGAATATTATAATCCCATCTTTGCCTTAAGTGCTGCAAGCTCATCCTGAACGTCTGCATTTGGAGCTGCATCATACTTGCTTGCAAGATCATCTATTGAATCTGCGCTTGATGAATTGAGCTCGCTCATTGCATTTGCCTTGTCAAGCATAGCGTCTGCCTTTGCTTCCATTCTTGAAAATGCATCAAGTGAAGCTGATGAATCGCCGATACCGCTCATCATCTTGTTCATACGCTCCTGAGTCTTAGCAACCTGAACCTTTGCCTTGATAGTCTCTTTTCTTGCATTGAGATCGCTGACATCCTTTGTGAGCTTGTCATGCATCTGTCTCATCTTGGCTGCGTTAGCTGCTGCTGCATCATATGCCTGCTGAAGAGCTACCTGCTTCTGCGTGAGCTGGTTCTTCTTCTCGAGGAACTTCATTGCATCGCCCTCGTTACCTGCTACAAGTGCCTTCTCTGCATATGTCTGCATCTTTGCGATCTCTGCGTCACACTCATCAAGCTGTCTCTTGCATCTCTGCTCCTCTGCCATAACAGTTGCAGTCTCTGACTTAACCTTTCTGAGATCCTCCTGAAGGTCTCTGAGGTACTGATCTATCATCTTCTCAGGATCCTCTGCCTTGTCAAGAAGTGCATTGATGTTTGATGACATAATGTCCTTAAATCTCTTTAAAATTCCCATAACTTTTTACCTCCGCGTTTTAGGTTGATTTATTTGTATATAATATTAAATGTTGCCTCCTGTCGACGACACCACCATTATATGATCTCCCATGCTCCGGCGCAATACCATGCATGCTGTGTTGCTGCATCATATAATGTGCTATTCGACACGTTACCCCCTGTAAAGTATCAGCCGCCAACTTATCAGGCTTTAATATTCAAAACTAGCGCGTCCCCTGCATGTTGCACGAAACTTTTATACGACTCCGTCATCCACGTCATCATAGGCATCGGATATACGTCCGCCTATTCTGAAATCAGGTCTGCCGTTCTTGTCTGAGTCGCTTCCCTTGGCACTCGCATCCGTTATCGACTCCTCAAGTCTCACCGGTGTTCTGTCTCCAAAGCGTCTCATCTTATCGTCATGATCACTGTCTTTTATGACATGTATCGAAGAATCCGCATCGTCAGTCTCCCTCTGGACACTCTTGACCGGTTCCCTGGATGCCTTCACTCGGATTGGTTCAGGCTCCTTCTTATCTTCAAAATCGAACTCCCACTGAACCATCTCCGGCTCACCGTTCTTATCCTTGTGCTCCTCATCCTTGGCTTTGTTCTTCTCATAATACAGCTCATTCGCCAGAAGCTGGCTGATCTCCAGTATATCGGCATAGCGCTCCTGCTTCTTCATATCCATGAGACCTTCCATGAGCTCCTTCTTGTTGTTCTCAATGATCTCAGATTTCTTTCTCAGAGAATCAAGGACTCTGTCGCTCTCCATGCTTATCATATTATATGCCTGGTTCACGGTCTCGTTGATCTCCATCAGCATCTCATTTGTATAAATGATAGATGCCGCATATATCTCGTTGGCCGTTCTGAGCGCCTGCCTGTCCTGCTTGCCAAGGCTCTTGACATTGCGGTCCACAAAGAGCGGGCTTGGCTTTGTAAGCCTGATCCTGGATGCGGTCTCCTCGGCCTCTGCGATGATCTCATCGGCCTCCTGCTCTGCCTCCTTGATGATCTTGCTTCTCTTGTCTGTGATCTCATGATATGCCTTGAGTTCCAGATCTATAGTAGTCTTGAGCTCCTCAACGATCTCAAGAACCTCTTCCTTGTTGACCAGTACCTTACCTGCTGCAAATGGAACGTTCTGTCCATCTCCAACTATATCCTGTATTCTATCTAAAAGCTGTTTAGCTTTTCCGTTCTCCATAATAGTGCCTCCATCGCAACTTTTCTATCTCATAAGTATACGCTAGTTTATTTTAGCATCTTTCATATGGCATTTCAACGTTAATCTATCGCCGGTTTCACATCATCTCTCGGAAGCCCAAGGAAATCCTGTATAAGATGTCTTGTAAAAAGCCGTCCTTCCTCGCTCTCAAATATACGCTCAGGATGCCACTGGAAGGCAAGTATGCTCATCGTCGGTGATACAAATGCCTCGACAGATTCATTCTCCTCATCGACCACTATCGGATAGAACATCGTCGACAGATTTTCCAGATAGACACAGTCGCTGTGGAAGTTGTTTACCTTGATATATCTGTCCGTCTTGACTATCCTTGCCATGTGGTCTGTGCCTCTGGGTCTTGGCACCTTAAAGCGCGCGGAATAACTTATCTTACCGCCAAACAGCGCATTTATGTGCTGCATTCCCCTGCACACGCCTATCACTGGGATCTCATTCTGGACGCAGTACATTATGAGCTGCTCCTCTAGCGCATCACGGTGCGGCTGCAGCTCTGCATTGTGCGGCTCCACATAATGTCTCGGATGGAGCGTTCCGCCCCCTGTCACTATCAGGAGATCAAACTGTTCATCCACTATCTCATCAAAGTTTTTTGTAAAGTTGGATACCGGTCTGAGTCTTATTCCAAGGCTCTCATAGAACTCCACATAAGCAGCCTCGAGAACGTCCGTATATTTTCCATACATATTGTGTCCTTCCCGCTGTGTTATAAGTGCATGTAACATAAAACCTATACCCCCTTTGTTATCTTACCGTGTGCACAGTCGAGCGTCACCGTCTGCTGTTTTTCCACGAAACTGTATATGCAGTCTCCGCAGCCTATTGCCGCCGGGATGTTGAACTCCGCACACCTTATCGCCATGTGGGATGCAACTCCGCCGTATTTCGTTATAAATCCTTTTATCCCCTTTGCAAATATCCAGTCGTATCCCGGATCCGCCTTCGGGAGAACTACTATCTTATCCTGAACGTCAGCCACATCCTCGTGATCCTCATTCTCATAATTTTCAAGCAGGAGAATGTCACCCGTGACGCATTCAGATGTTATGAAGTTAGGTCTGGCCTCCCATATCTCTATGCATTTTAACTGCAACGGATCATATATGACATCCGGAAGTATAAGCATGGACGCCCTCTGGAATTTCTTTTTGTTCTGATCTATGATCTTTCTCCATATATCGCCTGTGAATTCCGCAGGTCTGTTCACCATAAGCTGAATATCCGGCACCTCAAGATATGCCATGTCTTCCTTGCTTATGCCAAGTTTATCGCCTATATCTATAAGTATGTCTATGGCAAGGCTTAATGTCTTGGTGAACTCGAACTTGAAGAATTCCCTCTCCTCCATGGAATCCTTGAGGAAATCCAGGAATTCCCTGAGGTCCACATAAAAGCCTATATCCTCAAGTGCCTCCATGAGCTTAACCGAATCCAGAGGATTATGCTTAAGCTCCTCTATGGTCTGCCTCTGCTTTCTCGCAGCAGCGCTTCCCTTGGACAGGTCGAACTCGCGCTGGGCGTATGTCTCGCAGGTTATGTCGTATGTGCCTGAACGCAGATGTCCATATTTTTCATCAAATGTACCTCTTGTTATCCTGCCGTCCACCAGATCCTGAAAGTCAGAATCGTACTCCGACGCAACAGTATATATCGACATCATAAAATCGTCTATCTCTTTGTCCGTAAAATATCCTCTGTACACAAGGGATCTGCTAATCGCCTTCGATATGAATGCCAGTCTCGCCTGTCGCGCAAATTTCGGGGTTCCGTAATGCTTTATGCTCTCTATGAGCTGTACAAAATACTGTATCAGCGTTACCACATCATTGTGCGCCATAAGCCAGTTGCTTCTCGTATTCTCACGGTGGACACGAAGGCCGTTAAGAGCCCTGAGATCCTTCATCCTGTTTCTATTGAAATTGCATATCGCATTGTTTGTCAGATTGAACAGCGAATCCGAGAGGTCCGCAATCTCCTCCCTGGTGAACCCGGCTTCCGTCAGTGTCCCCAGCTTGTCCTCCGTCGAGAAGTCATATTCGGAAAATGCTATCTCAAATTCTATCTTGTCATGGGCGGTCGGATCATCTATAAGCTTTTTATCGTAATACTTCAGAAGCTTCGCCTCCAGCCTGTCATCCAGTTCATCCGGCATCAGCCCCAGGAACGACTTCTTAAGAGATATGTACGGCTTGTTGCCAAGCTTATACATGAGGTCTCCATCCACCTCTCTGTAACCAATGTAGCTGAGTCCCTGATTCCATGCCGCAGACGTGATGATCTCCCTGTACAGGGAATAGTCAAGCGGATGGGGATTTTCACCTATGATCTCCGCAGGATTCCAGAATGCCATATCCGACAATATGGTGTTCCTGTCCCCAACCAGGCTGCTGATCTCCCTGTATGTATCCTCAGCCTCCAAAACAGTCCTGAACACCTCTTCGTCATCGACATCGGAGTGAACACCATTGATGCTGGCTGCAAGAGGTCTCATCTGAAATATCGTGACTGTATTGCCCTCATCTATTGCGAACTCCACATCCAGTGGATATTCAGGGTGCATCTCCTCCAGCTCACGCATGGATCTGATGAGCGCAGCCCAGTTCGCCGGCAGCTCATCACAGTCCACATTCCTGATTATGTATACCGTCTTTCCTCCCCTTCCGCTTGTAACCGCGTCTGTGGATGAATCATCGTAGGTTATCGTATAATATGGCCTGTCCTTCTTGATCTCCCTTGAAAATATAACGCCGCTGTAGCTGATATTCGTGATCTGTCTCTGTATGAGAACCTGTTCGCCGGACACATCGTCCAGATCACATTTATATGAATCCAGCACTTCCCTGACTGCCCTTACTACCGCCTCTCCGTCTGAAGGGTCCACTCCCAGAATACTCTCATAGTGACCGGCATTCGAAGTGTTGAGTCCGTCTTCATTTGAGGACGAGCTTCTGACCACGATATACCCTCCGGCAAATTCTTCTGCTATCTCCGCCGCAAGTCCATATGAATCGGCATCAAGCTCAGCTCCGGTTACTATCTTCAGCTTTTCCACTCTCGAATACTTCAATTTTCCATACAGGCTCTTAAGAACATCAGCCTTTGAAGAAATCCTGTCTGTCATGTTGCCTCCTTATTAAAAAAAGCTGCACTTAGTGTATACTAAAGTGCAGCTTACATCAATTTCTTTTTATATGTAATTGTACCGTTCTGTGATCTACTTCACTGTGAGAAGGTCGTCCACTGACTTTCTAGGCGGCATCTCCGGTGCAAATGCAGGATAACCCATAGCCACAACTGCGGCAACGGTCTGTCCATCAGGAATACCAACTATCTCTCCTACCTTTGCATCGTCAAATATTCCGAGTATGACTGTTCCAACGCCCTTATCATGAGCGGCAAGACAGAATGTCTGGGTTGCTATACCGGCATCGAACATCTCCCACTCGCTGCCCTTGCTTGTGCTGAACTCTCCTGACTTCTCATAGCCACATATTCCGTCCTTCTTGGTGACTATCATGAGCTGCTTCGCTCTGCTGACTGTCTTCTGGTTGAGAGGGAAATCCATAACGCCCTCTGCAGCTATCTTAGCGATGATCTCCGGATCCTCCACAAGTGTATATCTGATAACCTGTGTATTCTTCCATGATGGCGCATATGACGCCAGCTCAACAATCTCTCTGACTGTGTCAACACTCACCATCTCATCTGTAAACTTTCTCACACTTCTTCTGGTCTTGATACATTCTACTGCGTTCATACAATGTCCTCCTGGTGTAAAATCTTATAATAATCCCTGGATATATAATATCCCGCTCGTGAACTTGTCACCGACGTTATTCACGTAATTCCTGTATTCCTTATAGTCTATATAATACTTCTTTCCCCATGAAGATACAACAAGATATTCTCTTCCTTTTATGGTGCACACTCCTGTAACAGTCACATAATGTGAGTGGACATTCTCCCTGATGGAGCTCTTCAGCTCACCGTCCTTGTCCACATAAAGGCTGATACCCTTCTTGCCAAATGGATTGTATCTGTTAGGTCCTATGGCCAGTATGACCGGCTTATTCTTTCTTATGAGATGTCTTATATCTCTCAGCATCGATTCATCGGACTGCATCATCTTCCACTTTGCCTTGAGCCCTATGTCGTTCAGCATGAAATATCTGTTCATCGTATGCTTGAGTGCTATTCCCAGCATACCCTTGTGCATGAGAAGTATCACGTAGTGCACATAGAAAAATCTCACATACTCAAGATAGTCATGCTTGTTGTATAAGCCTTTTGGCTTGTTGATCTTTCGGATGGCATCGGTCATCATATTCGGATTCTGCTCAGCAAGATACATCGTGAGGTCTGCCATGGCTATAACACCACATCCGACCTTCTGCATCTTCTTTGACTTTGACCAGTTCTGATTGCCACCGTAGCTCACCAGATTCAGATTCTTTATCTTCACATAATCTCTATTAGTTAAATATACATCTTCCATTGTTAGTCCTTTCCAGCGCTATGTGCGCCATATGCCTGAAGTCATATATTAGTCTGCTCGTCTTTGCTATAGATTATATCATGAATCGCAATCCACATCAAGCATTCTTAACTGTGTTAAGTAGTTTTAAAAACTACATTCGTTGTTTTTTGATTATTTTCACTTTACTTTTTGCCGGTGATTTGTTATAAGATTATATGAGTTGGATAAGTGATCGCGGCTGCATTTTTGCAGGTGAGGAAAGTCCGGGCTTCACAGGGCAGGATGCCGGATAACGTCCGGTGGAGGCGACTCCCAGGCCAGTGCAACAGAAATATACCGCCATATTCGTATGGTAAGGGTGGAAAGGCGAGGTAAGAGCTCACCGCTGCCATGGTAACATGACAGGCTCTGTAAACCCCATCCGAAGCAAGACCAAATATAGCTTCTGCAAAGGAGCTTGTGGAATGATACAGTTGCCCGCTGCATTCCAGGTAGGTTGCTTGAGTTTTATGGTAACATAAATCCTAGATAGATGATCACTCTCGACATAACCCGGCTTACAGTCCAACTCATTCCCTTTCATAGTATTTTTCTTATATTTTGAACAAAAAATACGGCACGGAGACATTTGTTTTGCCTCTGTGCCGTATTTTTGTATTGTTGGTTATTCTTTATCCTTGTGTGAACCTTCATCATATCCTGAAGCATCCGCCACCTATAAATTCTCTGAGTATGGAATTTGCTGGTATGTATTCTGTGTCTATGTCGTGGAACATATCTATCAGACGCAGAAGTCTCGCCGCATCCTGGTAATGCTCTGAAGTCTCATCTACCCCGAGCAGCAATGGTCTCGCCTCACGCCGTATGGCGGTATATTCGTACAACAGTCCCGAGTTAAACATCTCATCAGCCTCGCTCTCATATGGGAAGATATATTTCTCCTCTCCCCTTCTGACTGAGCTCCACATGGAAAGTGTCTTCTCCACATCGTTCCCTCTGGTCCTGCTGTCTCTGACTATTCTCCTGAGCAGTCTGCTGTCTATGGTTGAAACCTTTGCCGGCTCGCCGTCCTCACCTTCAACGTACAACTGATTAAGGGGACTTATGTATATCTTGTACTTGTCTTCATCCGCCAGTCCGTATGTCATCTTCGGGTTAAGCGAATGGATTCCTTCCATGATGATAACATCATTTTCACCTATTTTGAGAAGGTCCCCATGATATTCCCTCACTCCGGTCTTGAAGTTGAAAACCGGAAGCTCTATCTCTTCACCGTCCAACAGCCTTGTCATATCCCTATTAAGTGTTTCAAGATCCATGGCCTCCAGGCACTCGAAATCATAGTTGCCATTCTCATCCTTAGGATTGTCTTCACGGTTCACAAAATAGTTATCCGCAGCTATCGCATGTGGTCTGAGTCCCATGGCACGAAGCTGGATACTGAGTCTGTGGGAAAGTGTTGTCTTGCCCGCCGAGCTCGGCCCGGATATCAGTATTATCCTACGCTTCTGTTCGGAAACTTTTCTGGCTATCTCATACATGCAGTTACTCTGCATAGCCTCGCATACCAGTATGAGCTCCAGTCCCTTTCCTGAATCGATCATCTCGTTCAGCCTGTCGATCGAATCGATACCGACTTTCCTCGCCCACTCCTTTGCAGTTGTCTTTAATGATGTTATACTTCTCTGCTCATCACCCATATAAATATCTACTCCATATCCGATATAAGTCTCAATGCCTCTTCCATGCATTCCTTTTCATGTGTGAGCTCACCGGCACGCCGTCTGGCATTGACCGTATCCACCTTCTTCAGTCCATCAAGGACTTTTCCGGTCGAATCAAGCTTATCCCTCAGATACTCTCCGAGGATCTTGTCATGATTATGTATGAGGTAATATCCGTATTTATAATATACTTCATCCATGGCTGACTTATTACCAAAATCCTGTGCTGTCACATCCACGTTCAGTACAACGTAGTATTTGCCAGCATCTATCAGCATTTTTTCCTCTGTGATCTTCCAGCCATTCTCTGCGATGTACCTTCTCAAATGCTCTGTCTCCGACTGGGGCTGCAGCACGAGCTGACCGGCTGACTGTACCACATCCATGCCGGCTTCAAGTATATCCGTTATGAGGATTCCTCCCATGCCGGCTATTATGATGGAATCCACCTCACCCGGAGATATGGTTGCAAGTCCGTTTCCGAGTCTCAGATCAATACGGTCTGTCATATTCCATCTGGCTATATTATCCCTGGCTATAGCACACGGACCGGTTCTAACATCTGATGCTATGACCCGGTCCGATATGCCATTTGCCACAAGGTATATGGACACAAATGCATGGTCGCATCCAATATCACACACTCTGCCGCCGGGCTTTACCATGTCGGCAACAGTCTTCATACGAAGTGACAATTCTATATCTTTCATAATTATTATCCTCGCACCATCCATGCCAGATCGCGCGGTCCTCTCTGCTAGTTATACAGGAAATCCTTGAGCTTTCTGCTTCTGTTAGGATGTCTCAGCTTTCTGAGCGCCTTTGCCTCGATCTGTCTGATACGCTCTCTTGTGACATTGAACTCCTTGCCGACTTCCTCAAGGGTTCTTGGTCTTCCGTCATCCCATCCAAATCTGAGCTTTATAACTCTCTGCTCTCTCTCTGTAAGTGTGCTGACTACCTCGTCGAGCTGCTCGTGCAGCAGTGTCTGGTTTGTCGCCTCAACAGGTGTAGGGATACTCTCATCCTGTATGAAATCTCCAAGATGGCTGTCCTCCTCCTCACCGATAGGAGTCTCCAGTGATACAGGCTCCTGTGCGATCTTCATGATCTCCTGAACTCTCTCCTTTGGAAGTCCCATAACCTCTCCGACTTCCTCTGGAAGCGGCTCTCTGCCGAGCTTCTGAAGCAGATCTCTGCTCACTCTGGTAACCTTGTTGATGGTCTCAACCATATGAACCGGGATTCTTATGGTTCTCGCCTGATCTGCGATGGCCCTTGTGATGGCCTGTCTGATCCACCATGTCGCATATGTTGAGAACTTGTAACCCTTTCTGTAATCAAACTTCTCCACGGCCTTGAGCAGACCGAGGTTACCCTCCTGTATTAGATCGAGGAATAACATTCCACGTCCAACATATCTCTTGGCTATACTTACAACAAGTCTGAGGTTGGACTCAGCAAGCTTCTTCTTTGCCATCTCATCGCCTGCCTCCATTCTCTTGGCAAGCTCTATCTCCTCCTCCGCGCTGAGCAGAGGCACCTTTCCTATATCCTTCAGGTACATCTTGACAGGATCCTGTGTTGTGCTTGATATATCACCTGTATCTGTGAAATCTATCTTCTCAACATCCTCGCCCTCAGCGATCACGTCCTCGTCAAGTGTTGGCTCCTCCTCATCGTCATCTGTTATCTGAAGTATGTCCACACCGTTCTTTTCAAGGAAATTGAAGATCTTCTGCATGGTATCCAGATCAAGGGCAACCTCCTTGAGATCGTTAAAATGCTTGATGAGCTCTGTGTCCTCTATAACGTTCTTCTTGCTGTGAGCTATGTCAAGCAATTCCTGAAGCTTTGTGTTGAACTTTGCGTTGATCGCATCGTCCTCACTCACCTTGATCATATACTTGTCTTCATTTGAATTGATCGCATCCATTGTACTCATATCTTTCCTCCACATAATGTATTGTTTATTTCTTATAAAATAACTTTAAACTTTTCTATCTTTTTCCTGTCCTTGATGAGCTGCTGAACCTTCATCATGTCATTCTCGCTCTCAAGCTGTTTTTTTATGCTGGCAAGCTTTATCTTTTTCACGACCTCGGTTATGGCATTGCCAACCTCCTCCTCGGTCATGTCTATCGCCAGATCTGTCTGGAGCATGCCTGCCACCAGTCTCTGTTCCTCCACATCCTGGAATGTGTTCACCACCACAGCGGGCTCAACCTTGTGCTTCTCCCTGTACTGTGAGTACAGCTTGTCCGCTACGGTCCGGTATATTCCCGGCTCAAAGTCCGCCTCACTCACCACGCCGTCAAGTCTGGCAAACAGCTCCGGCCGGTTCACAAGCCATGTGAGCAGCAGCTTGGCGGTCTTATTATCCTTTGTCTCAGGTCTTCCCGGAGCTCCCGCGCTCTGGTCTCCCGGAAACTCTTCATAGCCCTGCTGTTCCTGGAGTCTGCGGGTCTCCCGCTCCACTATCTCCGGCTTTGCCGTGCCCGCAACACCGTAGGCATGTACCTTCGCGGCAAGGGCATCCTTGTCGATCACATATTTCCTCGCTATGGCATCGACATAATTATTTCTCTCCAGGTCGTCCTCAATATATGCCAGTTCCCTCGCTATCTGGTTCTGGAACTTGGTCAGCTCACCCGGATCGCTCTGGTCATATTCCTCAGAATATATCCTTGCAAGGAACATCATTCCGCTCTCAGCTTTCTTTATCCTCTCCTCAAATGCCTCGCTTCCAAGGTTCTGTATGAACTCATCGGGATCCTTGTACGGTCTCATATTGATGACCCTTGCGCCGACTCCGACCTCCCGGAGAATTGCTATGACCTTCTTCGTCGCCTCCACGCCTGCGCCGTCACTGTCGTACGCCAGATAAACCTCATCGGCATATCTCTTTATTATCCCAGCATGTCCAAATGTAAATGCCGTTCCAAGGGACGCCACGGCATTGTCAAATCCTGCCTGATGCATGGAGATGACATCCATATATCCCTCACAGCATATAAATCCTTTTCTCCTGCTCCGCCTTGCTATGTTCATGGCAAACAACGTATGGCTCTTGTCGAACACCGCGGTATCACTGGTATTTATATATTTCGGTTTTCCATCGCCCATGACTCGTCCGCCAAATGCGATGACCTTGCCGTTTATATCCAGTATCGGGATCATGGCTCTGTTCCAGAACTTGTCCACACCGCCTTCCTTCTCGCTGATCTCAACAAGTCCCGAGCCCTTCATCTGGTCATCTGTATATCCCTTGCTCTTCAGATACCTGTACAGATCATCCCTGTATATATCTGAATATCCAAGCGCAAATTTATTTATCGTCTCATCAGAGAGACCTCTTGTCTCGTGAAAATACTCATAAGCCTTCTCACCATGCTGGCTGTGCTTCAATATATAATGAAAATATGCAGCCGCAGTCTTGTTCATCTCCCTGAGCGTTATCTTATACTGCTCCCTCGACCTCTCCTGGGCGTTCATGGACTTCTCAGGGAGCTGTACTCCAGCCCTCTCCGCAAGTCTCTCCACAGCCTCCGGGAAATTGAGGTTCTCATATTCCATGACAAATGTAAACACGTTGCCACCGACTCCGCAGCCGAAGCAGTGATACATCTGTTTTTCCCTGTTGACCTTAAATGACGGAGTCTTCTCATGGTGGAACGGACAGCATGCCTCGTAATTCGCGCCCTTCTTCTTAAGGCTTGCGTAGCTTCCGATAACATCCACTATATCATTTCTTGACAAGACTTCATTTATCACGTCATCCGAATAATACAATTCGATTCCTCCTGTTTGTCAGGTATGCTCAGACCTTCCAGGACTTCGGTATATATATACTCTTAAATGTCTCTATCGCATAATTGTCTGTCATACCAGCTATGTAGTCGCACACGACTGTCTTGGGATCCTCTCCCATATATATCATCTCAACACATTCATTTGTCAGCCTGCTGGCGTCCTCAATGAAGTATTCATACAATATCCTCAGCATCTTGTCGGCCTTGAGCTCCTCGCTCTTGGCTATCGGGTTAGTGTAGAGATATCTGAACATGTATGTTCTCAGCTTCCCCAGAGCATCCCCGATCTCCGCCGACATACCGACATAATCCTTGTCCTGACTCGTATTTATCACATCATGTATGAGACAGTTCAGTCTGGTGCGGGTATTCTTCCCGAGAATGTCGGTGATATTGGTCGGAAGATCCTCCTCCTTCAATATGTTACCCCTTATCGCATCATCTATATCATGATTGACGTACGCTATCTTGTCCGCCAGTCTCACACACTGTCCCTCCAGCGTATGCGGAGTGCATGATGTCTTATGGTTTAGCATTCCGTCCCGGACCTCCCAGGTGAGATTAAGTCCCTCACCACGGTTCTCAAGACGTTCCACAACCCTTACGCTCTGAACATTGTGGCTGAAATTATTGCCCGCGCAGGCCGCAAGTGTCCGCTCACCGACATGTCCAAATGGCGTATGTCCCAGGTCATGTCCCAGCGCTATCGCCTCCGTCAGATCCTCGTTAAGCCTGAGTGATCTGGCTATCGTCCTTGCTATCTGCGACACCTCCAGAGTATGGGTCAGTCTGGTCCTGTAGTGATCATCACCCGGCGACAGAAATACCTGAGTCTTATGCTTAAGTCTCCTGAACGCCTTGCAGTGGAGTATCCTGTCCCTGTCTCTCTGGTAGACCGTTCTGAGGTCGCACTGCTCCTCCGGTCTGTCACGTCCTGTGGACTGATCACTGAACGCCGCATATCTGCTGAGCACTTCGTGTTCCCTTTTTTCCTGCTGTTCCCGTATCGTCATAGAATCTCTCCTATCACATGATCAATATTTCTTACCACACATTTTTATTATTCTCCGTTTTTTCTCAAAATCCTTTTTTATTTTTCAAATTTTCTGATGAAAGAATGACATGATAGTAAGTATAGTGATATACTTATATAAGATTTTTGAGGTGAATGACATGTTTGATTTTGAAGAAGAACTTAAGAAGCTCCCCCATGTCCCAGGAGTATATCTCATGCACGATTCGGGGGATCATATTATATATGTAGGAAAAGCCATAGATCTGTACAACAGAGTACATCAGTATTTCCAGACCGGCTACAAGAAATCCCCGAAGATTCAGAAGATGGTATCCCATATTGCATGGTTTGAATATATTGTCTGCGGTTCAGAGATCGAGGCTCTCGTTCTAGAGTGCAACCTTATAAAGGAGCACAGACCGCATTACAACACCATGCTCACGGATGACAAGGGTTATCCCTATATCCGCATTACTGTGGAGGAGGATTACCCGCGCATACTGTACAGCCATCAGATGAAACGGGATCACTCCAAATATTTCGGCCCATACACCAATTCCAAAGCGGTGAAGGATATCATAGAGCTGCTGAAAAAGCTGTATCACATCAGGAGCTGCAACAAGGTTCTGCCAAGGGATATGGGCCTTGAAAGGCCCTGCCTGTATCACCAGATAAAGCAGTGCATGGCGCCCTGTCAGGGATATATCTCCAAGGAGGATTACAACAAAAATGTCCAGGATGCCATAAGCTTTCTGAACGGCAACCACGGTCATGTGATCAGGGATCTCGAAAAGCAGATGAAGGAGCTGGCCGAGGATATGGAATTTGAACAGGCCGCCGAGATCAGGGATCTGATAAAGAGCATCCATCACATTGAGTCCACCCAGAGAGTCGGTGACACAAGCGCAGACGACAGGGATGTGATCGCCATGGCCACCGATCTTGGAAATGAGTGTGTCATATCCATATTCTTCATAAGATCCGGCAAGATGATCGGCAGGGAACACTACCACATGAGCGGCGTAAATGCTGAGGCTTACAGCACGATCATGGAGTCTTTTCTCAAGCAATACTACGCTTCCACTCCATATCTGCCAAAGGAGATCATTATCGAGCAGCAGATCGAGGACTACAAGGTCATCGAGGAATATCTGAGCGCCCGCCGGGGAAGTCAGGTACACATCATTGTTCCCCAGAAGGGAGACAAGCAGAAGCTTCTCAAGCTGGCAAAGGACAATGCTTTTCTGGTCATGAACCAGGATGCCGACAAGCTCAAGCGTGAAAAGGAGCGCACTGAGGGTGCGGCAAATGAGCTGGCACAGCTTATCGGAGTTTCATCCGCAAGACGCCTTGAAGCATTTGATATATCGCATATAAGCGGCTATCACTCCGTGGCATCCATGGTGGTATTTGAAAACGGACGCGCCAAGAAGAATGACTACAGAAAGTTCAAGCTCAGGACCATAGACGGGCCGGATGACTACGCGAGCATGAGGGAGGTACTCACAAGAAGGTTCACAGACGAGCGGTTTAATATCTACCCTGATGTACTCATGATGGATGGCGGCCGGGGTCAGGTCAACATAGCTCTGGAGGTTCTTGACGAGCTTGGTCTCAACATCCCGGTATGCGGAATGGTAAAGGATGACCACCATAGAACCAGAGGACTCTATTACAACAACAAGGAGATAGATTTCCCTGCAAATACACAGGCCTTCAACATGATAACAAGACTTCAGGATGAGGCCCACAGATTTGCAATCGAGTACCACAGAAGTCTCAGAAGCAAATTCCAGATCCACTCAGTTCTGGACGATATTGAGGGCATCGGTCCGGCAAGGAGAAAGGCTCTTCTGGCATACTTCAAGGACATAGACAAGATCCGTGCCGCCAGCATTGCTGATCTCGAGATCCCGCAGGGAATGAACAAGACTGCAGCCACTGCGGTATATAACTTTTTCCACAACGATAAACAGATGTAACGAGGATTTTATGATGGAATACAACTTTTTTGCACTTATATCACGAATGAAATATATTGACAGATGGGCACTCATGAGGAACAACCGCGAGGAGAATCTGTGTGAGCACTGCCTGGAGGTGAGCATGATAGCCCACGCACTGGCAACCATCGGCAATGTACGCTACGGCAAGACTCTGAACGCCGAGAGAGCTGCACTCATAGGTCTCTATCACGATGCATCGGAGATCATCACCGGCGACATGCCGACCCCGGTGAAATACTACAACGATGATATCAAGACAGCCTTCAAGGATGTGGAAGATATCGCATGCCACACACTTCTTGACAAGCTGCCGGGCGATCTCAGACCAGCCTATGAACCGATATTTTTTAAGGATGCCGACGACGAGAACGATGTATATCTCTGGAAGCTCGTCAAGGCGGCTGACAAGCTGTCCGCCCTGATCAAATGCATGGAGGAGACAGGATCGGGAAATACCGAGTTCTCCAGTGCCATGGGTACGATCATGAATTCCGTGTCACAGATGGCTGAGACTTATCCTGAGGTAAACGACTTCGTGTGCGAGTTTTTACCGGCATACGGCAAGACCCTGGACGATCTTCAGCAGATATAATCTAAAGCAGATATAGAAAAAAGAGAAGCCGGAGCTTTTTGCCAGCCCCGGCTTCTCTTTTTTTGATCTTATTATTGTTTTAATTTTATTCCTGTTCAACATTTTGTTCAGCATTTTCAACTCTGTTGAATATCTCCATGAACTCCTGGCCTGTTATCGACTCCTTCTCTATCAGATACTGTGCGATGGCATCCAACGCATTCATGTGCTCTGAGAGAAGCTTCTTGGCCTCATCATATGCCTTCTTGAGCTGATTCCTAATCTCCTCATCGACCTTTGCAGCAGTCTTGTCTGAACACTGGAGCACTGCATTTCTGTCGAGATATTTTCCCTGAACAGTCTCAAGCTGCATGAGTCCGAACTTGTCTGACATTCCATACATGGTTATCATCGCTCTCACTGTCTTGGTCGCCTGCTCTATATCATTTGCCGCGCCGGTGGTCACTGACTCGAATTTCAATTCCTCTGCAGCTCTTCCGCCGAGGGTCGTCACAATGTTCGCCTCAAGCTCAGCCTTGGTCTCCATATACTTCTCTTCCTCAGGCACCTGCCATACATATCCCAGAGAACCCATCGTTCTAGGAACTATTGTAATTCTCTGAACAGGCTCAGTGTGCTTCTGGAGAGCAACCAGAAGAGCATGTCCAACTTCATGATATGCAACGACCTTCTTCTCCTGGTCGCCTAGCAGCTTGCCCTTCTTCTCTTTTCCTGCAAATACAAGCTCCACCGCACCAATCAGATCAGCCTGTGAAACCATGCTCCTTCCGGATCTGACTGCAGTGAGCGCCGCCTCATTTATTATGTTGGCGAGATCTGCTCCAACCGCACCTGCTGTGGCAAGCGCAAGCTCACGGAGATCCACAGTCTCATCCATCTTGACATTTCTGGAGTGTACCTTCAGCGTGTCTATTCTACCCTGAAGATCCGGCTTCTCAACTATTACTCTTCTGTCAAATCTTCCCGGTCTCAGGAGTGCCTTGTCAAGTGTCTCCGGCCTGTTGGTCGCAGCCAGTATCACTATTCCCTTGGATGTGTCAAATCCATCCATCTCGGCAAGAAGCTGGTTCAGTGTCTGTTCTCTCTCCGAATCACCGCCCCTCACGCTGTCTCTGCTCTGGCCTATGGCATCTATCTCGTCTATGAATATTATACAAGGAGCCATCTCAGATGCCTGTTTGAACAGATCTCTGACTCTCGATGCTCCGACTCCCACGTACATCTCCACGAAGCTTGATCCCGACATGGAGAAAAATGGCACGTTTGCCTCTCCGGCAACAGCCTTTGCCAGAAGTGTCTTTCCGGTTCCCGGAGGGCCGACCAGCAGTGCTCCCTTTGGAAGCTTTGCACCTATAGCCATATACTTCTTAGGGTTGTGAAGGAAGTCGACCATCTCAGTCAGGGATTCCTTTGCCTCATCCTCTCCTGCAACATCTGCAAATGTGACTCCGGTCTTCTTCTCCATATATACCTTGGCATTTGATTTGCCAAAGCCCATCATTCCGCTCCGCCTTGTCACTAACGAGAGGAACAGATAGAATGCAGCTATCATGACCACATATGAGAGTATCGTTCCGACCATGGCTGAACCGCTCTCGTCTTTGCCCTTGTATGTTGTGGCATACTTCTCATGGGCTGTCTTAAGTCTGTCTGCCAGCTTATCGTCGCTTATCCTCACTGTCACATAGGTGTTCTTATCCAGAGTGCCGTCAGACTCCTTTGAGGTAAATCTGATCTTTTTGGCATATATCTCCGCATTGTCCACCTCTCCCGAATCCAGCATCTCCACAAATCCGCTGTACGGGATCTCTTTTTTCGTTCCATTTGTGATCTTGTCATATGCTCTCCAGCACAGCAGTGTCAATATCACCGAGATGACAAGCAGAACCATGACATTCCTGTTTTTGCCTTTGTTGCCATTATTCTTGTTGTCGTCATTCTTGTCGTTTTGTTCTTTGTTGTAATCGTTATTCAACACGTTTCTCCTTTTACTCTGATATGGATATCCCATTTATCCATCTATGACTTTACCGCCTAACAAATTATAAGTCAAGTAAACTGTTTGTATGAAATTGTCTTTATTGACATTACGGGGGCTCCGGGGGTACACTTTTTTACAAATTGACAAATATATTCTATATGGGAGGGCTGCAATGCCGGGATACATAATACACCTGTGCGAGGGCAGATACATCGCAGATAAACTTCATATTTCAAAGGAATCCCAGCCGGAGCTGCTGAATGATTTCCTGCTGGGCTGCGTTCTTCCAGATGCGGTTATGGACAAAGCCCTGACACATTTCAGGCCGGAATGGCAGAACGATCTCATAACAAAATATCCGGACATCGATCACATATTGTCAGAATATCCAGTGGAAGCTATGACACCTGCCGACCTTGGCATACTTGCCCATCTCATGATGGACGCCGCCTATGTGGAGGAATTCTGGCCGCAATATTTTCAGTTTGAGGCAGGCGATAACACTCCCACCTGTGTGACACGCGACATAGACCATGTCCGAATGCACGAGCTCAGCATGCAGCCGGAGGGAAGGAGCATCCCATTCCGGGATTTCTTCTCAGAACAATTTTTCTACGGTGATTACAATGTGACAAATCCATTGTTTATCAGGGATTTCTCACCAATCATACCGAAGGTTTCATCACCTGATATGACCATAAAAAAATGTCTATGTTTCTCACAGAGCAGACTGCAGAATGATCTCGACTCATTCACCTCCATAGACACCGATGTAGGCAATAATACAACGAATGTATTTCCATATAAAGCACTTAAGGACTTTATCATCTCTCAGGCGGACAGATTCCTCCGCCTCATAGATAACAAAAAAGCATCCACCAGATAAGCCTGTTTCCAGGCTCACCCGGTTGGATGCTTTTTATAGTTTTATTTCCGGCTTTCCCTTATCTAACTGTCAGTCACTATTTGACAACGATCTTCTTTACTGTTGAGTATGAACTCTTATATGTTGTCTTACCTGACTTGTTAAATGCACGCACCTTGAAGTAATATGTCTTGCCTTTCTTCAGGCCTTTCTTGGTGTATGAAGTAGTTCCTGCCTTTCTTATAGTTGCAACAGCCTTATACGTGCCACGCTTTGATGTTGACATGTATACGATGTAACCTGTTGCTCCCTTGGCTCTCTTCCATGCAATTTTCGCCTGCTTGACTCCGGCCTTCGCTGATACAACAGGTGTTGCAGGAAGTGTAAATCCTGATACATATGTTCCGGCATTCTCTACGATCGCCTTTCCATCCTTCTTGTATGCCACAACTCTGTACTTATACGTTGTTCCGGCACTGAGCTTTGAGCTTACAAATACGACCTTTGACTTGCTTGTGATGGTCTTGATCTTGACTGCTCTGTTGCCGCGGTATCTGTAAACTATGTATCCATCAGCGTTGTTTACCTTGCTCCATTTCATCGTTATCGATGCATTGCTTCTGGCACTGATCTTAAGATTCTTGACTGCCGATGGCGTTGTCATGATCCTTGCTGTAGCATCCTCACCAACGAGCTCCTTGCTGCCGACCTTCTTGTATGCAACTACCTTGAATGTGTAAGCTGTACTTCCAGTCAGACCGTTTACATTATAAGCTGTCTTTGATGTCGAACCAAGATATTTGTAATTGTCCTTTGCTACAAGTCTGTATACCTTGTAGCCTGTAGCTCCCTTAACTGTATTCCACTTGAGCGCTATCGACTTCTCTGCCCTGCTGCTGAATGAAATACCTGAAACCTTAGCTGGCTTTGTTGCTGCATTTATGACTGTCTTCTCGCTATACAGTGTCTTGCCTGACGACTTCACATATGCTGATATCGCGAACTTGTAATCAGTTCCCGCTGCCAGACCTGTGATATTGCTGCTTGTGCCCGTCACTGTTGCAACCTTCACATATGTCTTCTTACCTGTATCATATCTGTACACCTCATATCCCTGGGCATATGCACTGCTGCTCCATGATAGCTTCAGTGATGTTGTTGTCTCACCGCTTGCCGCAAGGTTCTTCACCTTTGCAGGAAGGATGTTGAATGTAACCTTCTTTGTTCCGTAGAAGTTGTTAAGTCCTGTGATCGTAACACTTGCAACACCCGGCTTCACGTTGTTGCTGTACTCAACCGTGTACTCCTTTGGATTTATCACTGTTCTGCCGATCTTAACTGTAACCGCCGGCTTGATCGCTGATCCTGTGTAGGTCTTGTCTGCTATCGCTGATACGGTTGCCTTTGATATGTCAAATGCCTTGATCCTGAACTGCTTTGTAACGCTTCCCTTGTAGTCGCCCATGAACTTCACAGTGACTGAAGCCTTACTTGTTCTCGTCATGGTGATTCCGCTGTTGTTCTGGTATGTGATCGTGTAATCTCTGCCTTCCTTCAGCACATTTGTTCCCCATGTTATCGTGACATTATCAAACTTAAATGCTGTGCCCTTGTATATAACCTCGGACTCAATTCCGTTTATAACAGCCGTGTTGCTTATATCTGCCTTGCTTATCACAAAGCTCTTCTTTACAGAATCTGTGTAGTTGCCTGCACCTGTTAATGTTATGACTGCTGTTCCTACATGAACATTGTTCTCGTACTTCACAGTATAGTCCGTTCCCTGGCTGAGCTTCTGTCCATCCAGTTCAACTTCAATATCCTGTGTTATTGCATTACCTGTGAATACCTTTCCTGTAATACCCTTGATCTCAGCTCCAGCGATACTCTTCTTTGTAATTGCAAAGTATCTTGTCACTGAATCCTTGTAGTTGCCCTTACCGGTCACAACCACCTTTGCGCGTCCTGTCACATCTGTGTTCATATCGAAGCTGAGTATGTAGTCAACTCCCTCTGTCAGCTCCACATCACCATTCTTTACCTTTACAACAGGTATGAGCTGGTTTCCTGTGTACTCGATCGATGTGCTGCACTCAACTGTACAGTTCTTGATACTTCTTGCTGTTATCTCAAATGTACCTGTTGTCTCTCCGGTGTAGTTGCCCTTTCCTGTTATGCTTACCTCTGCGGTTCCGACCTCAGTGTTGTTACTGTAAGCCACTGTGTAATCCGCTGCTGATAACACAACACCGTTGACTGTCACTGTAACGGCTGGAGTTACCGGCTTTCCTGTGTATTCCGTATCCTCTGCCACAACTACTGCATTATCGATTGATGCCGCTGTTATGGCAAATGTTGCTGTCACACTTCCTGTGTAATTAGACCGGCTTCCTGCTGTAGCTGTAACCGTTGCTGTTCCAACGTTTACATTTGAAGCATATCTCACTATGAAGCCCGCGATATCTTCATCGTCAAGCACAAATGCTCCGTCACTGCTGTTAATAGCTGTAACTGATGGAGTGAGTGCCTTTCCGGTGTATGTCATGCTGCTCTTTGAAAGCTCTGCTACATAACCTGTTACGTCTCTCTTGACGATCTCGAAAGTTGCCGTCTTAGAACTTACGTAGTCTCCATATCCTGTGATCGTCACTGTGGCAGTTCCAACATTATAGTTATTGATGTATGAAACCTTGTAATCAGTTCCCTGTACAAGCGTCTTGCCACCGTATGTAACATTTACCGCAGGTGTGATATTCTTCTTTGCAAACTCCTGATCAGGTATTGCACTGATCTTGGCTCCGCTTATATTTACAGGATCCTTTGTAATGGTAAATTCTCTCTCCACAGTTCCTGTGTAGCTTCTCTTACCTGTTACTGTTGCCTTTGCCGACTGTCCGCCTGCTGTAGGCTCAATATTATTGCTGTACTCGATCTCGTAGTCAACACCCTCTACAAGCACCAGATCTCCATATGTAATTGTGAGCTCCGGCTCTATCTTCTTGCCTGTGTAAATCTGACCCTCGATCTCGCTCACATGACAGTCTGCAAGATTTCTTCTTGTTATAGCAAAGTATCTGTTAACACTTCCTGTGTAGTTGCCAATACCTGTGATGGTAACACTTGCCTTGTCCGTCACGTTCTTATTTCCACTGTATGATACAGTGTAGTCTCTTCCTGCCACAAGTACATCGTCGCCGTATGTTACCTTAAGTCCGGCAAATGTTATTGCCTTTCCTGTGTAGGTTACGCTGTCTTTTATACCTGTTATATCTGCATCTGCAATATCAGCACCGCCAATAGCAAACAGCTTGCTGGCAGCTCCTGAATAATTGCCCTTTCCTGTTATCACCGCAACTGCTGCCGTTGTCACCTCGACATTGTTCTTGTAGCTTACGGTGTAATCCCTGCCTGCCACAAGCTCTCTCTGTCCGTCAACAACCGTGAGCTTTGGTGTAACCGCATTACCGGTATAATTCTGTCTGTCGATGTCCTTTATCTCTGCAAGAGATATGTCTCTAGCTGCGATATCGAATTTCTCAACCGCCGTTCCAGTGTAGTTGCCTATACCTGTGATGGTAACGCCTGCCTTATCTGTGTCTGTTGTGACATTCACATTGTCACTGTATGAAACTGTAAAGTCTCTGTCCTCCACAAGAGCTGTTCCGCCAAGTGAAACTGTAACTGCAGGTGTAAGTGGATCTCCTGTGTATCTTGCCGATGCCACCGTAATGTCTGCATCTGCAAGATTTCTGGCACTTATCTTAAATCTTGCTGTGGTGCTTCCACTGTAGTTACCCATACCTGTGATGGTGAGCACTGCACTGTCTGTCACGTTCACATTGTTGCTGTAGTCTGCTCTGTAGTCGCGTCCCTCAACAAGTGTCCTGCCTCCGAGTGTAACTGTGTGATCCGGAGTTACAGCTTCACCCGTATAAACTCCGTTTCCAACCTTTACTGAAGCATTGTCGACTGAAGCACCTACTATTGCAAATGTCTTGCTGACACTTCCTGTGAAGCCTTCACCCTCAAGTGCCTTTATAGTAACCTTACCTGTTCCAACATTTGTATTTGACGAGTAGCTGATCTCAAGGTTGTCAAAATCAGTAACTGTCACTGTCTTTCCAGCTCTCTTCACTGTAAATGAATTGATCACCGGTTTTACTGCTGTTCCTGTATACATATACTCGGATGCATCAAGAGCTATCTGTCCATCACTTATATCGACCGGATTGATGTTAAACTTAGCCGATAAAGATCCGGTATTTGAATTGATACCTCTAACTGTTACGGTTGCCACACCCTCATCGATGTTGTCCACATATACGAGTGCGTAATCCTCGCCGTATACAAGTGTCTTTCCACCAAATGTAACTGTCACATCCGGTGTGAGCGGCTGGCCGAAGTTGTAAAGCTGATCACTGATCTTGCTTATCACAGCCTTGGATATATCCACAAGATTCTTAGATATCGTGAAGTTCACTGTTATGCTTCCTGTGTAGTTACCAGATCCTGTGATCTTGATCTCAGCCTTCGAGCTGGCCGTTGTCTCATTTATGTTGTTGCTGTACTCTGTCTTGTAATCTGTTCCAGACACGAGAACCTGTGTTCCGTCTCTCACTGTGACCTCAGGTGTTACAGCCTTTCCTGTGTGTACCTGTCCGCCAATCGCATCGACTCTACACTTGCTTATGTCCTTAGCTGTGATCTTGAATGTTCTGCTCAGCTCTCCGCTGTAATTGCCGATACCTGTTATCACAACCTCCGCACTGTCTGTCACGTTTACATTGTTCTTATACTCTACTGTGTAATCCTCATCCTCGGACAGTTTCTTTCCGACCAGTGTCACAACGATCTCGCCAAATGTTATGGCCTTTCCTGTGTATTCTGTGCCGGCTGGTATACCTGATACCTCTGCGTCCTCAAGAGTGAGACTCTTTATACTGAAGTTCTTCTCTACAGTTCCCTTGTAATTGCCCTTACCGGTTACGATAAGCTTGGCTGAATCTGAAACCTCTATGTTGTTCTCATATGTCACAGTGTAGTCCGTTCCTGCAACAAGCTGTACTCCATCGAGTGTCACCTTTGCATCCGGTCTGATCTCACTGCCGCTGTACATCTGATCCAGTATATCATTGATCTTCGCCTCATTGATCGCCTTTGGCTCAATGTCGAATGTAGCAGTCACAGTGCCCTTATAGTTTCCTGTTCCCTTGACGGTCACAGTCGCCTTTGACTTTGCTGTCGTAGCGTTCACATTGTTGCTGTAAGAAACAACATAATCAATGTCTGCATTTAATATCTCATCATCGAGAGTTACTGTCACAGCCGGTGTAAGTGGCTTTCCAGTGTAAACTGATGACTGGACATTCACATCTGCCTTGCTCAGATCCTTTGCAGTTATCGCAAAGTATGCGACAACTGTTCCCTTGTAGTTTCCTGTACCGGTCACTGTGAGGATGGCTGCTGTTCCAACATTTACATTGTTGCTGAACACCACATTGAAATCTGTTCCCGCAGTGAGTTTCTTGCCATCAAGTGTCACTGTATATGCAGGCTTTACTGCACTTCCTGTGTACACATGGTCTTCCACATCAACTACAGCCTGTGCGATATCCACCTCTGTGATCTCAAACTTCTTTGTCACAGATCCTGTAAATCCGCTTCCCTGTGCTGCCTTTATAACCGCACCAGCAGTTCCGACATTTGTATTGTCCGTGTATGTCACATCAAATGCTGTCATAGATGTCACTGCCGTCGCCTTGCCATCCCTGCTTACTGTTATCATCTTAACTGCAGGTCTGATCTCTGATCCCGTGTACTCAAATGAGTCATTCTCAAGTACAACCTCAGCAGTTGTTATATCTACTGGCTTTATGGCAAATGTTGTGCTCACCGAGCCTGTGTTCTTGTTGATACCATTTGCCTGTATCGTCGCCGTACCTTCATTGATATTGTCGATGTATACAAGCTCGTAGTCCACATCCTGTGTCAATGTCTTGCCGCCATATGTAAGTGTAACCTCTGGTCTTATGGCATTTCCAAAGTTGTAATACTGGTCATCGACCTTGCTCATTACAGCCTTTGATATATCCACAACCTCCTGTGTGATGGTGAATACCGCACTGTTGCTGCCTCTGTAGTTGCCCTTACCTGTTATGGTGACCTCAGCACTGTCTGTCACATCTGTGTTGTTGCTGTAAGTAATGTCATAATCCTTTCCGGTCTCCAGTATCCTTGCGCCATCTCTGACTGTGATCTCAGGCTCAACCGCCTTACCTGTGTATATCTGTCCGCCAATCGGATCAATGCTGCATCTGCCGATATTCTTAGCTGTTATGGCAAATGCTGTTCTAACCTGTCCGCCGTAGTTTCCTGTGCCCTTTATGATCACATATGCAGGATTCTTCTCATCTGTAACGTTCAGGTTGTTCTCGTAGCTTACTGTGTAGTCCGTACCGTTCACAAGTGTCCTGCCGTTTACTACAACTGCTATATCTGCAAATTCAATGGCATCTCCTGTAAATACTACCGCATCCTGGATTCCACTTATCTCTGCATTGTCTATGCTGTATGCCTTTATAGCAAATGTTCTGGTCACTGATCCCTTGTAGCTTCCTCTACCTGAGATAATAGCGCTGGCCTTGTCTGTAACCGAATCGTTGTTCTCGTATGCCACTGTGTAATCAGTGTCCTCTGAGAGAACATTGTTGCCATTTACAATTCTCAGTTCAGGTTTTACTGCCTGACCGCCGTATGTCTGATCTGGTATCTCCGGTATGTCAAGCTTTGATATATCCATAGGAGTTATAGAGAACTCTCCCTGGACTGTTCCTGTGTAGTTGCCTGTTCCTGTCACTGTCACAACAGCCTTTGCTGTGTCAGATGTGACATTCACATTGTCGCTGTAGCTGAGCTTATAGTCAGTTCCCTGAACAAGAGTCTTTCCATCAAGGACTACACTGACTGTTGTCGTAACTGCGCTTCCTGTGTATTCAGCATCATCGGCCTTCACCTCAGCCTGTGATATCCTCTTAGGAGTTATGCTGAACTTCTGTGAAAGCTTTCCGGTGTAATTTCCGGTTCCCTCTATAGTAACCAGTGCATTGTCAGTAACATTCACATTGCCTGAAACTGTTACCTTGTAGTCAACGCCCTCTGCAAGAGTCTTTCCTCCGAGAACTACTCTGCATACAGGAGTGATCGCGCTTCCCGTATATACTGCACTGTCAACGCCGACCTCTGCCTGCTCTATTGAAGCTGCAACGATCCTGAAGGATGTGCTTGTGCTTCCTGTATAGCTCTGGCCTTCGCCTGCGGCGATCTTAACTGTAGCCGTACCGACATTTACATTGTCTGTACATGTGATCTCAAATCCTGCGAGATCTGTGAGTACCTTCTTAACTCCATTTCTTGTGACTGTTATCGATTCTACATCTGCTGTTACCGCATCTCCTGTGAAACCATATGAATTCTTCACAAGTGCGATCTCTGCAGTTGTTATATCTATAGGAAGGATCTTGAATGTCTTACTTACCTCGCCCTTATTCTGGTCGATTCCCTTCACTGTAGCTGTAGCCGTACCGGCCTCAATGTTATCAGTGTAGGTTACGCTGTAATCAACATTCTCTGTAAGCTTTCTTCCTCCAAGATTTACACTGAGTGCAGGTGTGAGCTCCTCACCGAAGTTGTAATACTGATCTGCGATATCACTTATCACCGCATTTGAAATGTCGAGCACTTCCTTTGCGATGGTGAACTCTGCTGTAAGCTGTCCGGTGTAGTTGCCCTTACCTTCTATAACTGCCTTGGCATTCTTGCCCACCTCGATATTGTCACTGTAAGATACCGTGTAGTCTCTTCCATTTTCGAGTACCTTTGATCCATCTCTTACTGTAACCTCAGGGGTGATCTCCCTGCCTGTATATGTCTGTCCTCCGATGGCATCGACCTTGCACTTCTCAAGACTTCTTGGGGTTATGCTGAAGGCTGTTCTTATCTGTCCACCGTAGTTGTCGTTACCCTTTATGATAACGTATGCCATGCTGTCCTCAGTGGTTGCATTGACATTGTTCTCATAACTTACTGTGTAATCTGTTCCATATACAAGTGTCTTTCCATTCATCACAACTGTTATGTCCTTAAAGGTTATGCTGTCACCTGTATATTCTGCGCTCTCAGGTATTCCTGTCACAACCGCCGGTGCTATGCTTGCTCCGCATATCTCAAACAGCTTTGTAACGGTTCCCTGATAGTTACCCTTACCTTTGACTACTGCTCTCGCCTCTGTAGTCTTGTCTGTATTGTTGCTGTATGTTACATCGTAATCTCTTCCCGCAACAAGAACTGTGTCTCCGTTTCTTACGACCACCACTGGCTCTATCGCCTCGCCGGTGTATTCCTGAGCATCAATGCTGTCAACATCGGCTGCTGTAAGAGTCTTTGCCGTGATGTCAAAGTAAACTGTGAGCTTTCCTGTGTAGTTGCCCATGGCCTTGATGATCGCTGATGCCTTCTTCTCAGCCGTTGTGACATCTATGTTGTCTGCGTATGTAACTGTGTAGTCCTCACCCTTGGTCAGAGTCTTGCCTCCAACCTCAAGAACTACATCAGGTGTCAGCGCAGATCCTATATATACCTGAGCCGGTATGCTGCACTTTCCGCCGTCTATGCTCTTTGCACTGATCTCAAATGTCTGGCTCAGTACGCCCTCATAATTACCGCATCCGGTGATCTTTAACAGAGCGTCCTCTCCTGCCTCTACATTGTTTTCAGCCGATACCGTGTAATCCACGCCTGCTGTCAGCACCTTATCTCCCAGAGTTACCTTTACATCCGGTATAACCTCTGATCCGGTGTACTCAGCATCTGCCACGCTCACGACCGCACCGCTTATGCTCTTTCTTGTGATAGTAAATGTGGTTGATGCAGTTCCGGTGTAGTTCGTATCCTTTCCTGCACTTACAGTAACCTTTGCCGTTCCGGCATCTGTATTGTCACTGTATTCCACAGCGAATGAAGAGAGATCTGTGATACTCTCAGTCACACCACCATTAGGAACGCCAAGTCTTGTCACTGCAGGTGTAATCGCCTCACCTGTGTAGGTGAATGATGTTCCCCTGAGAACTACTGACGCCTTTGATATATCTGCCGGCTTTATGACAAATGTCTTTGTAACTGACTTGTTGTAATCACCTGTACCTATGATCTTTACAGTTGCAGTTCCCGCATCAATATTATCGGTATAAGTCACTGTATAGTCGGTGTTAAGTGTGAGTGCCTTTCCTCCAAAGCTTACCTTGACTTCAGGGGTTATGGCCTGTCCAAATGTATATGTCTGATCCGGAATAGCCTCTATCTCAGCCTTTGATATATCTGTAAATACTCTTCCTATAACGAATTCCTTCGTTACCTTTCCTGTGTAGTTGCCCTTTCCTGTGATTATAGCCTTAGCCTTTGTTGTCTCTGTAGTCTCATTTATATTCGACTCATATGTGACATCATAGTCAACGTCGCTCACAAGAAGAACATTACCATTTCTTATCGTTACTTCCGGCTCTATGGCCTTTCCTGTGTATATCTGGCTTTCAATCTCCTCGACATCACATTCCCTGAGATCCTTTGCCGTAATCACAAAGTGTACATCCTTGCTTCCGGTGTAATTGCCTGTACCTGTTACTGTAAAGTATGTACCATCCTCTGTTGTGACTGCCTTGTTGCCTGTGTATGTGATCCTGTAATCAATTCCCTCTGTGAGGATCTCTCTTCCATCGGCAACTATAATATCTGCAAATGTCACATCAGCACCTGTGTAAGCCACAGACTCACTGTATCCGCTGATGGCGACTCCTGTAAGTGACTTAGGTACTATCGCAAATGTTGTTCTGAGGGTTCCTACATAGTTGCCCTTTCCTGTGATAACCACCTGTGCAGGTGCATCCTTTGTCGTAACATCTGTGTTTCCTGTGTATTCAGCCTCATAGTCAACACCGGCTTTCAGTGTTGTTCCATCAGCCATGCTTACTGTCACTGCCGGGGTGATAGGACTTCCGGTATATGTCTGATCACTGATCTTATACGCAACTGCACTTGAAATGTCTGCTGCAGCTATTCTAAAGGTCTTTGTGATAGTGTCTTTATAATTGCCGGTTCCCTTTACTATAACGTTTGCCGTGCCGACATTGACATTCTTCTCATAGGTAACTGTGTAATCCACACCATTTGTCAGAAGCTTGTCTCCAAGTGTTACTTCCACATCAGGAGTGAGCTCCTTACCTGTGTAGATCTGATCTGCGACTTCCACATCGGCATCAGTGATCGTTCTCTCTGTTATAGCAAACTCTGCACTGACGGTGCCCTTATAATTGCCACTTCCTGTAATCTTTACAGTACCCTTGCCTACGTTTGTGTTACTGCTGTAGCTCAGAGTGTAATCCCTGCCCTCTGTCAGAACCACTGTACCAAGTGTTACCCTGACAGCCGGGGTAAGAGGTGTTCCCTGATATACCGCATCGTCTACCTCAACTGCTGCGCCTGACAGATCTGCCTCTGTTATGGCAAACTCACCTGTCACGCTGCCCTTGTAGTTGGTGTTGCTCTTTGCTGATACGCTGATGGACGCTGTTCCTACATTGACATTGCTGCCAAAGCTTATGTCAAAGCTGTCCATATCAGTTATCATCACATCTCCAAACTCTATGCCTGTAACCTCAGGCTTCTGGCTCTTTCCTGTGTACACAAAGCTTTCCTGATCTATAACCACACGGCCTGCTGATATGTCCGCAGGGTTGATGGCGAAGCTTACTCTCTTTGTCTTGGAGTAATACTTTGTTCCGGTTATGATCACATATGCTGTTCCAGCATTTATATTGTTCTCATATGTTAAGGTGTAATCTGTATTCTCTTTCAGTGTAATTCCGTTATACATAACAGTGACTGAAGGAGTTACAGCCTTGCCAAATGCATATGTCTGCGTCGGTATAGCCGACACTGTAGCGCCGTTTATATCCACAACGCTTCTTGTTATCGAGAAGTAGACTACAGCAGTTCCTGTATAGTTGCCAATACCGGTGATCTCTGCCTTCGCCTCATCCGTCTCGTCTATATTGTTGCTGTATGTAACTTCATAGTCTGTTCCGACCTTCAGGGTGACGCTGCCATTCTTTATGGTGAGCACCGGCTCTATGGCCTTACCTGTCCATGTCTGTCCCTGGATCGGGCTGATTTCGCAGTTTGCTATATCTGCCTTTGTTATCTTGAAGGCTGCAGTCTTCTCACCGCTGTAATTGCCTGCTCCGATGAATCTGACAGTCGCTGTTCCGATCTCCTTATTATCAGTGTACTCAACAACGTAATCCTGATTCTCTACAAGTTTTGTATCTCCAAGTGTGAGCTCATATCCTGTGAGGACTATGCTCTCACCGGTATACTCTACACTCTCAGGTATTCCTGTTATGACTGCATCTGCAAAGTCTGCCTTTGTTATCTCAAACTCAGCCACACACTGACCTGTATAATTTCCACGGCCTGTGATAGTTGCCTTTGCCTTTCTTGAGTCTGTTGTAACACTTACATTGTCGCTGTATGTGACGTCATAATCACTGTCCTCTGTCAGAACTATCTCTCCGTTCTTGACTGTAACCTTTGGACTGTGGGCTGTTCCGTCGTATACAACAGACGCTATAGGTGAGACCACGCACTTGCTTATATCCATTGCGGATATGGTGAATGTCTCTGATGCTGTTCCTGTGTAATTGTGCTTACCTGTTATCGTCACTGTGGCTGTACCCTTATCGGTATTTCCACTATAGTCAACATCATACTCGGTGTCTGCGATCTGCTTTCCACCTAATGTAACTGTTATCTCCGGTGTAAGCGGAGCTCCAGTATACACCTGATCTGCAACAGTTATCTTTGCTGCACTTATGGATCTTGCTGCGATCTTGAAGGTCGTCTTAACTGTTCCGGCATAGTTGCCCATACCCTTTACAGTAACCGTTGCTGTTCCGGCATCGGTATTGTCAGCATATCCCACTGTGTAATCTGTTCCCTCTATAAGCTTTGTCTGTCCCAGATATACTGTCACTGCCGGCTTGAGTGCAGCACCTGTGTATGTCTGATCGGCAACCGTGAGCTGGGCATCTGTGATGTCTGCCGCAGTGATCGCAAACTTGCCTGTAACTGTTCCCTTATAGTTTGAACTGCTTCTGGCTGTGAGAGCTATCTCTCCACTGCCTACATTTATATTGTTGCTGTATGTCACGTCAAAATCTGTGCCAGGCTCTATGCTGCCGCCAGCCAGAGTGATTCCTGTCACTACAGGCTTGATCTCGCTTCCGGTATATCCGTAAGCATCCTTCTCAAGCTCAAGGACTCCTCCTGTCACATCGAGCTGTTCGATAGTAAATGATGTATCTATGACTCCATGATACTCTCCGGCTCCTGTCACGATTATGTATGCCTTTCCGGCATTCACATTGCTCTGATAGCTTACTGTATACGCATCCTCTGGAAGCACCTCTCCATCCAGTGTAACTGATATAGCCGGTGTGATCTGCTTGCCATAGTTATATACAAATGGTCCCTTGTCTGTTATAGAGATGACCGCAGGTGTTATATCTATAACTCTCTCTGCTATCATAAATGTCTTCTGTACAGATCCGGTGTAGTTGCCCTTTCCTGTGACAACCGCCTTTGCCGGCTTGTCTGCTGTTGACACCTCAATATTGTCGCTGTATACGACATCATAATCCGTGCCCTTCACAAGAGTTCTGCTGCCATCCTTGACTGTTATGTCAGGTGTAAGTGCCTTTCCTGTGTGGGTCTGTCCCGGAATATCGCTGACTGTACAATCCTCTATGCTCTTTGCTGTGATAGTGAATGTCCAGCTTGCTTTTCCTGTATAATTACCCTTTGCACTGAAGATGATATTCGCCTTGCTGCTGGCAGTAGATACATTCAGATTGTTGACATATTCAGTCTCGTAGTCCACACCATTTACAAGCTTAACACCGTCCACAGTGAGCACAGCCTGATCAAATGTAATAGCCTTTCCTGTGTATACGACTGAACTCTCCACGCCGTCCATCTCTGCATCTGTTATATCCTTCTGTCCAATTGTAAATTCTACACGTCTTGTTGTACTGCTGTCATAGTTACCCTTACCTCTGACTATAACTGCAGCCTTTGAATCTGTGGTCGATGCATTGACGTTATTCTCATAGTCGACAGTGTAATCTGTTCCCTCTGTGAGAACCGCATCTCCATCCTTAACTGTTATATCCTGTGTTATCTCAAATCCGGTGTATGTCTTATCTGCCACACCTGCAACCATAATGCCCTCAGCATTTATACTTCTCGCATTTATGACAAATGTGCCGTCAAGCTCTCCGGTATAGTTGCCCTTACCTTTGATCTTGAATTTACCGGTTCCTGCATTTGTAACTTCGCCTTCTACATACTCTACTGTATAATCCTGGCCCTCTACAAGTTTCTCGTCTCCAAGTACGACTGAGATCTTCGTGGTGAGCGGCTTACCTGTATAGCTCTGTGCCTGAGCACTTACCTTTGCTCCCGTGAGCGACTTCGCACCGATAGTAAAGAGAAGCTTTACCTCTCCTGTATAGTTACCTGTACCTGTCACCATCACGCTTGCCTTATCGGAACACTCCACATTGCTGTCGTAGCTGAGTGTATAGTCGACATCCTTCTTGAGAATGACATTTCCACTTCTGACAACCGGCTCAGGAGTTATCTCAGATCCGGTATAGCTGAACTCTGTCTGCTCAAGGCTTGCCCAGCTCTCCTCTATCTTCGCTGCAGTTATTGTCACTGCGATATCAAAGCTTCCTGTAAAATTACAGTCAGCCTTTGCAGTAACTGTTATTGTTCCTGTTCCAACATTTATCAGGTTCTTCTGTGTTACAGTGAAATCTGACATGTCCGTCACAGTGTACTTCTTGCCATCAACTGTGATGTCAAAGCTCTCCACTGTAAATGTCGTTCCAGCCGGTGTGTACACCGCTGAATAAGTCTTAGATGCCACTGCCTTTGCAATAGACAATGGAAGTATCTTGAATGTCTTCTCGACAGTTCCTGAATATCCCTGTACAGTGATACCTGTAACTGTCATTGTCGCAGTTCCGACATTCACATTGTTTGTATAAGTTACCGTATAGCAGTCAGCGTCAAGCTTCACGCCATCCACTGTGACTGTTGCAGCCGGCTCTATCTTATCTCCCATGTGGTATGTCTGATCTGCTATATCAGCAACATCCGCATCTGTTATCTTGACGATCTTCTTGGCAATATCAAATGTTGCCTTCACAGATCCCTTATAGTTGCCTGTTCCACTTATATCAGCAACAGCCTTTGACTCGGTTGTTGTGACATTGATATTGTTGCTGTATGCAACGGTATAATCCGTTCCCTTTACAAGAGTGTTTGCACCGTCAGTGACAGTCACTTCAGGCTCAACAGCCTTTCCTGTATAGATCTGTGCGCTGATCGGCTGAACTGTGCAATCTGCTATATCCTTCTGCTCGATCACGAACTGAACTATCTTCTCACCGGTGTAATTGCCCTTACCTGTGATAAGTATCTCTGCCTTGCTGTCAGTTGTGGAAGCATTTCTGTTATTTGTATATTTCACTGTGTAGTCAGCAGCAGTGAGCTTTCTGCCCGACACTGTAACTGCCAGTCCTGCAAATGTTATATCTGCGCCAGTGTATACCACACTGTCCTCAACGCCTGTTACAACTGCCTTGCTGACTGATGCAGGAACAATATTGAACTCGATCTTCTTTGTTCCGCTGTATACGCCCTTACCAGTTATGGTTATCGACGCCTTAGCTGAAGCCGTGCTGACATTCTCATTATTATCATATGAAGATACAACATAGTCCTCACCCTCAACAAGCTCGGTGCCATCGTAGCTGACTGTTATATCCGGTGTTATCGCTGAGCCTGTGTATGTCTGGTCAGCTATATCAGCCACATCGGCTCCGGCAATATCTATAGCCTTTATCTCGAAGCTTCCTGTAGCGGTTCCATCGAAATTGCCATCCTCCAGAGCTGTTACCGTGATCTTAGCTGTACCAACATTGATATTGTTGGCATACTCAACGCTATAACTTCCTGAAGGCACTGCCATTCCGTCCTTGCATGTAACTGTCACCGCAGGAGTCTGTGCCTTACCTGTGTATGTCACACTTGAAGCTGAAACTGTTGCACCTGTAATACTCTTCTTGTATATTACAAATTTCTGTGTGAGCTCTCCTGTATAGCTGCTGTCCGCCTTTGGAGTGATGGTCACACTTCCATTTCCAACATTTGTATTCTCACCGTATGTGACATTGAAATCATCAAATGATGTTATTCTGTTGACGGTTCCAACCTTCACAGCCACAAGTGATGGCTTGATAGCAGTACCGCTATATTCAAATGTGTCGCCTGATATGATCAGTGTATCACCTGATATGTCATACTTGGCGATCTTGAACGTGTATTCCTTTGTTCCCTTGTACTTGCCCACACCTGTTATGACAAGTGTTGCGGTACCGACCTCATAGTTGTCCTTGAAGGTATATGTATAATCACCGTTTGATCCGGCTGTCATCTCCTCGCCGTCATAGCTCAGAGTAAAGCTTGGTCTGACCGCCATGCCAAAGTTGTATGACTGATCCTCAAGTCCCGTCAAAGTGATCTTGTCACTTGTGCTTATGTCTATAAATTCCTTAGTAATATTGAAGTATTTGATGATCTGACCTGTGTAATGATCACCACAGCCTGTTATGGTCACTGACGCTTTTCCGGCATCCGTGTTGTCTGCATACTCTACTGTGTAATCCTCATTCTCAACAAGCTTGATCTCACCGTTGTATATATTGATCTCAGGTGTTATAGCTGAGCCTGTCCACAACTGATCCGCTATAGCATCCATCTGACAGTTATACACAGCTCTCTTCTCTATCTCGAAACGTATAACCTTCTGTCCTGTGTAATTTCCTATACCGGTTACAGTGATCGAAGCCTTCTCTCCTGAACCTGTTACCTCTATATTATTCGCATACTCAACAGTATAGTCCTTGTCTCTCTCCAGCTTGATAATTTCACCATTAACGTATCTGGTTACATTTATCACCGGTTCGATGGCCATACCTGTGTACATCTGTGACTGGTCGGCCTGGGTTATTCCCATTCCGCTTGAAGATGAAATGATTGAAACAGGTGTTATCTTGAAATACTTGACGATCTCGCCTGTATAATTATCATTTGCAGCCTTTATTACGACCTTGGCCTCATCTGTCACATCCGTGTTATTGCTGTACTCTACCGTATAGTCTACATCCTGCTCCAGCTCAACACTGCCATTCTTGATGGTGACTGCCGGCTCTAATGCCTCTCCTGTGTACTGGCTGTCGGATATATCTTTGACATCGCAGTCCTCAAGAGGCTTAGGTAAAATGTTGAACTCAAGAACCTTAGTTCCGCTGTATGAGCCCATTCCTTCTATAGTAATAGTAGAAGTTCCTATCTTGTCATTGTTCTTTCTGTCGGTGACTGTGAAGTCTGTTCCCTCCTTCAGAACATAACTGCCATTCTTAATGGTAAGCTCCGGCTTCACCTCGCCGCCGTTATAATACTGGTCAGGTATATCCTCATATGTGAGTTTGCCCATATCACCTGACGGAGCAACTATAGTGATCTGGAATGACTTTGAACCGGAATAATATACCGATGCTGACATGGCAATGACTGTCCATGTTCCGGTCTCCTTGTAGCTGAACGGGAAGGTGTAGTTAACTCCCTCAACCAATGTCATTCCGTTGTATGTAATTGTTATATCCGGCTTTATGTTCTCTCCGGTATATTCATAACTGGACTTATTCACAGTCAGCTTTACATCGGCATCTGAGAATGACTTTGCAAGTATGTTAAATGATTTGTACACAGTACCCGCATAGTCTCCCATACCTGTAAATGTAACCTTACCATTGTTGGTTCCCGGCACGATATTCTCGCCGTAAGCAACAGAGTAATCGGTTCCCTCCACAAGTGTCTTGCCGTCGTATGTCAATGTCACATCCGGCTTCAACTGTGCTCCGGTATATTTCATCGATGATATCGTAGAAAATTCCACATCATTCATGCTGATCTTAGATGTCTTTATCGCAAATGTACCTACACATGTTCCCTGGAAATTGCCGAGACCCTTGATCATGACTCTGGCTGAATTTCCGATCTCCACGTTGTTCTCATAACCTGATATCTCGTAGTCAACGCCCTCCACAAGATCCGTATTGCTGAATGTGACCTTTGACAGGGTTGTGGTCACCTCAGAACCTGTGTACTCGGCGTCATCGGCAGTTATTACAGCTTTGGATATATCCGCTGCAACAATCTGGAACTCACATGGAACAGTTCCAGTGTAATTTCCAATACCTACTATATTAAACTTATGTGTTCCTACATTGTAATCCTTGGCATTCCAATACTCACTGAAGTCATATGAGAAATCTTGGGATAACTTAAGTGTAGTTCCAAGTTCCTTATCCTTGACAGAAATATTCTGTGGAGAAACCTGTATCGTTATGTTGTTTGCGGTGTTGAACACTGCATCATCAAATGTTACGGAGAGATTTTCCGTGCTCCTAGGCTTGATGGTGAAGTTCACCGTCTTTGAACCCACATATGAACCAAGTCCTGATATAGTCAGTGATGGCTTAGATGTGGATGTGGATGCATTTGTATTGTTGGTGTAGTATGACACCTTATAATCCTTGCCCTCGACAAGTGTCGTGCCCTTATACTTAACCACCGGACTTGGAGTCTTGGCAGTTCCGTCATATACAAGGTCGTCATCCACCGTAACGTCAGCGTCTGCTATGCTGTATACCTCAGTTCCCTGATCCACGATCTGGAAAGTCTTGGTGACAGTTCCCTTGAATCTGGTAGGTGCTCCTGTTATTGTGACAGTCGCCGTTCCAACATCTGTATTGTTGGTATACTCAACCTTGTACTCATAGTCATTTGTACCCCACTCGTCTATGCTGTGCAGATACTTGTTGTTGGTCTTGTCCAGTATCTTAACAGCCGGCTTTATAGGTTTTCCTGTATATACAAATGTATCACCCTCCAGTGATATCTCCTGATCACTGAGGTTTGCAGCGCTGATTCCGTAGTATATGTAATACTCTCCGTCGCTACCGATCTTATAATTGCTGTTCTTTGCAGCGGACACTACAACTCTAGGACCGTCCCCAAGAGGATCCTCCACTACCTCTGACTCCTCGTCGTTGTTATAATAATCGACAACATAGTCAGTTCCTTCTGTAAGGAAATATCCTGATGATGTATTCGCTGTCTTTACATATATCTGCGGCCATACACCACCAGCCTGATATGTGTAAATTTTATTTTTGCAATTTTTATGCTGGTTCGCTTTCTCTTTTCCATCTATATAGAAAAGTGCAGTCGAAGTTATACTCTTTGCCTTTATAGTAAAGGTACATGTAAGAGTACCGCTGCAGTTCATGTCTGCATTACCTCTGACTGTAACTGTTGCCGTACCAACATTAACATTGTTACTGTATTCTACAGTATAATAATCTGACGACAGCTTCGTGTCGTTGGTCGTATCTCCAATCTTCTTTACCACCAGCTCTGACGAAGTGAGCGTCCATGGTTTTCCCGAATACGTCTTACCGGATGTCACCGTTGTATAACAATAATATCCGTCCGCATTCAGATCTATAGCATCATCCGCCGCCAGCGTGGCAACAGAATCCCCCACATCACTCTGCTTCTCCGCATCACTGGCCGTCGCCACATTCTGTGACTGTGCCGCCAGCACCTGCGCAATCCCTCCGACCGCAATATCACTCTGGAACAATACGGACAATGCCATAATGAATGCCATGAGAAATGCGATCATTCGTCTGCCATAACTTCTTCTCATAAATTACTCCCTGCCTTTCTTGATATGTACATTTGCGGAATAACCAGTATAAGTGTCTGGAAACCCCATTTATATACAATTTTACCAAAAATCAATATGTTATTCAATGTGCTTTATGAAATAATCACTTGACTTTCTAAACATAAAAAAGAACTTTTGCACATATATATGCAAAAGTTCTTTTTTATATACACTATATATTATTTTCTTATCTTTCTCACTGATACAACCACAAGTGCCGCCGCTACGATTCCGGTAAATATGTATATTGGGAGTCTGTCTCCTGTCTGTGGTGCCTTTCCTGCCTGTGATACACCCGCAGTCTGAGGATCATCATCATCCGGTATATCTATGTCATCCTTGACAAACACTGCAAGCTGTCCATCCGATGGGAATTCTGCCAGAAGAACTCCGCTCTCTACGCTGAATGGAATCTTGGTCCAGTCTCCGTCATCCGGAAGAAATCTCACCTGAACTGTCATATCACTGGTGATGGCTGCTCCTCTTATCTTTGTCGTCTCTATCTCAGAATAATCATAATCATTCACCGCTGTAACTGAGAACACTGCAAGAGTTGAATATCCATCCAGTGATTTATCTCCAAGCACCTCCGATGGTGCATCTCCAAGCATGAGATTGTCAATATCCGCTATAGTTGTATCCGCCTCGGATATGAGAATGTGTGTCGAATCTGTCTCATAATCATTCTCCGGGCTGTTATTCGCAAATGCTGTTGTTCCGCAGCCTAATGTTATCGCCACCGCTGCAAGCCAGGCTGCCGCTTTTCTCTTAAATGAAGCTGCCTTCCCCAATCTTGTTGTCATAACCTTCACTCCTTGTCTCCCTGATGTCCTTCTCCTGACATCATACTTTGTTCCAAAGTATACCATCATAAAAAGAGCGCGTCAATTGTGCAAAACTCCCTTTTTTATCTGGCATCCGCTTCTATTTCCCCTGTGAGTACCGACTGCACGATCCATCTTTTTCCATCCATTCCACAACATGTAGAAAGAGTCAGCAGTCTGCTGTCAACATCTATTTTTTGGTCATTTTGCACAACCCCAATATCAAAATTCTCGTCAAATATTCCATCTATGTACGACCGTCTGCCTTTTTTGTCAGAGAAATCATTGTATGTGAATATATGTCTGTCATTTGTCCTGTATGCAGCAAACACCGTATAACACAGCGTACTGTTCGGTGTGTATACATACACATTCCTGTTGTTTCTGAGGAATTCCTCATCCTCATAATTGTGCAGAGTCTTGAACATAGTTCCACTGGACATGTTGTGTCCATACATGACCGTATCAAAATCCGAAAATCCTCTGGAATTTGCAGAGTCTATGAAGATTGCTCCATCAGGGCTGTACTCCCCATATGCATCATGGCTCAGATAATAGCTGTTGTCACTGCCCTGCAGTACCGCATAATCGACATCTGTTCCAGGTATGTATATCCACGCACATATATCCTGATTCTTTTTCTGAAGTTCATCAAAGTCCACCTTCACATGCGGGAATATCACATCATCAATTCCTGCATCCTGCTTGGACGAGGCATCGCTCTCCGTAGCTCCATCTGTTCCATAATCCACATACTCCCTGAGTGCCCGGTTTGCACGGTTGCTCCGGTTATGTGCAAACGCATATCTCACGATCAGGCAGATGCACACCAGCAAAACCACCGATGATACCCCCAAGACTACCTTCCATAAGAGCTTCTTACGCTCTCCTCCCGGTTCGGTCATCACTGCCTCTATCTCAGGGCTGTCGGTATTTCCATTTTCTGCGTGACTTTCCCGCTCATTGTCCTCGACAACGGATTGCGCGAGCGCCACCGCCTCTGCAATTTTTCTTTCTAATTCTTCCTGTCTATCATCGTTCTGCATACAGGCATTACTCCACTTCTCTGTAGAACATTTCGACAAGCTGCTCCTTTAACGCCGCATCGTCAACAATATATTCATCATAATAATTCTCTCTCTCATATGAACCCGGGAACTCATACATTCCGTCATCAGTAAACTCCGCCCCGGCAAATTTCCACGCCAGATACAGCATCCCGGTTCTGGATATGTCTGTTGATATATATCCCGACATCTGTTCATACATATCCCATATCTTCAGGGGATTTCTCTTAAGCTTTTCCTTTAGCAGGCCGCACCATGCACACATGTACTGCTTCTGCCTGTCCATACGGGCGGCATTTGTTCCTATATCCTCCGAGGCACTGTTGCGCTCCGTCACATAATATACCGCCTGCTCCCCCGACAGTGTCACTGTCTCGCCCTGGCGTATATCTGCTCTGTCCAGATCCTCCATGGCTTTCACCGTCACTCCGCCGACAAGCTCGTTCATCTTGCTGATCCCATCAAAGTCAAGCGTCACATATGCATGTATCGGAAGTCCGTCAAGCAGTTCTGATACCGTATATTCCGTGAGTTCCGCACCGTCAGCCACATCACTGCCATATGAAAATGCCAGTGCTGCCTGAAGATTCTGGGTCGTGATATATTTGCCCGCAACACCAAATACCTTGACAGGTGCCAGAGTATCCCTGTTGATATTCAGGCATCTTATCGTCTTGTCCCTGACATTGAGTGTGACAAGTATCAGGGCATCCCCCTGTCCCACGGTGTCAGCCTCTCCTCTGGCATCCACACCGATACACAGTATATTAATGTTGTCTTCATCATACATGTAGCTGTGACCTTCATACAGCATTTCAGCATCCCTGGATCTTTGTCCTCTGAGGGAGCTTCTGCCCGCATGAAGATATGCCGCACATACCAGGATCACCGCCACAACTATAGCCAGAACAGCCACGGCTGCTATGAGTAATTTTTTCTTAACTTTACTGTTACTTTTCATGTTCATGTTCTCAAAAAGCGGCACGGAAACTTCCGTGCCGCTCTTGTTCTTATCTTATATGCCTGACGTACTGCAATGCATCAATATTTCTTATCGATTATGCATACAGTGGATACTTCTCTACAATGCTCTTTACAAGCTGCTCAGCCTTTGCCTTATCATTGTCAAGGACTGCTGCCTTTATGGCGTCTGCTATGATCTCCATGTCAG
The DNA here is from genome assembly GCF_040915325.1 of Coprococcus sp. RTP21281st1_F1_RTP21281_210402. NCBI lineage: Bacteria > Bacillati > Bacillota > Clostridia > Lachnospirales > Lachnospiraceae > Coprococcus > Coprococcus sp. RTP21281st1_F1_RTP21281_210402. Next base: position 144,297 of record NZ_JBCPDQ010000007.1, read on the forward strand.
CCTCATTTGCACCTCTTGTGGTAACGGCCGGTGTACCAAGTCTTATTCCACTTGTTACAAATGGTGACTTAGGGTCGTTTGGAACAGTGTTCTTGTTTGCTGTGATATGAACCTCGTCAAGAAGCTTCTCAACTTCCTTACCTGTAAGTCCAAGTCTCTTGAGATCCATGAGCATCAGATGATTGTCTGTTCCGCCTGATACAATATCAAAGCCTCTTGCCATGAGTGCCTTTGCAAGTGCTGCCGCATTCTTGACAACCTGCTCCTGATATGCCTTGAACTCAGGTGTAAGAGCCTCCTTGAAGCATACTGCCTTACCGGCTATCACATGCATGAGAGGACCGCCCTGGATTCCAGGGAATACAGCCTTGTTGAAATTAAACTTCTCATTTATCTCGTTGCTGCACATGATCATACCACCACGAGGTCCGCGGAGAGTCTTGTGCGTTGTGGTTGTTGTCACATGAGCATATGGGATTGGGCTCATGTGAAGTCCTGCTGCCACAAGTCCGGCGATGTGTGCCATATCTACCATGAGATATGCTCCAACCTCATCAGCGATCTCTCTGAATCTCTTGAAATCAATAGCTCTGGCATATGCTGAAGCTCCTGCTACGATAAGCTTTGGCTTGCACTCCTTTGCGATCTCGAGAACTCTGTCATAATCTATAAATCCGTCATCGTTTACACCGTATGGCACGCAGTGGAAATACTTTCCAGACATGTTGACCGGTGAACCGTGGGTGAGATGTCCGCCGTGATCAAGATTCATTCCCATAAATGTATCGCCAGGATTAAGTATTGCGAAGAATACTGCCATGTTTGCCTGTGCTCCTGAGTGTGGCTGTACATTCACATACTCACAGCCAAACAGCTCCTTGGCTCTCTCTCTCGCAAGGTCCTCAACAACATCCACATACTGACATCCACCGTAATATCTCTTACCAGGATATCCCTCTGCATACTTGTTGGTGAGATGGCTGCCCATGGCTGCCATAACCGCCTTTGATACGATATTCTCGGAAGCTATGAGCTCCAGATTGTTATTCTGTCTGTTGAACTCGTCTGTCATTGCTGCCGCTACTTCTGGATCTACCTTTGTTATCTCGTCAAAACTGAACATCGAATTTACCTCCATCAAAAATTTGTTCCTATTATACTCATATATATCACTGTTTTTCAACAGTAAAATTTAACATGTCCTTGTACTGGCCATACTCGTACTCATCATAAAAATATTCCTCAGGTCTTGCGGATATTCCAAGCTCGTCATACCATTCGCCGAGAAGCTTATCTCTGAGCTTTGTCTTTGTCGGCTCCGCCAGCGTGTTGTAGTTCCACAGGCTGAAGTGAAGAGCGTAATTTATATAGTCCTTCTCTATCTCTGTGTACAGACCGTGATCCTTCAGCATCTGTCTGAGTGCCAGCAGCATGTGATAGAAGTTATCCCACGACTTCTCTCTGGTCTTGGACAGCGAATCCCGGGTATCCACTCTTCTGTGGATGAGTATCTCACTTACTGTACATATGCGCTCCGCCAGCACCAGCGCGCTGAACACGAACAGCGCATCATTTGTGGTTCTCTGCTCCTGGAATTTCAGATCATTCTTCATCACAAATTCCCTGAGATACAGCTTATCCCACGCCCATCCCACAAATGCTCTGAATATATTTGTGGATATCTGTCTGCGGTTAAACGGCTCATACGGTGGAAGTGCCCACTCTATCATGGCCCACTTCTCATATACATACTCCTCAGTATCCATGTTGTACTGGTCTGATTTGTAGATGACTATCTCCGCCTGCTCCTCCTCGGCTCTGCGGAAAGCCTTCTCTACCATCTCAGGCTCGTATAAATCGTCGCAGTCGAGAAACAGTATATATTTTCCTGTTGCCTCCTGCATTCCGCGGTTTCTTGCCGCACCCGCTCCGGCATTCTTCTCTCTTATAAGTACGATCCTGTCATCCTTCTGCGCATACTGTTCTATGATCTGCGACGAATTATCGGTGGATCCATCGTCAACGCATATTATCTGTATATTTCTAAGGGTCTGTCCGGTTATCATGTCCAGACATCCCTCTATGTAACTCTCCGCATTGTATACTGTCAACACAATCGATACATCAATCACTGATACACCCCCTCCATCTCATCTGTTAGTTTCTATGCAAAAGCTTCTTTACAGCCTTCTTCAGTGTCACCGGAACAAACATCACAGCCTTGCCCACACGGAAAGTGGTTGATGTCTCATAGTTGATCCGCTGAGCTTCCATCTCTCTTCTGAGTTCATCATTTTCTCTGTGACTCGCATCCAGCTCTTCAGCGCGTCGCCCCAGTTCATTGTTAAGGTCAAATATCTTTTTGCTGTAGACTACCTTGCCGAGATAATATCTCTTGAGAAATCCCGGATCCTTAGCAAGAACATAAAGCCCTGTCTTCTCCTCCTGGCTGAACAGCTCCTGGTCAAGCTCATCAAGTTCCATGCTCCTGTGGAAATCAACAGCCATACGCTCAGCAAACTGCCAGCCCGCATCCTCTGTCATCCAGTGAAGCATCTCGTAGTAACATCTCCATCTCTGAAGAGTGTAATATCCCTTCCACTTCTCCCACACAGACCAGTCCTGCATGAGATGATCCTTTATGCGGTCGTAGGTTATATTGACCGTGTACGCCGCACCCACATCGTCTATCCACACTGTGTCTATCTCAACTCTGTCACACATGTCACAGGCTGCAAACATCGCCCTATCAGCATGTACAAATGCCATCCACAATATATACAGATCAGGAAACAGCCCCTGCTGATGTGTCTCCACTCCGTCGCAGTATGTGTCCAGAAAGCTTCTGCTGTAAAGCCCCGCGCACACATGCCGTATCGCTATCGATATCTCAGGAGACGATGCCAGGCTCATAACCACTTCTCGCTGGATACTGTCATCCATTCTGTCATCAAACACTCCGATAAATTCCAGTTTTCCCTGCACGGCCCTTTCTGCCAAATGCTTCACAGCCTCCTCCGAAACAACCACGCATGGTCTCGCCAGAAAAACATAATCGCCAAGATCTATCTTTTTTAAGCTGACATTCTCTGTACTCACTCCCTGCCCTCCTCATGTAAATTTCAAATAATATACCGAACATTTTTCACCAGCGCCAATTATACCATTAATTTCATTTTTTGTGAATACAGAGAAGGGCACAGGAGTATTACCCCTGTGCCCTTCTCTGTATGACATGTATTATTTTATCTCTCATTTCCTGCCACAAGAGCCGTTCCATCATAATCGATGACTATGGCTGACTGTGTGCTCACGCTACCCGCAAGTATCATCCTGGCAACAAGAGTCTCCACATTCTTCTGCAGATATCTCTTGAGCGGTCTTGCACCATACACCTGATCATATCCCTGATCGATGATGTGCTGCTTTGCACTCTCCGTAAGTTTGATAGTGATCTCTCTGTCTGCCAGTCTGCTGTTGAGATCTGCCATGAGAAGATCAACTATACCACTGATGTTGTCCTTGGACAGTGCCCTGAATGTAATGATCTCATCGATACGGTTCAGGAACTCAGGTCTGAATCTGCTCTTTAGCTGAGCCATTACGTCATTCTTCAGTTCATCTGTGATCTCTCCGCCGGCAGCTGCAATATCTGCACCGCCGATATTGGATGTCATGATGATGATCGTATTCTTGAAGTCCACCGTTCTGCCCTGAGAATCCGTGATACGTCCGTCATCAAGTACCTGAAGGAGCACATTGAACACATCCGGATGTGCCTTCTCTATCTCATCAAAGAGGACAACCGAATATGGCTTTCTACGAACAGCCTCTGTCAGCTGACCGCCTTCATCATAACCTACATATCCCGGAGGCGCTCCTATAAGTCTTGACACACTGTGCTTTTCCATGTATTCACTCATATCAATACGAACCATGTTCTGCTCATTGTCAAACAATGCCGCTGCAAGACTTTTTGCAAGCTCTGTCTTACCAACACCGGTTGGTCCAAGGAAGATAAATGAACCTATCGGTTTGCTAGGATCCTTTATTCCCGCCTTTGATCTGATGATCGCATCGCTGACATAGTCAACGGCTTCATCCTGCCCTACAACTCTCTTCTTAAGTTCGCTGGCAAGATTGAGGGTCTTGCTCTTCTCGCTCTCAGTAAGCTTTGCAACAGGAATTCCTGTCCACTTGGATACGATCTTCGATATCTCATCTTCTGAAACCACCTCATGAACAAGCTCCCTCTCCTTATCTGAAGCTGTGGACTCAGCCTCTGCAAGCTCTTTCTGGATCGCTGGAAGCTTACCATACTGAAGCTCTGCTGCCTTGTTCAGATCATAATTTCTCTGTGCAGCCTGAATATCAGCCTTGACCTGCTCCATCTCTTCCTTGAGAGTTCTTATCTTCTCAACTGCAGCCTTTTCATTCTCCCACTTTGCTTTCAGGGAATTTGCCTGATCCTTGAGTTCTGCCAGTTCAGCCTGAAGGTCTGCCAGTCTCTGCTTTGACAGATTATCCTCCTCCTTCTTAAGGGCTGTCTCCTCAATCTCCAGCTGCATTATCTTACGTGTGATCTCATCCACTTCAACAGGCATTGAATCAAGCTCTGTCTTGATCATGGCACACGCCTCGTCAACAAGATCTATTGCCTTATCCGGCAGGAATCTGTCTGTTATATATCTGTTGGAAAGAACCGCTGCGCTTACAAGGGCACCATCTGATATCTTAACTCCATGGAACACCTCGTACCTCTCCTTGATTCCTCGAAGGATAGATATTGTATCTTCAACGGTTGGCTCATCCACCATAACTGGTTGGAAACGTCTCTCAAGAGCCGCATCCTTCTCTATATACTGTCTGTACTCGTTCAGTGTTGTGGCACCTATACAGTGCAGCTCACCTCTGGCGAGCATAGGCTTAAGCATGTTTCCCGCATCCATTGCACCATCAGTCTTGCCTGCTCCGACGATAGTGTGAAGCTCATCGATGAACATGATCACTTCACCCTCAGACTTCTTAACCTCATCAAGGACATTCTTAAGTCTCTCTTCAAATTCACCTCTGTACTTGGCACCGGCCACAAGAGCTCCCATATCAAGTGCAAATATCTTCTTGTTCTTAAGTCCCTCTGGCACATCACCTCTGAGTATCCTCTGTGCAAGTCCCTCTACAACCGCAGTCTTACCTACACCAGGCTCACCGATAAGCACCGGATTGTTCTTTGTCTTCCTTGACAGGATCCTGATCACATTTCGTATCTCAGCGTCACGTCCTATTACCGGGTCAAGTTTCTGCTGTCTTGCCCTCTCGACCAGATCATATCCGAACTTCTCCATAGCCTCATATGAGCTCTCCGGATCATCGCTGTCCACCTTGTGGTTACCTCTGATTTCTGCCAGCTCCTTGAGGAATGCATTCCTGCTAACTCCCCAGCCTTTAAGAAGCTCCTTGATATCCGAATCAGCCTTATCCACCATGCCGAGGAACAAATGCTCAACAGACACATATGTGTCGCCCATCTGCTTTGCTTCCTTCTCTGCCTGGATGAGAGCCTTTGAGAAGTTATTTCCGGCATACATATTGCCTCCGCTGACCTTCGGCAACCTTGCCAGCTTATCCTCCACCGCATTCACGGCACTAGTAACATTCACGCCCATCTTCTCAAATATCTTGGCTATCAAACTGTCATCTATCTCAAGCAAGCCAGCCAAAAGGTGCATCTGCGTAAGTTCCTGATTGTCGTACTCCAGAGCTTTTTCTTTTGCTTTCTCTACAACTTCCAACGATTTACGTGTGTATTTATCCATCTCCATAGCTGTTTACCTCCTAAACTAAACTTTCAGGGAACTGATACCTTAATATCACTTCCCTGTCTGATGATAATATAACACACCTGTTAGCACTCGTCAACACCGAGTGCTAATATTTTTTTATTATTTTAAATTATTTCTCTCTACGGTAAACTACCACCCCGGCAGCCCCTAATAAACATGCCATCATGACTATGAGCATCAATGCCACATTTCCGTCATCTCCGGTATTTGGAGCACCTGACTCCTTTTTTGAGTCTGCTACAGTTGTATTCTCTGTTGAGGTCACGTTAGTTTTCTCATCGGTTGTCTGTCTCTCTGTTGTTACCTTCTCTGTCGTCTGCTCACTTGACGTTGGTTTTTCAGTTGAAGGTTCATTTGTAGTTGGTTCATTTGTAGTCGGTTCATTTGTTGCTGGTACATTCCCCTTCTTTACCACTACCTTTGCAGCAGGAGACGCATAATAATTTTTGGTCTCCTTATATCTCACATAATAATTTCCATCTGCAAGTTTCTTAAGTACCGTGCTTTCACAATCCAACCATTTTTTCTTGTCAACACTATATTCCATTGACGTCTTCAGATTAGATATCTGACCATCATTTTTCCCATCCACAGTTTCTGCCGTTGCGACCAAACCTGTAGGTGCCTTCTGTTTTGCCTTATCTATTGTGAACTCTTCCACGATCTGTCCATGCATGGTATTCTCACCCTTGATAGTAACTGTAGCTGTTCCCGCATCAATATTATCCGCATATACACATGAGTAACTTTTTCCCTCTGTCAGAGTCTTTCCGCCATAAGAAACCGTAACCGCAGGTTTCTTTTCTTTTCCATCGTACACATACGATTTTGGAGCAATGCTGACAGCGACATCTGCATCATCCGACAAGCTGCGGTAACGGAGAATAAAATCCTTAGCCTTGGCTCCTGTCTCATCATCAATGATTGTCGTTCCTTCTACAGAAAGTCCCTCTGGTACAAACTCCTTCACACCGTCAAATCCATCTGCAATATGCCCAAAGTTGCTAAGTCCGTCACTGTTCTGTACCGTAAATACACAGTCTGTATCCATCTCAAGTTTTTCAAACCAACACTGTGAACCGTTGAGCGTTACATTTGAGCCATTATTCAGACAGATTCCATCTTTTGTCATCCAGTTGATACTATCCGTAATGAATTTGACATTTGACAAAGTCAGCATAGCATTAGTAAATCCAACACTTCCATTTGTGATACCGCAATTTAATGTTCCGTTTTTCACGTATAACGAATAATCAAAATTCATCATCTGCAAAGTGACACTTTTACCGTTGAGATCTATAATGATATGTTTATTATGTTCACCATCATTGTATCCTATAGAAGCCGAAGGATCATATATATCACTAATTATACATATTGTATAGCCATTCTGTGCGGCTACAAATGCATCAGCCAGTGTAGCATATGATCCGATCTCATCGCCATTGCCATCCGTCACAATTGCCACATCCCCATCCGCGGCCTGCACCTTCACAGAGTTCTTTCCCGCAATAATCACTACAGCAAATATACATGCCATAATCAACCCAGTTACCAATTTCTTTGATTTCATAATTATCCCTTTCCTCCTGTCTTTAATCCCTGGCAGTTACTGCCAGATATTGCCATCAACATAACAAATAATTATAATACACTGAGTTTTTTAGTAAACTAGCCAAACGGCTGGTTTTTAAAATTAAATGACTAAATGCATAACTTTAGTACGAAAAAGAACCAGCACTCAAATGCCGGTTCTCCCTGTTATGATATTATTCTATTATCACAGCTCCTCACCATTGGTCTCTATAACATGTTTGTACCAATAATAAGAATCCTTCTTGTATCTGTTCAAAGTTCCACTGTTCTCGTCCTCTTCTCTGTCCACATACACAAATCCGTATCTCTTCTGATATCCGTTGAGCCAGCTGAGAAGATCTGTGTAAGACCATGTGCAGTATGCCAGGACACGGCAGCCATCATCACACGCTTTCTTGAGCTCCTCTATGTGATGTTTCAGGTAATCTATCCTGTACGGATCATGGATCTCCCCATCCTCAAACTTGTCAAATGCGCCGAGGCCATTCTCAGATATGACTATAGGAAGATCATATCTCGATGTTATCTGTCTGCAGCACATGCGAAGTCCCATCGGATCGATGGTCCAATCCCAGTCTGTCGTAGGAAGGAATTCATTTGCAGGATTCTTGTAAAGTCCCGGAACACCCTGAACCTTTGCCGTGCCCTTCTTGCCGGTCGTGTTCATCTCGTGAGTCGTTCCCACTCCGTCTATCGGGTTGTGCTCGACAACGCATGACTGATAATAGTTTACACCCATGAAATCTATGAGACCTGCAGCCTCCCTGAGGATATCCTCGTCACCGTCCTCCATAACCGGAGTTAGATCCTTGCTCTTGAGGTAAGCAGCGGTAGCCCTTGGATAACGGCCATAGGCATACATATCCATCCAGTAGAAGTTGTTCAGATCATCATAATCCATCTTCGCCATCGCATTTTCAGGCTTTCTGTCAAATGCGTATGACGGTGTATATGCGAAGGATGAACCGACCTTAGCATCCGGGCAGATCTCCTTGAGTGCAATAACACTCTTGGCGTGTGCCATAAATGCATGATGGTTTACCTGATAGAACATCTTCTGGTCATCAACCTTTCCTGGTGGGTGCATTCCTGCATTCCAGCCAAGACCTGTAAATACATTCTGCTCATTCATGATTATCCAGTGCTTTACCCTGTCACTGTATCTCTCAAACAGAACCTTTGCATATCTGACGAAATCATCGACTATTCGTCTGCTCTCCCATCCGTGATACTGCTCCTCAAGTGCCTGTGGCATATCCCAGTGGTACACTGTTACCATAGGAACAATTCCATACTTAACCAGTTCATTGATCAGGTCATCATAGAACTGTAAGCCCTTTTCATTTATCTCGCCATTGCCATCAGGTATGATCCTTGGCCAGGATATTGAGAACCTGTAAGTCTTAAGTCCCATCTCCGCCATAAGTGCCACATCTTCCTTGTATCTGTGGTAATGGTCAACCGCCTTATCACCTGTCGTAGCCTTAAATGTTTTTCCCGGGATCCTTACGAACTGATCCCAGTTGGATGGGCCTTTGCCATCCTCATTCCACGCTCCCTCTATCTGATATGCAGCAGACGCACTGCCCCACAGGAAATCTTTTGGGAAGCCATTTGATCTGTCAAAATACATAAACCGTCCTCCATACTATATAGAATCTGTATAGCATGCCTTCAACATGCCTTTGTCGTCATATGCTACAGACTGCCCAGCACATCTCCTATCTTATCCGCTATCAGAAGATCTGCATTGCTGTCCGACTGTGTCGGGGACATATTTATAACCACCAGTTTCCGCCCCCTGAAATATCTGATAAGTCCTGCTGCCGGATATACCACAAGTGAGGTTCCGCCAATTATCAGCGTATCCGCCTCGGATATATACTGAAGTGCCCTCGACATATTGTCCTCATCAAGTGCCTCCTCATACAGCACCACATCCGGTTTTACAGTGCCTCCGCACTTTTCACACTTAGGCACACCATCCGAATTGACTATATAATCCAGGTCATAGAAAGCATGGCATTTCTCACAGTAATTTCTGTGAACAGAACCATGGAGCTCTATGACATTCCTGCTACCTGCCATCTGGTGAAGTCCGTCGATATTCTGCGTTATCACCGCCTTGAGCTTTCCCTGTTTCTCAAGCTCCGCCAGCTTTATATGAGCCTTGTTCGGCTTTGCATCAGCAAATATCATCTTGTCCTTATAGAATCTGTAAAATTCCTCCGGGTTACGTCTGTAAAAGCTGTGGCTGATTATAGTTTCCGGCGGATACTTATACTTCTGATTATACAGTCCATCCACACTTCTAAAATCTGGTATACCGCTCTCCGTCGATACTCCTGCACCGCCAAAGAAAACGATATTATCCGAATCTTCTATGATCTGTCTCAGCTCATTCAACTTTTCTGTATCCATATACATACACCTCCAGACAATGACTACTGTGTCTCAGTAACCTTTACCATAACTGTACACGTATTTACCACGGTGTACTTATCTCCATCAGGGACACTGAGCGTGATCGTATTATCGCCATATGAGAGCTTGGAAGCATCTATGGACAGCTTCAGGCTCTTGGCCGATACCTTGGACACCGCACTTGAGATTCCACTCACGGTTATCGTATTGCTATCACCCATGCTCATCTCATAGCTGTATCCACTCTGCTTGCCCCTCAGGATGATATCCCCTGTGGTCACCGTTATATTTCTTGTAACTGATTTCTCGATCGCTATCTTCACATTGATGTATGCGCTCTCCTTTGTCACGACCACACCCTCTGGAAGATACTTTGATACATCAAGTGTCGTCTCAACATCTGCTGTACATCCGCTCACATCAACATCCGTTATATCAAGGCTTGTTATATCCTTTATTATCGATGCGTCTCCACCTATATCAACGGTCTCCGGTACATATGTTATATCTGATACAAGATATCCATCCGCAGGATCTCCTGTGACATCCACATGAACAGGTATATTCTTAGTCTTGTATACCGGAACTGTGACTGCTATCGATATCTCATCGTAGGATATCGACTTGTCTGATATCTTCTCACCATCAGCGGTTACAAATACAGGCGTACAGTTTGTCGTTATATCATCCTTTGCACTGGTCACATCAACTGTCACCTCTGCACGATCTATGCTCGAAACTATACTTGCAGCACCCTTTATCGTTATGAGGTTTGGAGCTGCCACACTGTTACCAACCGTATATCCGGAAGCAACCTCGCCTGTTGTCACCACGGACACAGGAACTGACACTGACTTCTCGTCCTCAAGTTCAACTGACAGCACGTTGTCCACAACAGTTATGCTGACCTTTTTAGCTATGTTGGTGCTGTTCGCAGTTACAGTGATAGGCACCGCATTTGTTATGGATATCTTTGACATATCCGCTACAGCCTTGAAATCCGACGCATCAAGATCGCTTATAAGTGATTTACGTCCTTTGACGACTATATCCACGGTATCACCTGAAGTTATCGTGTACAACTGATTCTGACTTGTTATGGCGTCAGTATTTACCAGATTGACCGGAATGTCCCTTATGGTCCTTGTCACGGCTGAATCATCGATGTTCAGTACAAGAAGCCACACCAGAAATCCAAGCACAACCGACAGAAGCTTAAGACCTATATTGCTGTATATCTTATTTGCCTTTTTCTTAGGCTCTGCGCTGTTATTTTTCATTCTCATCAGCCTCCTTTCTGGAAGCTTTATTCTTATTCTCCACAACGACTCTCTTTCTCCGCTTAACCGGACGGGCACCTGAAGACCTGTGGCTCTTTCTTCCATTATACTCCTTGCACAGCGTCTGAAGATGCCTTCTCACGCCCTCGCTGTCCAGATTCCTGAAGAGCTCGCCTCCCTGTGCAATGGATATTGAACCTGTCTCCTCAGATACGATAAGAGTCATACTGTCTGACACCTCACTGATACCTATACCGGCTCTGTGTCGTGTTCCAAGCTCCTTGTTGATGGAGTCATTTGCAGACAGTGGCAGATAACATGTGGCAGAAACCACCCTGTTCTTTCTTATGATCACCGCACCATCATGAAGCGGTGTGTTGTGCTCAAATATATTGAGAAGTAACTGGTTAGTCACGACCGCATCGATCGGTATTCCCGTATCAATATACTCGCCCAGTGCAACTTCATTCTCAATGACTATGAGTGCACCGGTACGGTTTGCAGACAGGACCTGGGCCGTCTTCACAAGCTCATATATCGTTTTCTCCGATATAACACCATCATCCTCGCCATCTCGTATAATGTAATTGATCAGCTTCTTTCTTCCAAGCTGTTCAAGTCCTCGTCTGAACTCCGGCTGGAACAGGATCACCACCGCTATTATTCCCACACTGAATGCATTCTTAAGCAGATATAAGATCGTATTGAACTGGAACACCGCCGCAATGGCAGTGAAGAGCACGATCATAACTATACCCTTCAGAAGAGTCCATGCTCTGCTCTGCTTGAACCACAACATGATCCTGTATATAAAGAATGACAAAATAAGTATCTCTATTATATCTACTGTGCCTGGAACTGTTATATAAAACCAATCAAAATACGTTGATATAAACGTTGATATCTTATCCATTTCATCCTCCTTTCGGTATATAAATACTCCGTATAATTAATGTGACCTGACAAAAGTCAGGTCACTCACATGTAAGCTCTTTTCAATGTATCTATCTTGTTGATCCTGTAACAGAATCTTCCTTTGCCGCTGACCGGCTTCTCTGTGCGCCTGATCCGGACGAAGTCGTCCTCTTCTGCTGTGGTCTTGGCGATGGCTGCTCTCTTCTGGCTGCCTTTCTCTGGGCACCACCCATGACCTTTGGCACAGCCTTTACATAGTAGTAGTAGTCATCGTCCTCAAACTGTGTATTCTCAACACTTGAGTAGTCCACAACTATCTTGAAGAACTGAACCACTATGGTCACCAGTATCGCCAGTATGCATCCAAGCAGAGCCCCCGCAAGGGATACCTCAACTTCCATGGACAAAGTTCCAACCAGGAACAGTATGATCTCTACCACACCGCCTGTGATGATGGCAACGTACCATGAATATGCAAATGACATTCTATATATTATGTATGTAAGAACTATAACAACTGCAAACACTATTATGGTGAGCAGAAGTGTCTTATCCTGCACCAGATGCTGGAAAATATACTTGTATCCCTCTATCAGATCACCCTCTGCTGAACTTGAGCTTAAAGCAACGTAATCAGCAGTATGCTTCAGGAAGAAGTAGAATATACAGCCAAATGCTGCAGGAACCATTCCTGTGAATCCAGCTGTCATTCCAGCCAGGATTGGCATGAAATACTGGAACTTTATAATGTAAAAGAATGGCATAAACAGAATGATCCATGATGCCTTAGGGAAAAATCTTATATATACACAATACATTATCACAAATATGACAACAAATGAGATTCCAAGCTCCAGACTTGCGCTGGCAACCTGGGCACATGCGTACAGTCCTGCAATGGCAAGTGTGAGCTGGCCTGAAAGGAACGCACACACAAAAGCTGCTGCCAGGACCACTACGATACTGCTTATCGTGCTGTTATATCCTGTGAGATGGTTTATTGACCAGAACACAACAAGTGCCAGTATAAACTTACACAGTGGTGAAACAAATTTATCATACTTACTACAAAAATTCTTTACTCCATCGCGGAAATCCAGAAGTGTTGACATTATCAGTTAGCCCTCCTCTTTTTTTTGACAGAACGGCGTGTTCCGTCCTCGTTCTCATAAAATTCTATCAGTTTCTTAAGATTCTGGTTATACTTTATGAGTTTTGGCTTTGCCTTCATATATCTGTATGTATATAAGACCCACGCGAAAAGCGCAAATGCAATACACACCACTGCATAGCCGCCCACAATGCTGCTCGCCACCTTCACATAGTCAAGCTCTGTGAGCTTCTCAACTATATCTGCAAGATTATAGTATATGTAAGCTGCGGCAAAAACTACAAACAGCACCGTAGATGAAACAATTGTCTTAAGACAGTTAAGCTTCACATAGTCACTTTGAAAATATTTACCCTTTTCGAGATCCTCACGTCCAAGCGACTCCTTGTACATGGCGATCTTCGTCATTAGAATGACCTTTTCTTCATTTACCATTGCTCGATTCTATCTCCTTATTCTGGTCACTTTTCCACAAATGACCATAACTAGCAGTATTATACCCCGCGTCTTAATATTGCGCAAGTTTTATATTTAGAATTTAATGTCTATTAATGTATGATCACCAAGTGCGTCCGCCGTAGTAATCATGTTCATTTTTGTATGTCTCGTATGCATCCATCTCCTGATTTCGTTGCTCAAGACTGTCTCCCTGGATGGCATCGAGCTGCTTTCGTATCTCCGATTCTTTATCAGAAGACTGAGGCTCCTGTGTATCCTCTTCGTTTTCATCGTCACAGCCCTGACTCTTCTGGTCATTTGGATCCTGATCACCTTTCTGATCCTGTTCCTCCGTCTGCTTCCTGAGCTGCTCCTCAAAGGCATCTATCTCATCCTTCAGAGTCTGTGCATCCTCGTAATGTCCATCCTCATCATCCCTGTGGGCGCAGTCATTCTCTATGAGAATGTCCTTTGCCCCCTCAAGTATGTCTATCACCTCATCCAGATTCTCTTTGGTAACACCATCAGGATCTATCTGCTTCACTATGGACAGCGCGAGGTTGACCCTTGTCTTACAGTCGGACTCACCACCCGGCTTCTTTTCAAGTGCCTTACGAAACTCCTGCTCGGCGCCCTCGTAATCTCCCTGACTGTAATATACATCACCAAGATTATAATGGTATATATGTGGCTGAGTAAAGCCAAGCACGGCGTTCACTGTGCTGTCCACATATTGTCCCTTTTTGTATTCACTTATAAAATGCTCATTGCACAGATAATTCACCAGAAGCACCGCCATACACAGCAGGCTGACAGCTCCGGTCACTGCAGCAACGATCTTTATTATTCCTGATCTGTTTTTCATTTTATGACTTTCTTTCTCATATCAAAAAATTCATATACAACAAGTCCTGCAAATAATGCTGCAAACAGATAATATATATCCACATATCCTATAGTCTTACCCTTATCCGTTGACTCAGCGGTTCCCCGTGACTTCTCCACAACCTTATCCAGCGCAGAACCATCGTTCATATTTATATAGTCGACGCCCAGATCATCGGCAATCTTTTTCAGATTATCCTCATCGATCTTCGACACCGCTGGTTTATACGGGTAGTCCGATGTGTCCTCAAGCAGCTCCTTCCGGTCATCGTAATATGATTTCACATACATGTTACCGCCTTCCTTTGTGCCGTACCCCAACACTGCGCCTCCATCAATATATTTTTTCGCCCCGTCAAATGACTTGAGTCTGTCGTCGTTGGTTATTTCACCATCGCTTATAAAGAACACGACCACATTTCCATCATTTTTCTCCTTTGCACGCTTAAGGGTATCCGTCATCACATCTATGCAGACATTCATGGACGACCCCCTGGCATATAGCGAATCCAGCGGATATATTGAATCCAGAACACTTTTTGCAAAATTTGAATCATCCGAATATGGCGATATCAGATTTGCACTATTATTGAAAGTTATGACTGCAAATTTAGCACCGTCCATCTCATCAACTATGTGCTCGCAGTCTTTCTTCACCGCCGTCAGCCTCTCTGTATCCCCAGCATAATCCTGAGCCAGCATGCTTATGGTGTCATCCACAACGAACAGCACATATGTGTCAAGCTTCCGGACACTTGTCTCCACGTTGCTGCTTGGGACCATGATCCTCAGATTGATGAGAAATATCAGTATGATGGCAGCTATCTGCCTTATATATGCGCTTCTCTTCCGCCTTTTCAGGAACGCCATGCCAACGCACAATATGAGCATAAGCCAGATTGGTATAATTGGATCTATTCTCATAATTCTCTCCTGTAACGTCTTATAATTTGAGCCAGCGGCCAAGTCCTAGCATTCCTGCAAACAGAACCAGCATCAATACAAATGGATATAACAGCTCAGGTGTCTCAACATCCACCATCCTCACCTTGACCAGATTCTTACTCAGCTTTTCTATCGATGATACTATCTCTCCAAATGATCCGGATTCCTCCTCAAGATAGAATTTACCACCGGTCTTCTCCACCGCATTCTTCATGGACTCCTTGTTTTCCGGTGTCATCTCCTTTGTTCCAACTCCATACACCGTGACATTGTTTGAAACACATATATCGGCCGCCTCATCCAGAGTTGCCACCGGTGTTCCCTGTATATCATTGTCAGTGGAGAATATTACCACCTTTGTCCTCTCCTTGTCAGCATCCGAAAAATCGATTGCCGCAGCAGCAAGGCCGTCCCCTATAAGTGAGCTTCCCCTCTGCTCATTTCCAATCAGAGTTCCAGATGATATATATGCCTGATAATATATCCAGTCGTACCCCGATGAAAATGCATCGTCCAGATTCACTTCATTTCTGCTCTTCAGACACTGTGCGATCAGATCAAGCTGATCCTTCACATACTCATAATCATCCGTGAGCGGAGTAAGCAGCACCGGACTTGTGTTAAATATCACGATTCCAAAACGTTCGCCCTGAAGCTCATCAACTGTTTTCTTCAGCTTGTCCAGCAGATTCTCGTTGAGATAATCCACGGATGTTGATATGTCGATACACAGAATGATGTCCCTGCAATACTTTTCATCCTGCATACGCCTGCTCGTGTATGGTTTTGCCATGAGCAGGAATGCCGATACGACAACCAGTACGCAGCATATGAGCGTGGCTGTAAGCCCGGTCTTATATAATATTTTTCTTTTCCTGAAATATGCCTCATCTTCCTGGCATATGAGCCCTGCGATCTTTTTTCCTCCGGCATATTTCTTTGTCTTTTTGTATTTCACAAACACAAATACCAGCATAAACAGCGCAATAGCCAGGCCTGCATATAGAACAATATGATATTTTATTGCCATCTCTCAATCAAACTCCTTGTCTTCTCAAGGGAAGCCCTCACATCACCATCGGACTTTCTTGCAAATTCCGGCGCATAATACTCAGCCACAAGATAGTACAGCTCCGGCATGTTTAATCTTTCTATATCATACAGAGTATAATTCTGAACCCTTATGCCGGTTGCAGCATGAACAAATCCCCTGATACAACGGCTCATACGCTGATATGCACCTCTTACATCAAGTTTTCCCTGATCATACTGTCCCGCAATATCCGCCAGTTCTGACAGATATCTGGCCTTCACTCTACCCATATCCATAGGCGCAGGCTTCACCACCTTCGGCAGCTCCGCCGCCATTTTTCTACGTCTTCTCAGATACCAGCAGACACCAAAGAACAACAGCACTGCGGCTGTTATCACTCCGGTCAGCACGATCGGCCATACCACATACGAAAGCGGCTCCTGCAAATTCACTGAACTTTCCATATCTTATATCTTCTTCCTCTTATCTCCGGGCATCAGCCCATTTAACTACTTTCCAGAGCTCTCAGTCTTGTGCTTGTTGAGCAGCTCTACTATCTTTTCATCCATGCTGTCAGAAGACCTGACCGTCAGGTACGAAATACCAAGTTTCTTAAGCTTGTCGTCACAGGCACTTGAAAGCTCCTGCCTTTTCCTCTCTTCCTTCTTTGTCAGCTTCATGTCCCTGGTAAAAAATTCAGGAATATATGTGTCACCGGATAAGTCATATACATTCTTACCGTTCATCCCGGCATCCTCAACATTTATAAGCAGTATATCATGCAGTACCTTTAACTGCTTTACAGTTGCCTCCGACATATTCAGGATACCTCTGGTGTCCGTCACCACAAGTATGATCATTCTCCTCCTGAAATTCCTCGCAATGAAGCTCAGCGCATCCCCCGTATCCGAGTCATTAGTCATGGTAACGTTCCTGTGGTAACCCGCAAGAATATTTTCGACATTTGCAAAGCCTGTCTTAAACGGATAGTGCTCCACGCCCCTGTCTGAAACATAAGTAGCGCTCACATAATCACCATTGTCACACACCATATATGCCAGGGTTCCTGCCGCCATAAGTGCAACGTCACTCTTCTCCTGAACATCATTGGCATATCCAAGCATACGTTTTCCGGCATCCATCACCAGCATTATATTATGCTTCTTCTCGGCGATATACTGTCTGACCAGAAGCTTCTGGCTCCTGGCAGATGCTTTCCAGTCCATGTCCTTGATATCATCGCCAACGACATACTCCCTGAGCTCATCAAAGTTCATACTCCTGCCCTTATAGATGGAATTGTACGAACCATCGATTATCCTCGACGTTGCCTTGGTAGTATATATGGTCTTATATCCCTTCATATTTCCCTGTATTCTGGATATATATGTCATCTTCATAATTAACTGTCTTCCCCTACGGCGTCTTAACCGAACCTATTATGGCATCTATAATCTTCTCAATCTTCACGTCTTCCGCAACAGCGGCAAATGTAAGCATGATCCTGTGTCTCAGGACTGAATATCTGAGTGCTTTCACATCATCAGGAACACAATATCTTCTCCCATTTATAAGTGCGATCGCCTTTGCTACCTCCATGAACGCAATAGCCGCTCTTGTGCTCGCACCCATGGCAACATACTGTGCAAGCTCAGGTGCAAGTATCTTATCCGTCATTCTGGTTGCCTGAACTATATCAACTATATATTTCTTTATCGCCGGATCTATATAAATCCTCTTGCACAGCTTCTGAAGATACACCACATCGTCAACGCTGGCAACGGACTTCACGTCTGAAAAAACTCCTGCCTCCACTCTGTTGAGTATCTCCATCTCATCCCTTGCGCTTGGATATGTCACAGTCTCCTTGAGAAGGAATCTGTCAAGCTGTGCCTCTGACAGCACATACGTACCCTCAGATTCGATCGGATTCTGGGTCGCTATTACCACGAACACCTCCGGCAGCTTATATGTCTTTCCTCCTATACTGACTTCTCTCTCCTGCATCGCCTCCAGCATGGCACTCTGTGTCTTCGCACTGGACCTGTTTATCTCATCGAGTAGTACAAAGTTCGAATAAACCGGACCTATCTTATCCTCAAATGTATTGGTCGCCATGTTGTACATCTGGGTTCCAATTATGTCGCTCGGTATAAGATCCGGTGTACACTGGATCCTTGAAAATGATCCATTAACCGCCTCTGTCATAACCCTGGCAGCAGTGGTCTTGGCAAGTCCTGGAACGGATTCCAGAAGCACATGACCGTTTGTCATCATTGCAACCAGAAGTGAATATCCCAGATAAGGCTGTCCCACAACCTTACTGTTATAGTAACTCAGCAAATTGTTGATTATCTCCGAAGCCTTCTGGACTTCTTCATTTGTTATCTCTCTGTTATCCTGCATAACTACTCTCTTTCCTTTATTTATTATGATGTCTGTCTCCCCGGCATCTATGGTATATAGAATATACCTTTACATGTGATTGCTCAAGTTAACAAATATAAAGTGCCCATGCTATATTTTGTCCATATAAACAAAAAAGTGACCAGGGGGTACCTGGTCACCATAATGAGGGGAGAGAGGATTCAAATAAATGAAAACTCTACTCTCACATATTAACTTATGTTCCATCATAAGTCAACTATTTTTTTCGTTAAATATACCTTTTATTTACAATTTGATCTGCCTACTCCGCATCCGCTACTCTAGTATCCGCATTCACATAACTTGCAGGATTCCTGCGCTTGATGACCCTGAGTACAAATATCAGAAGAACCATCATTGCTATGAATATCGGAAGCATGATAAACCACTTAACATGCAGATGGTATGTAAGCGGTCCAACTATAGCATATGACACGAATGACATGATAGCCGCTGTTATCGCATATGGAAGCTGTGTTGCCACATGATTTACATGGTTACACTGCGCTCCTGCTGATGCCATGATAGTGGTATCTGATATAGGTGAGCAGTGATCTCCACACACAGCTCCAGCCATACATGCTGATATCGCTATGATCATAAGCTCATTATTCTTACCCTCAAATACTGCACACACAATAGGGATAAGTATTCCAAATGTTCCCCATGATGTTCCTGTTGCAAACGCCATGAGACATCCAACTATAAATATAACCGCAGGAAGGAAACTAAACAGACTTCCCGATGCAGATGTCATTGCTGTCTGTACAAAATCCTTTGCACCCATCATATCGGTAGTTCCCTTGAGCGTCCATGCGAATGTAAGGATCAGTATAGCCGGTACCATTGCCTTAAAGCCCTCTGGTATAGCCTCCATACATTTACCAAAATCCAGGACTCCTCTTATCACATACAGAAGAATTGTAATAAGCAGTCCGAACAAGCTTCCAATTGCAAGTCCAACAGATGCATCACTGTTTGAGAATGCCTCTACAAAGCTTACACCGCTGAAGAATCCACCTGTGTAGATCATTCCTATAATGCAGCAGATAACAAGACATATGATAGGTATTATAAGATCAACTACCTTGCCGTTGCTGTTGACCACATCAGTCTCCTCTGCTGTGACAGTCTTCTTGCCATCTCCCATTGAGAGAAGATCTCCCTTCAGGGCATTGAGCTCATGCTTCTCCATGGAACCAAACTCAACCTTCATAACGATCATTGCGATCATCATCGCAAGTGTGAGGAATGAATAATAGTTATATGGTATGGCCTTTATAAACAGACCAAAGCCATCCTCACCCTTTACAAATCCACTGACGGCCGCAGCCCATGATGATACAGGGGCTATGATACATATAGGTGCCGCTGTTGCATCTATAACATATGCAAACTTCGCCCTTGATATCCTGTGTTTATCAGTTACAGGCTTCATAACGCTGCCGACTGTGAGGCAGTTAAAATAGTCATCGATAAATATCAGAACTCCCAAAAGAACTGTGCAGAGCTGCGCGCCCTGTCTGGTCTTGATATGGGTAGCTGCCCAGTCACCAAATGCCTTGGATCCACCTGCCTTGTTCATAAGTGCAACTATGGTTCCAAGAATGACAAGGAATATCAGTATACCTACATTATATGAATCTGAAAGCTGTGCGATCAGTCCATCCTGCAGTACATTCGATATACTGCCCGTAAAACTGAATCCGGAGGCAAACACACTTCCTATTACAATTCCTATAAACAGTGAACTGTAAACCTCCTTCGTTATAAGTGCCAGCGTGATAGCGACAACCGATGGTACAAGTGCCCAGAATGTCGCATATGTCGATGGCGATGGAATCTTATCTACATATATAGACAGAATTCCGAGAACCGCAATAATGAGAATTACCACGGCAATGGCAATAAGATTTTTCTTGCTACTCTTCATCTTGATCCTCCCTGATCTTTTTTCGTATGCATATTATCTGTGATAATTCATCTGTGGAATAATGTATTATCACGTCATATAAGTAAAGTTATATCACATAAGCATGCCATTTGAATAGTGCAAATGTCTGATTTATTCCTTTTCAGTCAAAAACAGTCAAAATTTATTATGAATATGTGAATATGACGGAAAACAATCAAATGCTATTGCATAAATAACATTTATGTCATATTATCAGCTTGTAAGCAAGAGATACAAGAACAGCAGAAACATCTTCAGCTTACACTGGAATTTGACAATTTACTATTTTTTGTTTTTACTCCCTTTTTTCGTAGTCAGAAATGACTACACCCCCCAATCCCTTAATTGACGCAGCCGTCAAGCGGCTGCGTCCCTCCCTTAAAGGTGAGTAATCAAAGGTTATGATATATTCAATATCAGCTCACAAAAAATCTTATATAAATAAAAAGAGCAGAAGCATGATCGCCTAATCGTGATTCTGCTCTTTTATTATTATATATCTCTTCTGTATTGCGCAACTTGCCTGTGTGCAACTTGCGCAATATCGTTGCGTTATGTTACATTAGATGATTTTTTACGATTATACATGCAAAAGTAGTCAAAAACAGTCAAAATCGCCAACAAATATGGCATTATAACCTAAATGAGCCAAATGCTATTGCAATCCTGATCCATTTATCATATTATCAACTTGTAAGCAAGAGATACAGAAAAACAACAGAAAGCGTTGACAGCTTACACTGAAATTTGACAATTTACTATTTTTTGTTATTTACTCCCTTTTTTGTAGTCAGAAATGACTACACCCCCCAATCCCTTAATTGGCGCAGCCGCTTGACGGCTGCGCTCCTCCCTTAAAGAGAGTAAAGCTAATATATGAGTTATACTCAATCGGCTCACAAAAAACTTTATATAAAAAAAGAAGCAGAATCATAATCGCCTAATCATGATCCTGCTTCTTTTTTATTCTTCAATAAATCCCTTGAAGTTCTTCTCCACCAATTTTCTGGGCACCATGACCTGATGATCACAGCCAGTACATCTGAGTCTGAAATCCATTCCTACTCTGAGTATCTCCCAGGAATTCGTTCCACAAGGATGCGCCTTCTTCATCTTTATAACCTGTCCAACCTCAAATACCATTCTGATATCTCCTCCTTCGGAATCCTATAAATATACATACTGTACGTTTTGGAGGGCTTTGCCCGCATAAACAAATAAAAGCTGAAACTCATAAAAGTTTCAGCTTTTCATCTAGTGCCCAAAGCTGGAATCGAACCAGCGACACGAGGATTTTCAGTCCTCTGCTCTACCAACTGAGCTATCTGGGCTTACATAAAAATAGCGGGGACAGGATTTGAACCTATGACCTTCGGGTTATGAGCCCGACGAGCTTCCAGACTGCTCCACCCCGCGGCAAAAAAATAAAATGGGCGGAGATGGATTCGAACCATCGAAGCATTACGCAGCAGATTTACAGTCTGTCCCCTTTGGCCACTCGGGAATCCACCCATTTATTGCTTTTGGCAACTTCTTGCTTTAAGCAAAAAGCCGATGATCGGACTCGAACCGATAACCTGCTGATTACAAATCAGCTGCTCTGCCAATTGAGCCACATCGGCATATTTAATTGTCAAATGACCCCAACGGGATTTGAACCCGTGTTACCGCCGTGAAAGGGCGATGTCTTAACCGCTTGACCATGGGGCCAGGTTTTCAAAAGCAGCTCCCCGAGTAGGGCTCGAACCTACAACCCCTCGGTTAACAGCCGAGTGCTCTACCATTGAGCTATCGAGGAATATCACCTGGTAAACCACGGCGTCTTTGTCAATGTTAACACATTTGACTTGAAAATGCAAGTGTTTTTTATATTTTTTTAACTTGTACCTTCAGAATTTCACACAGAAAGAGGTATCTTCTAAAGCTTATCTCTTAGAAACCTCTAAGGATAAGTCCTCG